>JBHJOM010000001.1:0-31238 GCA_050329715.1 Phycisphaerae bacterium
GTTGGGGATGTCGCGCAACATTTGGGTGAAGTGTCTGGCGGTTGGCAAGGACGCATCGGGGTTGAAGCCGATGGCGTTGCCCACGCCACCGACCTGTGTCCGCCCGTAGCCCACCGGCACGATCAGCGTTCCCTCGGCCAAACCCGGCATCACATACACCGCGATCTGAAGCGATCGCCCCTCCGCCGTGGTCAGCTCCACCACGTCGCCGGTGTCGAGCTTGAGCGTGTCGGCGGTCGCCTTGGCGATCAGCGCCGGGTTGTCCCAGGTCATCTTGCTGATCGGATCGGGCAGCTCCTGCAGCCAGCCGTTGTTGGCGAACCGGCCGTCGTACGTCTTGGCGTCCGGCACGAAGACCGCCAGCCAGCCCGTCCCGGCGGGCAGCGGGGGCAGTTGCGGCGTGCGTGCGGTGACCTCCTGCGGCTCGTACGCGCTGCCGGCGACAAAGCCGTCGTGCAGCACGCTGCGGAAGGCGGCCTCGAAGGTGCGAACGTCCCCGCCGCGGGCGGCGAGGGTGCGAAACGTCTCCTTGACGATCGCCTGGCCGTCGGCCTGCTCCTGGCCGAGCAGGCGCGCCATGAATTCCGCCGGCGACAGGCCGTTGAACAGCGGCAGGATCATCGGCTGCTGGCTGAGGATAGAGCCGTCGTAAGCCCGGGCGTCGCCCCAGCACTCGAAGGGGTGGGCGCGGGGCACGTGCCATGTGCAGCGGACGCTGGTTTCGTTCGCGTATTCCGAGAGGTGAACGCTCGTGCCGACGTTGGCGAGGCCGGCGACGAAGGGCAGGTCGGCCGGGGCGTCGTAGGCCGGGTTGCCGCCGAGGATGACCAGCCCGCGGACCTCGCCGGCGTTCATGCGGGCGGTGATCTCGGCGATGGCCTGGGCGTGCGTCCGGCCGCGGGGGGCCGGGGGGGCGACATACGTGACCGACGTGCCGACGCTGCCGAGCTTGCGGTTGACGGCGTGGCCCAGCGCGTGGACGTGGGGCGGTTGCGTCTCGCCGACGCTCACCACGCCGCGGCTGCCGGCGGCGCGCAGGTCCTCGGCCAGTGCCTCGAGCACGGCCGTAGCGCGGTCGTCGAGGGTTACGCCGTCCAGGCTGACGCCGGCGACGCCCAGTCGGGCGGCCAGGGCACGCAGCACGGCCTCGACCTGCCTCGGGCCGGCCGGGAGACGCTCGTCGGCGTTCGAGCCGGTCAGGCTCATGCCGCTCTCGACGACGTACATTCGGTTCATGACGCCGGGGGTGTCGGCGTCGGCCATCTTGCGGCGTTTGGCCCAGTCGCGGCTGTAGGTCAGGGCGTTGGGGTGGTTGCCGAGCAGGTCATCGTCGAAGCTGGCCAGCACGTCGGCTTCGAAGACGTTCAGAAGCGTGCGGAGCGGCTTGCCGAAGGCCAGGCGTGCGCCTTCGAGCGTGTTGTCGTCCGAGACGGCTTCGTACTCGTACCACTGGCCCTGCGGGAAGTCGGCCTCGAAGGCCTGCCTGATGCGGGCCATGGTCGGGCCGGAGTAGCTCTCGGCCAGCACGGCCATGCCGGCACCGCCGGCGGCTTTCAAGTCGGCGGCCAGAGGGAGGAACGCCCGCCAGAAGGCGTCGAACGTCCGCGTCTGCGGGATGCCGCTGGAACGGTCGATGACCGGCTGGGCGAGCCCGCGGCCGCGGTTCCGCTCCGGGTCGTACATCTGCAGGACGCTGGCCTGCGCGAAGGCGTTGCTGGCACCGGCCCGGCCGTCCTGAGTGACGACGAGCGGGTGGGCCTGGTTGCCCTCGACCTTCACGGGCCGGCCGTCGAACGTCGCGACGGACAGCGGGTAGCCGATGCCGCCGATTTCGAACTGCGTGGCGTAGGTCTCGAAGGTGCCGGGGATGCGGTCCTTGGGCTGGTAGGCGTTGGGAACGATGTACTCGCGGGGCCAGCGTCGGCAGCCTGAGAGCGTCAGGCCGCAGAGTGCCAGGGAGGCCCCCATGATCTTGAGGAACTTGCGTCGCGCGACGCCGCCCTCGAGGAGTTTCTTGACGTCGTAGGTGGCGAATTCGTTCTCGAACTGGCTCTGAATGGCCGGGCTGTCGCCGAGTTGCTCGAGGCTCTGCCAGTAGACCGCACCGCCGGCTTTGGCCTCCGGCGGCAGGGCGGGCTGCTTGTTGTTCTCAGTGCTGTGCATCAGTGACTTCGTTAACGGTGACAGGTGGAGCAACTGGTCATGTAGGCTTCGCCCTGGATCTGGTACTTCTCCTTGAGCACCAGACCGACGGCACGCTGGGCGGCCTCGCGGTCGTCCTCGCCGGTCAGGCCGGCGTCGATGGCCACCGGATGGGTCCGCGGGTCCCAGCCCATATTCGTGACCTCCCCCAGCGGGCGGAGGTGCTCTTCGGGGGCACGGTGGCACTCGAGGCACCAGCCCATGTTCAGCGGCTGGTCCTGCCAGACGATCTCCATGTGGTCGATCCGGCCGTGGCAGCTCACGCAGCTGACGCCCTTGTTCACGTGGGCGGCGTGGTTGAAGTAGCTGTAGTCGGCCAGGTCGTGGATCTTGATCCACTCGATCGGTTTGCCGCTCTCCCAGCTGGCAAAGGCCGGCTCGAGCTTCTTGTAGTTCACCGTGCCCGGCTCGCCGCGGATGTTGGTGTGGCAGTTCATGCACGTCTGCGTGCTGGGGACGGCGGCGAAGTCGCTCTTTTCGACGGTGTGGTGGCAATACCGGCAGTCGATGCCCAACTGGCCAACGTGGAGTGCGTGGCTGTAGGGGATCGGTTGCTCGGGGGCGTAGCCGACGTTGAGGCTCACCGGGTGGGCCGCGAGCCGTGCCAGGACGGGCACGTAGAGCGCTCCGCCGATGATCATGATGGTCAGCACTGGCAACGCGTAGTTGCTCAGGCGGGGGAAGACGAATCGTGTCGAGCTTGAAGCCATCGTGTCAATCCGGTCTTTAAGCCGGCTTCGTACAGGTTGTCGCACGTGCATGTGTCGTGCGACTTGATTTAATCAAGACCTTGAGCTGGCGGGCATCGTACGGTCTCGCCTTGTCAGGGGTAAGTTGTCGCACGCGCTGCCCGTGCGGCATAACGCCACACCCTGCGACAGCCCGCCACAGGCTGCGGCTGCTGGGTGGTTCGGTGCGTGAAACTGGCCGCCTTCCCATCAGGCCGGGATGCTAGCCGAGCACCGACGATTTACCAAAGCGGTGAGACGGTTGCGGCAGCCACTCGGGCGAGATTTGAAAGCCGTGAATGACCCATAAGCCGCAGGCCGAAGGCCGCGCTTCTGCCCGAGGGGGCGGAAGCGCGGCCTTCGGCCTGCGGCTTATCGGACGAATACGGATGTCGGCTGACGGTCAAGGGCAGGTCCGGCGGCTCTACCGGCGACGCCCGCCGCCAGGGCGGCCGAACTCGATGCCACGCTCCTCGGCACGCTTCCACAACGCGGCGAAGTACTCGGCCCGGCGGGCGGACTGGCCGGGGTCGGCCCGCTCGTGACGCTCCTGTCCGCGGGCGGCGCGGCTCTGGCGGTCGCCGTCGTTGGCGCCTTCACCGCGGCCCTGCCCGCGACCCTCTCCGCCGCGGTCGGCGTTGTCCCCCTGGGCCGCTCGCTGCGCAGCCCGTTGGGCCGCCTGCTGTTGCCACTCCTTCTGTCGGGCCACCAATTCGTCGATCGCGGCGTCGAGGTGTGCATTTCGCTCGGCCTGCGGCAGGGCGAAGTAGATATCCATCCGCTCGTTCAACGCCTCCATCCGCTCGTTCCTCGCCACTTCCCACGTGTTCCGACTTGCTTCCCGAACAACCTCCTCGGGCACATTCTCCAGCCCCCGAAGCGTGTCGCGGTCGACTTCACGGAGCCGGTCGGCATACGGCTTTTGCTCTGCGGCCGGCAGCTTTGTAAACGCCTCGCTACCGACAAAAGCCACGACCCGCTCCAGGTCGTCGTCGGGGGCAGGCCTGCCGCCGAGCAGAAGCATCGTCGCGCCCAATCCGACGGCCAGCACGACCGCCCCGATGCCCATGCCGATCGCCCAACTGCGGTTGTTTTTCGTCTGGTTGCTCATGTTTTGCCTTTATTCTGACTGCACCCGTGGGTCGTCCAGAGGGAAGGGGCCGCGTTGCTGCTCAGTCCATCTTGCGAATGACGTCGACCGACCCGTCGGCGTAGACGTAGTTCCGGCCGTTGATTTCTTCCTCGTCGCCGTGGAAGTGCCAGTAGTCGCGGAAGAGCCAGAGGTCCTTCTCGTCGATCCTCCGCCGTTCCACCACCGCCGCCACGGCCTGCTGGAATTTGTCGCCCTCGAAGAACGCCTGGAGGTACGGGTTGTACTGGTAGCTGGTTTCGAAGGCCTCCCAGTACTTCGTGGTGCCGGCCGGGGCGGTGGTGCCCTGGTAGTAGTCGCTTGGGCACTGCCAGGCTTCGGAGGTGCGGGGGATGTAGGTGTCGAAGCTGGTGACGAGGCTGGGGAAGCCGTTGAAGGTGGGGTTCCACGGCTCCGGGTTCACGCGGAGAAGCCGGCCCTTGCCGTCGTTGAGGTACGTCTGAAACGCCGCCCCGACCTGCCGGAGGTTGGAAAGGCAGCTTGTCCGCCGCCCGCGCTCCTGGGCGGCCGACAGGGCCGGCAGCAGGATGGCGATGAGCAGCGAAACAATGCCGATGACGACGAGCAGTTCCACGAGCGAGAAGCCTCGACCCGACGACCTGCCCCCGATACTCATTGAACCTGCCACGTGACCTCCGGTCGGAAAAGATCTCATTTTGTTATCCAACGCCGGCCGGGCGGCTTTGTTGCGGCGGCAAAAATTCTTCGGCGTCCTGGCCGGCCGATCGGCCAAGGCTCCGCCCGTGCGTGGTCGCGTGCGGGGCACCTTCTCGCGTTCGGCCATGGTCGGCGGTAGAGTTCGGCTCACCAAACCCAGGGGTGCCATGATCAAGTGGTTCAAGGACGTTGACAACGTCCTCCGCGGCGAGGGCACGCGGCTGGAGAACCTCTCCGAGGGGCAACTGGCCACCAGCAGCAGGGGGCTTGTCGGGGTCATCGTGCTGCTCGGGGCGGCGTACGGAATCTGTATGGGCAGCTATGCCGTCGTGAACGCCACCGCAGGCAGCCTGCTGCAGATGCTCGCCTCGGCCGTGAAGGTGCCGGCGTTGTTCCTGCTTACGCTGGCGGTCACGTTCCCTTCGCTCTACGTCTTTAACGCGCTTGTAGGCAGCCGCTTGTCGCTGCTGAGCGTGTTGCGTCTGCTCGTGGCCGGCATGGCGGTGATGTTGGCGGTGCTGGCGGGCTTCGGCACGATCGTCGCGTTCTTCAGCTTTACGACGGAGAGTTACGCGTTCATCGTGCTGCTGAACGTGGCGGTTTTCGCCGTGGCGGTTTTCGCCGTGGCGGGCTTTCTTGGGCTGGCGTTTTTGTTGCAGACGCTGCAACGGCTGACGGACATCGGCCGGCCGGAGAGCCTGCTGACGCCGCCGCCGCAGCGGCTGCCGGAGTCCGACCCGCCGGGCTCTGTTCCACGGGAGCACGAGTCGGAGGAGGGCCAGGTCGTCTGGCAGGCCGAGTCGTCGTCGCCGCCACCTCCGGGGTCACAGCCCCCCCGGCCCGCCGTCGGGATCCCGGCCGGCCGGATCACGCGCGCCGGGCTCGCCTTCGTATTACGACCCTGGTGCCCTGGACCGGCTGCGTGACGGGCCGAGTGATTCCAAAGTCCGCGCCGTCTTCCGGCTGTGGGTGTTGCTGTTCGCGCTGGTCGGTGCCCAGATGAGCTGGGTGCTCCGCCCGTTCATCGGCGGCGGGAGGGAGTTCGCGCTGTTCCGCCCGCGGGGCAGCAACTTCTTCGAGGCCGTCTGGGGCAAGATCGTCATGCTTCTGGGCTTGTAGAAACGGCTCGAAAGGAGCAGGCGCGTCATGTGGCACCTGGCCCACGAGGTTCTTCGCCCCCGCCCGGTGCTGCCGGACGCCTCGGCCGTCTTCTCCGCCCGCCGCCTGGGCGAGCTGGCCGTGCTCGTCATCCTCGCCGGCGGGACCTACGGCATCGTGATGGGCACCTTCGCCGGCTTCACCGGGGAGCGGTTCTGGCAGTTGGTCTACTCCGGGCTCAAGGTGCCGATGCTCCTGGGCGTCACGTTCGTCATCGCGCTGCCGAGCTTCTTTGTGTTGAACACGCTGCTTGGCGTCCGCTCGGACTTCGGCCGCGTGCTGGCCGGGCTGATCGAAACGCAGGCGGCCACGGCCCTGCTGCTGGTGAGCTTCGCGCCACTCACGGCGGTGGGGTACCTGTCGATCAACCATTACCCGCTGGCGATCGTGCTGAACGTCTTCCTGTTCGCCGTGGCCAGCGTGCTGGGGCAGGTGGTGTTGTGGCGGAGCTACCGCCCGCTGATCGCCCGCCGGGGCGTACACCGCCAACTCGCCTGGACGTGGCTGGGCCTCTACGGCTTCGTCGGCATCCAGATGGCGTGGACGCTGCGTCCGTTCATCGGCGCGCCGGGCCGCCCGACACGTTTTTTCCGCGAAGGTGCCTGGGGCAACGCCTATCTCGAACTGGCGAACATCGTGCGAAGTGCCTTTGGCGTTTGAGGCGGGGGGGGGACCGGCGTTAATCCGTTTATCCGGCTGGAAGGATGGTTGGCCGGCTGGTACGCTTCAGGAAACACCCAAGGAGCACCCCGCATGACCATAATCGCCGCTGACACCTCTCTCGACGCCGTCGACCCGACCATTTCCGGCCTCATCCAGATGGAGGCCGAGCGACAGCACGACACGCTCGAGATGATCGCCAGTGAGAACCACACCCTCCCGGCCGTGATGCAGGCCGTCGGGTCCGTCCTCACCAACAAGTATTGCGAAGGTTACCCCGGCAAGCGGTACTACTCCGGCTGTCGGTATTACGACGACGTCGAACGCATCGCCATCGACCGGGCGTGCAAGCTCTTCAACTGCAGCTACGCCAACGTGCAGCCGCACTCGGGCGCGAGCGCCAACCTCGCCGTGCAGTTTGCCCTGCTGGAGCCGGGGGACACGTTCGCGGCCATCGAGCTTTCCGAGGGTGGGCACCTGACCCACGGCAGCCCCGTGAACATCTCGGGCAAGTGGCTCAAGCCCGTCACCTACCGCCTTGTTGAAGACGAAAGCCGCACCGACTACGGCGCGATCGACCTCGAATCCGTCGAGAAGGTCGTCGCCGAGCACAAGCCCAAAATCATCATGTGCGGCTACTCGGCCCACCCGAAGGTCATCGACTTCGCCGGTTTCCGGAAGATCGCCGACAAGTACGGCTGCATCCTCTGGGCGGACATCGCGCACATCGCCGGGCTCGTCGCCGGCGGGGCACACCCCTCGCCGTTCCCGCACTGCCACGTCGTGACGACCACGACGCACAAAACCCTCCGCGGCCCGCGCGGCGGGCTGATCCTGACCAATGACGAGGACCTGGCCAAGAAGTTCGACAAGGCCGTCTTCCCCGGCACGCAGGGCGGGCCGCTCATGCACGTGGTGGCCGGCAAGGCCGTCTGCTTCGGCGAGGCGGCCAAGGCGGACTTCAAAGCCTACGCCCGGCAGACCGTCGCCAACGCCGCCGCGTTGGCCGACAGCCTCAAGCGGCGAGGCTACAAACTCGCGGCCAACGGCACCGAAAACCACCTGCTGCTGATCGACCTTCGCCCGAGCATGCCGGACGTAACGGGCAAGCAGGCGGCCGTCTGGCTGGAGCACGCCGGGATCATCGGCAACATGAACACGGTGCCGGGCGACAGCCGCCCGCCGTTCCAGACGTCCGGCATCCGCCTGGGCACCCCGGCCCTGACGACCCGGGGCCTGGGCGAGGCGGAGATGGACGACGTCGCCGAGCTGATTCACCGGACCCTCTCCAGCGGCGGCGACGAACAGAAGCTGGCGGCGATCGCCGAGGAGAGCCGGCAGCTGGCCAACCGGTTCCCGCTGCCGCACTGAGCGCGTCGGGCTTCACCTTCTGCCAAACTCAGTCTGTTGAGCCGAAGGCCGCGCTTCCCCGACCGGAGAAGCGCGGCCTTCGGCATTCGGCTCAACCAAAGCGGCCGGTGCGATGCTTAAATCGTCTATTTGGTGCCGGCGGATGAGCGTATCGAGCGGCAAGTCATTCAGACCTGAGAAAGGTCATCAAGTTACAGAGCGGGTCCTGTAAACAACGGGCATCCGACAGAGGGCCGATTCAGTTGGTTACCCAGACGCATTCTCATACCGGCTGTCGCATCATGCATCGAATGCATGTTCTCGCCTCAGTAGCGTGGCGGCGGCGTCTGCGAGGCTCTGTATGAGTCGCGGTAGCCGCCTTGGTTGCCGTAGAGTGGTACCAGTTTTACGGAAATCGGGTTTGGCATGAGTTGCAGGGTTGAGCCGGTCAGCGCGTCCACGCCGGCGCCGATGATGCCGCCCAAAAGTACGTTCCCGGCCATGGCGGCCGCACCGCCAGGGGCAACCTGGGAGTTGACCCTGACCTCAAGAGGCTCATGGCCATCGCGGTAAATCTTCACCGTCAGGTTAGAGCGCCTCGACAGCTTGAAGGTCGTAGGCGTCGTGCCCGACATGCCATTGGACAACTCAACCTTCGCACCGGGTGGATCACTTTCCACGACCAGCACTTCATTTGTACCGCGGGTGACGGTGGCACACCCGCCGACACAGACGCTCAACATCAGAAGAACGCCCGCGCCCAGTTTCAATAACCCCATCTACATACTCCCAGTTGTAAGTTGATCGGAACATGGCGGGTGTCGGGTGTTGATGCAAATTGCTTCTGCTGCGTCTTTTCAGCTTGTCTTCTCAAGGTTGAGACTTGGTGCCGCTGGTCATTGCGATCGGCTCAGTGTGCCGGGGAATCCGTCGACAGAAGTAGCCGCCTGCCTGAAGGCATAGTTTGTTCGGCCGGAAATATAGAGGCCGCCGTCTCAGGCAAGCATCCACGCTCGGAACGACGGATGGATGAGTGGATGCAGGAGATCAGATCAGGAAACCGCCGTCTGGTGGCACAGATTCAAGGGGTGCCTGAGGGGGGGGAGGGGTGAGGCAGGTCCTGCATTTTTTCTGGACGTCGCCCGTCAGGTCGTATACTTGCCGGCCTCATGGCAGACGGTGCCTTCACCATGCCCGGCAGCGCGTACGACTACGAACTGGAACAGGAGCGCGGCCGGTGGCTACGGCATCGGTTTCTCTGGTTCCTGGGCGTTTCGCTGGCGCTATCGCTGCTGATGCTCCCGTTTTACGCCACGTCTGCCTTGTCCGAGACGGGGTCGGCGCGGACGGCGGCAGTGGTCTACACCGGCAGCGTGCTGCTCGGCATGGCGGCGTACGGCGTGGCGTTCGCATACGCATGGGTCAGCAGGCCCACGTACACGACGATCTACAGGCTGGCGCTCGTGGTCTACATCGGCGTGGCATCGGCCGGCATGGTGCTCAACCGCGTGGCGCTGGCGTTCGACAACCCGTACACGGCCCGGGAGGTCGAGTCGCAGTTCGAGGCGGGCTTCGTGGCGGGTAAGGCGGCCGCCGGTGGAGAAGCGGCGACACCGGCCGCTTCCCAGACGCCCGCTTCCCCCTACGCGACTCACGCGGTCGACGCGGCCGACGGTCCGGACGCTCGCGACGGCACCGAGGGCCCCTCTGCGGTTCGTGTCGCGGCCATTGCGAACATGGGGGCCTTTTTCCTGACGCACATGCTCGCTTGTTTGTTCCTCCCGTGGACGTTCCGCGAGTCGCTGGTGCCGGCCGGGGTGGTGGGGGCGGTCTACCTGGGGCTTGTGGCGATCGACGTCGTCTGGCCGGGCTACGCGCCCAAGTTCCTGGTGCTGTCGCTGCTGGTCTTCGTGAGCATTCTGCCCGGTTCGCTGATCTGCCTTCTCCGGACGAGCCGGTTCACCAAGGACTTCCGCCTGCGGTTCGAAAGCTCGGCCTACCACAAGCTGCGGCGGGAACTGGACTCTGCGCGGAAGATCCACGAGGCCTTCCTGCCGCCGACACGGCTGGACACGCCCGACGGCGTGAGCTTCGCCTTCGCCTACGAGCCGATGAGCAGCGTCGGCGGCGACGTGGTCTTCCTGCCCCCCGGCTCCGACGCGGTACCGACCAGCGTGGTGCTGCTGGACATCACCGGGCACGGCGTGCCGGCGGCGTTGATGGTCAACCGGCTCATCGGCGAGCTGGAGCGCATTTACGGTGCCGACCCCGCAGCCAGGCCGGGGCGGGTGCTGACACAGCTCAATGATTTCACGCACTTTTCGCTCGCCAGGCAGGGCATGTACGTGACCGGCCTGGTGTTGCAGGTGGACGCCGCCGGCCGGACGCTGCGCTACGCCTCGGCCGGGCACCCGCCGGGGCTGCTGCTCGTCGAGGAGGGTGTCGAGCATTTGGCCGCGACAACGATGCTGCTGGGAGCGGCCCACGGCGAGATGTTCGAGGGGCACGACGTGAAGCTGTCTCTGCCGCCCGGGGCCAGGTTGCTGGTGTACACGGACGGGGCCTTCGAAGCCCGCGACCGAAGCGGCAGGATGCTCGGGCTCGCGGAAATGATCGACATGGCCAGGCAGACGAGCAGCCAAGCTCCGCCAGAGCAGCTGCCGGAGAAGCTGATGCGGCAGCTGGCCGCCTTCCGTGGCAAACCGCCGGACGACGACACGCTGCTGGCCTGCATTTGGCTGACGCCCGTGCCGGCCGACATGCAAAGCGACGAGCCGGTGAACGGCCGGCCGCTTCAGAGCCAGCCGGCCCAGGCCGCGACAATGACAACGACGCCGACGATGAGCCGGTAGATGGCGAACGGCACGAAGCCGCGCCGCCGGACCCACGCCATGAACCAGGCGATGACGCCCCACGCGACGAAGAAGCTGACGACGAAGCCGATGGCCAGTTGGATCCACTGCTCCGGGCGGAGGGCGGCGTCCAGGGCGTCGGCGCTGCCGGGCTCGGCGGTTACGGTCTTAAGCAGGTCGTAGCTGCAGGCGGCGAACATGATGGGGATCGAGAGGAAAAAGCTGAACTCGAGTGCGGCGGGCCTGGAGAGGCCGGCCAACTGCCCGGCGGCGATGGTGCTCATGCTCCGGCTCGTGCCCGGGAAGACCGCCGAGAGCACCTGCACCAGCCCGATCCAGAGGGCTTGCCACGGCCGCATCTGCTCCATGACGGCGGTGCTGCCGGCCGTGCCGCCGCCGAGGGTGCGGACAGGGCCATCCTGCCTGACTTCCTGCTCGGGTACCGGTTTGTCTTTGTAGCCGGCGACGGAGGGTGTCAGCGCGCCCGGCGCGACGCCGACGGGCTCGGCCACGACCTGACTCGTCCGGCCGTAACGAACGTCGACGACCCACATGATGATGCCGCCGACGATCAGTGAGCCGCCCATGAGGTAGAGGCTCTCGAGGTTGTCCTTGATGAGGCCGGTCAGGAGGAAGGCGGGCACGGCCGTGGCGACGAAGGCGATCATCACGAGCGAGAGCGGGTGCGTGAAGGCGGTCCGGTCCCCGGCCTCGCCGCGTGGGAAGGTGCCCATGAACTTCATCAGCCGTTTCCAGAAGTAGAGCACGACCGCGAGGATGGCCCCGAGCTGGATGACGACGGTGTACATCTTCCAGTAGGCACTCTCCAGGTCGAGCCCGACCATGGCCTGGAAGATGCGCAGGTGGGCGGTCGAGCTGACGGGAAGGAACTCCGTCAACCCTTCGACAATGCCCAGAAGGACGGCAAGCAGGTAGGAATCTTCGTTCACGCCCGAGAGGTATCGACGCAATACGCCACCAATTCAAGCGCGGGCGTCTTCTTTGGCGTAGGCAATGGCTTTACGGACGTAGGTCAGCCCGCTGCCGAGCGTCACCAGCACAGTGCCCCAGACGAACACGTCCCGCACGATTCTCAGGCGAAATTCCCAGTTTCCGAGCACCGGAAGGAAGATCACGTAGACGAGCACCACCGGCACGGCGACGGACTGGACGATCATCTTGGCCTTGCCGGACCAGTCCGCCGAAAAGTCCCGCCCGCCACCTTCGAAGACGCCCCGCAGCGTCGTCACCAGCAGTTCCCGGGCGATGAGCAGCACGACCACGACCGGCGAAATGCCCGTCAGCGGGACGATCTGCCCGTCCTCGAAGGTCGAAAAATTTCGACCGGCAAGGAAAGCGAATGTCCCGAGGATGAGAATTTTGTCCACGAATGGATCGACAATCCGACCGAAAACGCTGACAACCTGCCACTTCCTGGCCAGATAACCGTCGACCCAGTCCGTCGCAGCCGCCACGCCGTACACCCAGCCGGCGGTGAACAGGAACCAGCTGATGCGGTCCGGGTCGTAGTCGTACAACGCGAGCATCAGGAAGAAAATGACGCTCAGGATCAGTCGGCCGACGGTCAGGGCGTTAGGTATCTGGCGGCGCACCGCCGGAGTGTAACCCAAACCTGCCGGGCCCCGGCAACCCGCATCCCGGCAACCCGCATCCCGGCAACCCGTACCCCGGCACCCTCGCCCGCGCCGCTCTACAATCCGGCCCATGGCCCCAGACACCTCCGACCAACCCGCCGCCACCTACGACCGCCCGCGCTTCCTCCCGGGCAGGCCCTGGCCGCTCGTGCTCGTCGCACTCGGCGGGCTCATCGTCGGCGTGCTGCTGCAGCTCTCGCCGTTCGTCCTGGCCTACCTCGCCGCCACCACCGACGCCGTCCGCCAGAGCACCGAAGCCCTCCGACCCCATGCCTTCGCATTTGCCACAAACGCCATACTTATTGCGCTGCTGCCACTGCTGGGCTTCTGGCTCTTCGCCGGTTCGATTCTGTCACTTGGCCTTCGGCCGTGGGGCCGGCGGCTGCTGGTCGCATGGGCGCTCGCTTGGGCGCTCTACGCCGTCATCTACGGGCTTGCACGGGTGCTGCTCATCAAGCCCAGGCTCGCCGAGGGCGGGCTCGCCACCGGCAGCGTCACGGCGGAACTCGCGGTCGTCGCCTTCAGCCTGCTGCTTGCAGCCTGCGTCCACCTTGGCATGACCCGGCCGAGTGTGCAGGCGGCGATGGCCCGCCGCTGAGGCCCGCCGCCGAGTCCCGCCGCCGAGTCCCGCCGCAGGCTTAAACGCACTCGCCGATCGCACTGGCCGTCGCGTGCGTCTCGACGTGGCTCAGCGAGATGTGCCATCGGGTGATGCCCAACTCCGCCGCGACCGTCGCGGCCGCGCCGCTGAGCGCCAGCAGCGGCGCGCCGGTCACCTGTTTGCGGATTTCAATGTCGGTGAACGCCACCCCACGCCGCATGCCGGTGCCCAGCACCTTCATCACGGCCTCCTTGCAGGCAAACCGCCCGGCGAGGTGCTCGTAGTAACGCTTGGGCCGGCCGCGGCAGTAATCCACCTCGGCGGGCGTGAAGCAGCGGTCCAGGAAGCGCTGTCCGTGGTCCTCCGCGAGCCGCCTGAGCCGCTCCACCGCGACGATGTCAATCCCGTGCCCGACGATCGGCATGCCCGGCATTACAGCGGGCCGGACGATGCTTGTCACGGCAAAGCCGGCCTGTCGCAGAAGCCGGTTCATGGCCCGAGTGCGAGGCTCAAGCCGGGCAGACGGCCGCGAGGCAAGATCGCAGCAAGGCGTCGGCCGACCTCAGCGAGTCCGACATGGGCGAGAGGGGCGAGGGGGCCTGCGGGGCCTGCATCCTATTTGCCCGCTGCGCAGGGACGTTGTCTAATGCCCGGGAGCCGACGAAAACCCCTGACGAACGCGAGGCTGGCTTGGTAAACAGGCATCTGACAACGATTTGGACGACCCGCGCCGCAGCAATGCTCGCCGGCGGCGCGCTGCTGTTCGGCTGCGGTAATGCCGGCCGGCCTGCGGGCGAGGCCGCCGGGCGTGAGCAGCCCGGGCAGAGCGCCCAGCGGCTGACGCCCCCCGACGACGCGACGGTAGAGCGTCCGGCCGCGCTGGCCGGGCAGCCGAACCGTCCGCCGGTGGAGGCCGCCCCGGCCGTGGTGGCCGCCGTGGGTGATGTGAAGATCGACAAGCAGCAGCTCGACGCGATTCTCTACCGCGCCCACGGCCTGCCGGTGCTGATGAACCTGCTGCAACTGGAGATGGCCCGGGCCGAGGCGCAGCGGCAGGGCATCCGCGTGACCGCCACCGACGTGCAGGCCGAGCTGGACCGCACGCAGGCGAAGATGTTCGAGAAGGTGGAGCCCGAGGACTACGCGGCGATGCTGGAGCAGTTCCTCGGGCAGCAGGGGCTGACGCGCGAGGAGTTCATGCTCCTGATGGAACAGAACGCGGTGCTGCGTGCCCTGGCCGAGCCGTACGTGCAAGGCCGGGTGACCGACGAGATGGTGCGTGAGGCCTTCCGCGTGGCGCACGGGGAGAAGGTTCGGATTCGGCACATCGCGGCGACGAACCTGCAGGAGATCGCCGACGTTCGGCGTCGGCTGGCCGAGGGCGGGGATTTCGCGACGCTCGCGCGGCAGTTCAGCCAGAACCGGGTGACGGGCCCGCGCGGCGGGGAGATGCTGCCGTTCAGCCGGCAGACGCCCAACCTGCCGGACGCGTTCAAGGAGGTGGCCTTCGCGCTGGAAGTCGGGCAGGTGAGCGACACGGTGCAGGCCGACGGGCTTTACCACCTGCTGAAGCTCGAGGAGCGAATCGACCCGGTGGGCGTGCGGTTTGAGGACTACCAGGCCGCGCTGCGGGAGCAGTTGAACGAGGGGCTGACGAACCAGGTGATGAACGAGTTCCGCCGGCTGTTCGCCCAGCAGGCGCTGGCGAACATGACGATCACCGACCCGACGCTGAAGGCGGCGTACGACGAGCGGCTGGCGGCGCAGCAGCGGCAGGCCGACGCCGAGCAGACGCGGCAGCAGATGGAGAACGAGTTCCAGCGGATGCGCGAGGAAGACGCCGCCGCGGCGAAGCAGAGGCAGGAGGCGCCGACGGCCCCGACGGCACGACCGGCCCCGACGGCACCGGCGGCCCCGGCGGCACGAGAAGCGCCCTCACCGGCGACCCTGCCGGCGACCCGGCCGGCCGAGTTGCCGACGACTGAGCCGACGCCTGAGCCGACGCCTGAGCCGACGACCGTGCCCGCCCTGGTGCCCGACCTGAACAAGTGAGCAACACGGCCGGCGGTTTCCCGCTACGATGGATCAACTATGACGACGGAGCATTTCCAGACCACCATCCGCGCCTGTCAGCGCCGCCAGCCCTTCCGGCGTTACTTCCTGGAGCTCGTCAGCGGCACGCGGATCGTCATGGACCACCCCGAGGCCCTGGTGGTGCGTGGCGGCGTCGGGGTTTTCGTCAGTGCCGACGGCGCGCCGCAGATATTCGACCACGAAGGCGTGAGCCGGATCGCGGCCGAGCCGGGCGATTCTGCGGCCGCCTGAGGACAGGTGTGCGAACGAAAGGTGACTGTGACGCGTCGCGAGGCGCGTCGGATTGTGTCAATAGAGGATACGATGGATTTGGTTCCCCAGACAACGCCGTTCAAGATCGAGATCGCCGAGCGGATGCACCGGCTGCCGCCGTACCTGTTCGGGCGGATCAACAAGCTGCGGCACCAGAAGCGGGTGGCGGGTGAGGACATCATCGACCTGGGCATGGGCAACCCGACGGACCCGACGCCGCAGTCGGTGGTCGACAAGCTGACCGAGGCCGCCCAGGACCCCAAGAACCACCGGTACGCGCTGGCGAACCTGGGCATCAACTCGCTGCGGCGGGAGGTGGCCGACCGGTACGAGGCGCGGCACGGCGTGAAGCTCGACCCGGAGACCGAGGTGATCGTGACGATCGGCTCGAAGGAAGGCATCAGCCACATGGCGCTTGCGCTGCTGGGCCCCGGCGACACGGCCGTCGTTCCGGACCCGGCGTTCCCGATCCACATTTATGCCCCGACGATGG
Source organism: Phycisphaerae bacterium (assembly GCA_050329715.1). Classification (GTDB taxonomy): domain Bacteria; phylum Planctomycetota; class Phycisphaerae; order Tepidisphaerales; family Tepidisphaeraceae; genus DAIOTR01. Next base: position 15,853 of record JBHJOM010000001.1, read on the forward strand.
CCGGGGCGAACGTCTTCCGGCTGCCGGTCGGCACGGACGAGGCGTTCCTGCACAACCTGGAGCGGACGCTGGACGGGCTCTTCCCGACGCCGAAGCTGGTGATCCTCAACTTCCCGCACAACCCGACGAGCCTGACGGTCGACCCGGCGTTCTGGGAGCAGGCGGTCGCCATCTGCCGCCGTCGCGGTGTGATGATCCTGTCGGACTTCGCCTACGGCGAGATCGCCTTCGACGGCTACCACCCGCCCAGCGTGCTGTCGGTGCCGGGCGCAAAGGACCTGGCCGTGGAGTTCACCACGATGAGCAAGAGCTTCAACATGGCCGGCTGGCGGGTGGGCTTCTGCTGCGGCAACCGCCAGATGGTGCAGGCACTGGGCACGCTCAAGGGGTATTACGACTACGGGATGTTCAACCCGATTCAGATCGCCTCGGTCATCGCCTTCCGCGAGGCGGCCGAGACGCCGGTGGACCAGTCGGCGTTTTACCAGGCGCGTCGCGACGAGGTCTGCCGCGGGCTGGACAAGCTCGGGTGGGGCTACACGAAGCCGCGGGCGAGCATGTTCGTGTGGGCCGAGGTGTCCGACGAGCACCTGAAGGGCCGGGACACGATCGATTTCTGCATCGACATGCTCGACGAGGCGGAGGTGGCGCTGGCCCCGGGCCGGGCCTTCGGCGAGAACGGCGAGAAGTTCGTCCGCATCGCGCTGGTGGAGAACGAGCAGCGCCTGCGCCAGGCGATGCGCAACCTCGATAAAGCCCTGAACCGCGGCGGCATGGCGAAAAAGAAAACCGCCTAGCCGTGCCGGCTTGTATATCACCTGAAGCGGATGCAACGGGCCGGTCTTTCCAGGCAGCCTCGGCACCAAGCCGCTTGTGGGCCTCGTCACACCTGCAGGCCGTCCGGCGTGCGGTGCTGAGCTTGGTTAACGTGCCGGCCTACGCGAGCAGTGTGGCCAGCAGTGCCTTCTGCGCATGCAGGCGGTTGTGCGCCTGGAGGAACACCAGCGAGCGGGGGTGCTCCAGCACCTCGGCGGAGATTTCATAGCCCCGGTAGGCCGGCAGGCAGTGCAGCACCACGGCGTCGCGCTTGGCTTTGGCGAGCAGCTCGGCGTTCACCTCGAAGCCGGCGAAGTCTTGCAGCCGTTGCTGCTTCTGTTCTTCCTGGCCCATGCTCGTCCAGGTGTCGGTGTAGATGCAGTCCGCCCAGGCGACGGCCTCGGCGGGATCATTGGTGCCGGGCACGCCGGGCAGTTCGTAGCCGGCCGGGGTGGCCAGCGCGAAGGGCATCTCCAGCTGCCGGCAGACGTCCATGAGTGACTGCGCGACGTTGTTGCCGTCGCCGACATACGCCACCTTCCGCCCGGCCAGTTCGCCGAAGTGCTCGCGGAGCGTCAGCACGTCCGCCAGCGCCTGGCACGGGTGGCTCGCGTCCGACAGCCCGTTGACCACCGGCACCGGCGAGGCGTCGGCGAACTTCTGCAACGTCGTGTGCTCGAACACCCGCGCCATGATGCAGTGGGACATGCCCCCCAGCACCCGCGCGACGTCCTCCGGCGGCTCACGCGTGCCGAGCCCGACCTCGTCCGGGCGGATGTTCAACGCGTGCCCGCCCAGGTGCACCATCGCCACCTCGAAGCTGACACGCGTGCGCAGCGACGGCTTCTCGAACAGCATGGCAAGCACCCGCCCGGCCAGCCGCGGCCGGTTGCCGCCGGCGGCGTGCTCGGCCTTAAGCTCGACGGCCAGGTCCAGCAGTGCCCGCGTCTCGGCGGGAGAGAAGTCGTCGACGTTGAGGAAGTGGCGGGGCATGATTGATTGTTGAAGCACAGTGACTGCAGAGGATGAAAGGCCAACGAGGTAAATACTAGAGTCGTTGCCTCTGTGATCTCGTCATCTTTGTGATCTCTGTGATAATAAGCGGGGCTGCTTCAATGCACGATCTCGGTGCCAATGCCCTTGTCGGTATAGATTTCCAGCAGCAGGGCGTGGGGGATTCGGCCGTCGATGATGTGGGCCTTCTTCGCGCCCCCTTTGATGGCCGTGATGCAGGCTTCCACCTTGGGCAGCATGCCGCGGGAGATGATGCCTTTCTTTTCCAGCTCTTCGGTCTGGGCGATGGTGAGGCTGCTGACGTTGGTGGCGGGGTCCTGCGGGTCCATGCGGATGCCGTGGGTGTCGGAGACGACGACGAGCTTCTCTGCCTTGAGGGCCGCGGCCACGGCGCCGGCGGCGGTGTCGGCGTTCACATTCAGCTTGTGGCCGCTGCGGTCGCGGGCGATGGTGGCGATGACGGGGATCGCGTCGGCCGCGGCCAGGAGGTTCAGCAGCCGGGCGTTCACCCCCGTCACGCGGCCGACGTAGCCGACGTCCTGCTCCACACCCTCTTCATCGCGTGCCATGATGCGCTCGGCGAAGAGGACCACGCTCGAGAGCGAGTGCAGGCCCATGGCCTCGACGCCCTGGGCCTGGATCGTCTCGACGAGGTCGCGGTTGATGCGGTTGCAGAGCACCTCCTCGGCGATGGCGAGGGTGGCCTCGTCGGTGTAGCGCAGGCCGGCCACGGTCCGGGGCGAAAGGCCCTTCTCGGCCATGGCGGCGTTGATGGCCTTGCCGCCGCCGTGAACGATGACAGGCCGCATGCCGACGTAGTTCATGAAGACGACGTCGGTGAGGAGGCGCTTGAGGTTCTCCGGCTCGTCCATGATGGAGCCGCCGACTTTCACGACGACGAGCTGGTCATGAAACTTGCGAATGTACCCCAGGGCCTCCTGGAGTGTTTTGGCTTTGGCGATTGCTTCGTCCATCATGGCTTGTTCGTCTTTGCTTGAATCAAAAACACAGAGGGCACAGAGGGAAGGAGGCCACGGAGAAGGCCTCATTTATGGATGAACTTTGTGTGCTCTCTTGTTTTGTGGCCTTCTTAGAATGGGATCAGCTCAAGAGTAGGGTAACGATTTCGTCGCGGGGGACGCGGCGTTGTTCGCCGGTGGTCAGGTCTTTGAGCGTGACGTCGTTCGCGGCCAGTTCCTCGTCGCCGATGACGATGCAGTGGGCCGCACCGTGCCGGTCGGCGAGTTTGAACTGGGCCTTCATGCCGCGGCCGGTGAGGTCCATGTCGGCGGCGAGGCCGGCGGAACGCAACTGCCGCATGAGCTTGAGGCACGCCTCGCGGGCGGCGTCGTTCTGGGCGGCGAGCCACACCAGCGGGGGGCGGACCAGCTTCGGCTCCACCTTCTGGGCTTCCAGCGCCAGCAGCAGGCGCTCCAGGCCGCTGCCGAAGCCGACGCCGGGCGTCGGCCGGCCGCCGAGGCTCTCGACGAGCGTGTCGTACCGCCCGCCGCCGCCCACCGCGCTCTGGGCCCCCAGGCCGGCGGCGACGAACTCCCACAGCGTCTCGGTGTAATAGTCCAGCCCGCGGACGAGCTTGGGGTTCACCACGAACGGCACGCCGGCTTCGTTCAGCAACTGCTGCACGCGGGCGAAGTGGTCTCGGCTGCGGCCCGAGAGCACCTGGTCGGGCGTGGGGGCGCCGATGCACGCCTCGCGGTCGCGCGGGTCCTTGGAGTCGAGGATGCGCAGCGGGTTCGTCTCCAGGCGGCGCTGGCTGTCTTCAGAGAGGGCGTCGCGGCTGGGCAGCAGGAAGTCCCGCAGGGCGTTGCGGTACTGGGCCTTGGTGTCGGCGTCGCCCAGGCTGTTGACGTCCAGCGAGACGTCCTTCAGGCCGACGGCGTCATAAAAATCGCGTTGCAGGAGGATGCATTCAACGTCCATCTCCGGGTTCGGCACGCCGAAGGCCTCGACGCCGAACTGGTGGTGGATGCGCAGCCGGCCGGACTGCGGGCGTTCATACCGGAAGTTCGGGCCGATGTAGAAGACCTTGACGACGCTGCCGGGGTCGTTGGCGAGGTTGTGCTCGATGACGCTGCGGACGACGCCGGCGGTGCCTTCGGGGCGGAGGGTGATGCTTCGGCCGCCGCGGTCCTCGAAGGTGTAGGTCTCCTTGGTGACGACGTCGGTGGTCTCGCCCATGCCGCGGTGAAAGAGCTCGGTGTGCTCGAAGACGGGCGTGCGAATCTCGGCGAAGTTGTAGCGTGCGGCGACGTCGCGTGCGGCCCGCTCGACGGCCTGCCACCGCGGCGATTCCGCCGGGAGTACGTCGTTGGCACCCTTGGGACCCTGGATCTTGTCTGGCATGGCGAGAGTTACGTACGTGTCATCCTGAGCGAGCGCAGCGAGTCGAAGGACCTCCAGACTCACTCATGTCATTGCGCGTTCCCTGGCAAAGAGGCGACGGCCGCGTCCGCTTGTCGCATCCGTTCAGATGCCGTCCGTCATCGGCCCGACGGCGTAGGGTGAGGCCAGACGCGCTGCTTCCTCACAGGCGGCCACGTGCGCCAGGAAGAGATCTTGCCGCCTCGGGTTGGCCGTGGCAATCAACGCTTCCTTCTTGTCCCGCCTCCGGCCCTTGAGCTGCTTCTCACGGGCGATGGCCCGGTTGACGTCCGTGAAGGTTTCGAAACACACCAGTCGGTCGATCCGGTACGTCTTCGTGAAGCCGTCGGCCACGCCGGCCCGGTACTCCGCGACCAGGCGCCACAGGTCGTTGGTGATGCCGACGTACACCGAGTCAGTCCGGTTGGCGAGGATGTAGACGAAATAGTTCCTTGCCTGCATGTTCCAAGTTCACGAGCGAGCGTCGCTCAAGCGCGGCCGTTGGAAGACGCTCCAGTGGCCGTGAGTCGATCGGACGTCCAGGCGAACCTTGCCGCGGCATGCCTGCCATGGCCAGGGAACGCTCAGGTGCTTGTTCAAGCGTGGAGGTCCTTCGACTCGCTGCGCTCGCTCAGGATGACAGCATCAGGCTTTCTGCTCACCCTCGCCGCCTTCGGCGTCGGTCGCTTCGTCGGTCTGCTCGGCCGGGGCGGCTTCGTTGCCGAGGGTGGCGTCGAGTTGCTCGCCGGTGGCCTGTGCGATTGCCTGCTCGGCGTTGCCGCCGACGTCGCTGCCGCTGGGCAGTTCGACTTCTTCGACCTTGGCCTTCTCGTCGATGATCTTCTGGATCGTCTTGCCCTCGCGAAGCTGGACGTAGAGGTTCTGCAGCTGGCCGTTCTCCTGCATCTCGGCCTTGAGCTTCTCGGGCCGCTGGCCGCGTTGGATGGCGGTCATGGCGATCTGGCCGTTGACCTCATTCTCGTCAACGTCGATGTTCTCTTGCGTCGCGATCTTCTGCAGGATGAAGAACGTCTTGAGTTCGTTGCGGGCTTCGTCGCGGGCACCGGTCTTGAGGCGGCCGATGTTCTGCTCGATCTGCTCGCGCTGCACGCCGCGCATCATGAGCCCGACGGCCCGCTGGTTCACCACGCGTTGCTCCTGGCGGGCGGTGAGCTTCAGGGGCAGCTCGAAGTCCACCTTGCTCAAGAGGAAGGCCCGCACCTGGCGGTGCATGCTTTCGCGGATGTCGTTCTCGATCTTGAGGTCCATCTCCTCGCGGAGGGCCTGCATCAGTTCGTCATGGTTTTCGATGCCCAGCTCGGCCAGGAACGCGTCGTCGATCTCGCGTGGCTCGAGGCGCTTGAGTTCCTTCACGGTGATCTCAACGGTGGCCTGCTTGCCGCGGATGCTCTCCCGCGGGTCGGCCTCGGGGACGGTGAGGTCAAACTGCTTCACGTCGCCCGGCTTGGCGCCGGCGAGGCGGGCGGCCAGGTCGTCGATCTGCAGGCCGGCAAGGCGGCCCGGGCGGGCCACGAGCTGCGCGTTATCCTGGCTGCCGATCGGGTTGCCGTCGGCCTTGACGGAGACGTCGCACAGGAGGTAGTCGCCTTCCTCGATGCCGCGGTCCTCGACCGGGACGAGGGTGCCTTGCTGCTCCTTGAGGTTCTTCAGGGCCTGCTGGACGTGCTCCTCGGTGACCTCGATCTTGGGCTTCTTGACGGTGAGTTCGCCGAAGTCCGGCAGGGTGACGTCCGGCTGCACCTCGATGGTGAAGCTGAAGGTCAGTGCCCCGTCGTCCGGCAGCTTGATTTCCTTGTCGTCGCCTTCGACTTCCGGCTCGCCAATGGGCTGCAGCTCGTGCTTTTCGATGGCCTGGGCGTAGCTCTCGCGGATGAGTTCCTGGGCGACCTGGTCCTTGACCTCGCCGGCGAACTTCTTGCGGAGCAGCCCGGCCGGGGCACGGCCCGGGCGAAAGCCGGGCAGGGCGGCCTGGCTGCGGAGTTCCTCGAACTGTTCGTCGAGCTTGCCCTTGATGCGGTCCTGGGGAATCTCGATGGTCACGCGCTTGGTCGCCGGGCCGGCGTCCTCGACGGTGATGGGGTAGTCGAAGGGGGTCGCTTCGGCTTCGGCGACGGCGGCGTCAGTCTCGACCATGTGTGTTCTCGTGTGAAGGCGGTATCGGGGCGTAAAACAAAGGTAAGCTCGGCGTGTCCGCCGGCAAATGAGCCAAGCATGGTAGCAACCGCCCGGCGGCAGGCAACAGGCCGAAATGTACGGGCGTCGTGGGGCAAGAACGGCTTCGGCGGTTCGCCAAGCGTCGCCGAGCCGCTACCATGCGTCGCACAGACGCCGCGAATTTACCGAAAGTCAGCAACATGGCCGAACTGCACATCGACTCCGACTGGAAGAAACAGGCGCAGGAAGAAAAGCGCCGACTCGCCGAGCAGGCCGAGAAGGACCGCGCCGCCCGGGCGAAGCAGGCCCCCAGGCCGCCGGCGGGGCCCTCGGCCGGGCAGCCGCAGCAGGCCGCGTCACAGCAGCCCGGGCAGCCGGCCGCCGGCGAGCGCCAGACGCCCGCCCCGAGCTTCAGCGGCCTCGTCCAGACGCTCACGACGCAGGCGTTCTACTACCTCGGCGAACTGGCCCCGGCCGGGGCGCAGCCGACGGTCAACCTCGACATGGCCAAGCACAACATCGACCTGTTGAGCATCCTGGAGGACAAGACCCGCGGCAACCTCACCGAGGACGAGCAGCGCACGCTCGATGTCACGCTCTACGAGGCCCGCATGCGGTTCGTGGCCGTGGCGCAGCGGTACATCCAGTAGCGGGCCTCAGTCGAGGGGTTCTTCCACGGCTTCCATCAGCCGGTCGAAGTCGACGGGCTTGACGATGTGCCTGCGGAACCCCGCCGCGATGCTCCGCGCGACGTCTTCCTCCGAGCCGTAGCCCGAGAGCACCACGCCGTCGATCTCGCCCCAGTGCGCCGTCCAGTAGTGCATGACGTCCGCGCCGTTGCCGTCCGGCAGGCCGAAGTCGGAGATGAGCAGGTCGAACCCGCCGACGTTGTCCGCGGCCATGTCGATCGCCTCGGCGACGCTGCCGGCGCACGCCACCGTGTGCCCGCGCTTGCGCAACAGCTTCGACAGCACCAGGGCGGTGTCGCGGTGGTCTTCCACCAGCAGGATCGACCGGCTTCGAGTCGCCTTGTTCGAGGGGCGTTTGGGCGCTGGTTCTTTCGCGGCCCTGGGCGGCTCCCCGGCGGGCAGGCGGAGGGTGAACGTCGAGCCCTGCCCGGCGCCCTGGCTGTCGGCCGACAGGGTTCCGCCGTGCGCCTCGGTGATTTTCCGGGACAACGCCAGCCCCAGCCCCAGCCCGCCGCGTTGCCTGCCGGCCGTCCCTTGTGTGAAGGGCGTGAACAGCCGGTTGAGGTCCTCCGGCTCGATGCCCAAGCCGTCGTCCTTCACGGTCACTTCCACGAATTGCCGGCTGCGGTTGGTCGTCATGACGCTCACCTTGCCGCCGCGGTCGGTGTACTTGATGGCGTTCTTCACCATGTTCCACAGCACCTGGCGCAGGCGGGTGGCGTCGCCGCTGAGGCCCGAGTCGTGGGCGGAGAGGTCGGCCGTGAGCGTCACGCCGGCGTTGTCGGCGTCCGGTCGGCAGATGGCCAGCACCTCGGTGACCAGTTCGTTCAGGTCCAGTGGCTCCTTGCGCAGCTCCAGCTTGCCGCGGGAGACGCGCGTCAGGTCCAGCAGGTCGTCGATCAGCCGAACCTCCAGCAACACGTTCTTCCGCACCATCTCGACGGTCTCATAGACCTCCGGCGGCATGATCTCGGGCGACTTGCTCAGGTCCGACACGGCCGCGAGCACCGGCGTCAGCGGGGTGCGCAACTCGTGGCTCAGCACCGCCAGGAAATGGTCCTTGGCCTCGCTGATGGCGCGGGCGGCCTGCTCCTGCACCTCGAGCTTGGCTTTCTCCTGCTCGGCCCGGCGGCGTTCACGCAGGTCGACGACGGCGGCACGCAACTGGCTCATGCCCGAGAGCCGCCGCGTGTACAACGCCACCGGCACCGTGGTGCCGTCCACTCGGCGCAGGTCCACCTCAGCGGTCGTGGCCTTCTCGGCCTGACGGGCCTCGGTCAGGTGGTCCACCAGGGTCCTCCAGCTGCTCTCGGCGGCGATGCTCGTCACCGGCCGGCCCAGCAGCGAGGTGCGGCGGCGGTCCAGCAGCAGGCAGGCGTTGTTGTTCAGCCCGGTGATGACGCCGTTGACGTCCATCCGCAGGTAGCCCAGCGGGGCGTTCTCGTCGGACTCCTCAAGCTCCCGCTCCCGTTCGAGGATCTCCGCGCGGGCCAACTGCAGTTCCGCCGTCCGGGCCGCAAGCTCCCCTTCGAGTGTGGCGATCTCCGCCAGCAGCTCCCCGGCCGAGGGCGCGGCGTAGGCCTCGGTGTCGTACGGTTTCGTCGATTCGTGGTCGGGGTTCGGGCCCATAGTCGAAAAAAGCCTGGCGGTCGCGAGGTACGATGGCCGCGTTCTGGCGGCCGCAAATTCTGGTGGTTGTCAGGACGAGTTCGGGGATTCGGCCCGCCGCCGACACCTTAACGCTATCGGCCCGGCGGCGGGACGGCCAAGGTTTTTGCGCCTCAGTCCAGCGGCCGGATCGCCAGCAGAATCAGCGTCTGGCGGTCCTCGTCGCCGGTGATGCGCCGGGCTTCCACCTTCATCGGCCGCGACGGCCCGTCTTTGATCTCCTGCTCGACCACGAAGCTACCCGTCCCGCTGCCCCCGGTGATTACCTTGCTGAGCAGCGTCCGTAGCTCCGGCAGGTCCCATTCGCCACGGCCCAGATCGAACAGACGGCCGCCTTCGGCCTGCTGCGGCGAGGTCGAAAACATCTCGCAAAACGGCCGCGTCGCCCGACGGATGACCATCTCGCCGTCCAGAACCAGCAGCGGCGTCGTCACGGTTTCGAGCACCGCCGCGTTGAAGTTCCTCTCCCGCTGCAACTGCAACTCGTGCTTTCGCCCCCGGTCGATGTCGATCAGGGCCAGCACCGCGCCGTCGATCTTGTTCTCCACGTTCTTGTACGGCCGGACCCGCAACGCGAACCACCGACCCTGGCGGTCCTGCACTTCCAGCTCCACCGGGTCGACGCTGTCGATCACCTTCGCGACGATCTCGTCGAGGTTCGGGCAGACGATCTTCGGGTTGATCTGGTTCAGTGGCCGGCCCACGTCGCCGGGGATCAGGTTCATCACGCTCTCGGCCATCGGCGTGAAGCGGCGGATCTTCAGGTCCGCCGAGACGATCACGATCGCGATGTGGACGCTGGCCAGCAGGTTCACCAGGTCGCTGTTCACGCGGGACAGCTCGTCGTTCCGCCCGTGCAGCTCCTCGTTGAGGGTGTGCAGCTCCTCGTTGGTGCTCTGCAGTTCTTCGTTGCTCGAGAGGACCTCCTCGTTGGCCGACTGCAGTTCCTCGTTCGCGCCCTCCAGGTCATGGATGATCGCCTGCAGGTAGTCCCGGCTGGCGGCCAACTCCTGTTCGAGGTGCCGGATGCGTGCCAGCTGGTGCGCCTTGGCCCCTGCGGCGCCCGACACGCCGGCCGGTTCGTCGTCCGTCTCTTGTGCAGCAGGTTCGCCCCGGCCGGGTGTGTTTTCGGCCTCCGGGCTCGGGCCGGTACCCGCGTTCGGGTCGTGTGGCTGCCGGGCGGGCTTGTGGCTGCGGCGCTCGTCAGAGAGCCGGTTGATGTCGGCCACGGCGACCGGCGGCTCTGTCTCCTCGAAGAGGATCAGGAAGTGCTGCGGGTCGTTGGGCGTGTTCAGCGGGCAGACGACGACGCTCACGCCCAGGATGTGGCCGTTGTAACGAACCTGCAGGCCGTCGCGCCGGGCGGGCTTGCCGGACTCTTTCGCCTCGCCCAGGGCGGCGCGCAGGCCGTGCAGCAGCCCGTCGCGGGCCATCTTCAGCAGGCTGAGGCTCGCGCCGCCGGGTGCCGGCTCCAGGTACCGGCCGCTCCGCCCGCGGAACTGCACGATCGAGAGCTGGTGGTTGACCACGACGCCGGCGGGCGTGAACTGCTCGAGCACGAGCCGGTCGGCCATCTGCTCGAGGCTGTCGAGCGGCTGTCGTTCCTGGGGGCGGGACTCGCGGTCCACCTTCACCGGCTGGGAAGGGCCTTGGTACGTCGAGGCCGGGTGCTTCGGCCGGCCGTCGCCACGACGCCGGTAGAGCCGGTGCCGCTTCTCCCGCAGCTCGAACGCCTCGGGGAGCGTGGCGGTCGTCTCGGCGGAGCCGAGCATGAGGAAACCGTCCGGGTTGATGGCGTAGTGGAAGATGCCCATCAGCTTCTTCTGCAGCACCGGGCCGAGGTAGATCATCACGTTCCGGCAGAGCACCAGGTCCAGCCGGGAGAAGGGCGGGTCGCGCGTCAGGTCCTGGCGGGCGAAGATCACCATGTCCCGGGCGGCCTTGGCGATGCGGTACTGCCCGTCCACGTTCGAGAAAAACCGCCGCAGCCGGTCCGGCGTCAGGTCGTCGACGATCCGATCGCCGTAGGCGCCGTTGCGGGCGTGCTCCACGGCCGAGTCGGAGATGTCGGTCGCGAAGATCTGCACCGGGCGGGCACTGTCGTTCGCCTCGAAGTATTCCAGGATCGCGATGGCGACGGAGTAGGCTTCTTCACCCGTGCTGCAGCCGGGAATCCAGATGCGGACGGCCCGCTCCGGGTCGCGACGCCCGGCCATGATCTCGGGGAAGACCTCCCGTTTGAGCACCTCGAACGACTCGGGCTCGCGGAAGAACCGCGTCACGTGGATCAGCAGGTCCTGGTAGAGCCGCTGGGCCTCGCCCGGCTCATTCTGGCACAGGCGGATGTACTCGGCCACGCCCTCGATCCGGCAGACCGACATCCGCCGACGCAGCCGCCGGCGGATGGTGGGGGGCTTGTAGTACGTGAAGTCCACCCCGACGGCCTTGCGGAGGATGCCGAACACCTGCTGCAACTGCTCTTCGGTGATGCCGGCCTCGTCGGGCTCGGCCTGGGGTGCACGCAGCCGTTGCCCGGCCGGGGGGAACCGGCCCGAGGGCCGAAGCCCGTCGGCGTCTGACCCCTCACCCGGCCCCCCGCGCGACTTGCCGCCCGGCTCGCCGCCCGGCCCGCCGCCGGCCTCGCCGTTGGTCTGCGATTCGGCCGGGGTTTCCTCGGGCGCCTGCGCGGCGTCCTTCTTTCGGCCCTGGCCCGTGGCGGCACCGGCGGGCTTGGGCCGGCCGGCGAACCGCATCAGCCGGCGGCCCAGTTCCTCGGCGGTGCCGACGTAGTCCACCGCCTCCGTCGCGATGGCGTTGGCGGGCATCCCCTCGAACTTCGCCTCCGCCGGCGACTGCGCCATCGTCAGCCCGCCGGCCTCGTGGACCGCGCGGACGCCGTTGCTGCCGTCGTCGGCGTTGCCCGAGACGATGGCCGCAGCGGCCCGGCCGCCCAGTTCGTCGGCCATGCTCTGAAGCAGCGCATCAATGACGCCCGACGAGGACGCGTTCGCGTCGCGGTCGTCGACTGCGAGCCGGCCTTCCGCCAGCCGCATGCTGGTGCCCGGCGGGATGACATACACCGTGCCGGCCTCGGGCGTCATGCCGTCCCGGGCCTGCACGACGCGCAGCTTCGTCCGCCGGCCCAGCAGCTCCGTCAGCAACCCCTCGGCGTCCGGCGAGACGTGCTGCGCGAGCAGCACGGCCAGCGGCGCCTCCGGTGACAGCTCCCCCAGCACACGCCCGAACGCCTCCAACGACCCGGCCGAGCCGCCCAGCCCGACGAGCTTCAGCCCGGCCGGCATCTTCCCGGCAGGTCTCGATTCCCCTGCGGCCGACGACCCTTGTCGCGCCCCACCCGAAGCAGCCTTCCCCTTCGGCTCACTCGGTTCTTCGCTCATGACTCATTCTTTCATCGATCGATGTGATGTGATGTCCAGCCTGGCAGGTCGAAGCGTAACAAAGCGCACTCCATGCGAAAAGTTCCATCTATGCTGCATTGCGTCGATCGCGTGAACCGGGAACAGGAAGGCGAGTTTGCGATTCGCAACTCGGCTTGAGCAATCACGCGACCCCACAGCCGCCCGTCGCCCGTCGCCCGTCGCCTGCTGCCTGTTCCCTGCTGCCCGTTGCCTGTTGCCTGATGCCCGCCCCTCACCCCAGTCTGTCCGACGCCACGTGGTAGTGCGGGTCCTCGCTGATGTTCGCCTCGACCAGGTCGCCGGCCTTGTCCAGGATCTGGCGGCATTCGGCGCTCAGGTGGCGCAGGTGCAGGCGCTTGCCCGCGCGGACGTACCGCTCGGCCAGCGTGTTGATCGCCTCCAGGCCCGACTGGTCGTAGACGCGCGTGAAGTAGAAGTCGATCACCACGTCCTGCGGGTCGTTCGCCGGGTCGAACAGGTCGCGGAAGCTGTTGACCGACCCGAAGAACAGCGGCCCGTGCAGCTGGTAGATCTTGCTGCCGAACTCGTTGTACTTCGTGTCGGCCATCAGGTGCGTCGACTTCTTCCACGCGAAGACCAGCGCCGAGATCACCACGCCCAGGATCACCGCCGACGCCAGGTCGTGCATGAAGACCGTGTACGCCGCGACGAAGAGCATGACGAACACGTCGCTCATCGGCACCTTGCGCCAGGTGTGCAGCGTCGCCCACTCGAACGTGCCGATGACGACCATGAACATCACGCCGACCAGCGCGGCCATCGGCACCATTTCGATGAGCGGGGCCAGAAACAGCACGAACGCCAGCAGCGCCAGCGCCGCCACGACGCCGGAGGTGCGGCCGCGGCCGCCGGATTTTAAGTTGATCAAAGACTGCCCGATCATCGCGCAGCCGCCCATGCCGCCGAAGAGCCCGCACGTGACGTTGGCGATGCCCTGCCCGACGCACTCGCGGTTCCCCCGGCCGCGGGTTTCGGTCAGCTCGTCGATGAGCGTCAGCGTCATCAGCGACTCGATGAGCCCCACGCCCGCCAGCACCAGCGCGAAGGGGAGGATGATCCAGAGCGTCTGCAGGTTGACCGGCGGGAGCACGTACTCGAGGAAGACCGGCTTTGGCAGCCCGCCGGAGATGCCCGCCGCCTCGACATCCACGCCGGCCAGGGCCGCCTGCACCTCGGCCTGATTCAAGCTGGCGGCCTGCACGGCCGCGGCCGGGTCCGGCACGACCATGAGCCCGGCCTTGCGTGCCTCCTCCGAGACGGCACCGATCACGGCGGCTTCTTTTGCCCGGGCCGCCTCGGTCACGGCCGCCGCCTTCGAGCCGTTGACGAGCATGTCCTTCACCGTCAGCACCGGCAGCTCGCGATGGGCGGTGGTCACACCAGCTGCGTCGACACCGGCCGCGTCAACCCCCGCCGCGTCAATCGCCGCCGCGTCACCGCCCGCACCCGTACCGGCACCCGCGCCGGTGCCTGCGCCGGCGCCGGCCGTGCCGTTGATCGCGTATGCCAGCAGGCTCACCACCAGGATCGCCACGAGCGAGGAGGGGACGGCCTTGGTGAACCGCGGCAGGAAGTGGATGATCGCCATCGTCAGCAGCACCAGCAGCACCATCAGCCCCAGCCGCGGCCCGGCCAGGTAGTGCATCAGCCCGTCGGCCCCCAGCGTCTGGAAGCTGCCGAACTGCGCCAGCAGAATGACCACCGCCAGTCCGTTCACGAACCCGAGCATGACCGAGTAGGGCACCAGCCGGATGAGTTTCCCCAGCCGCAAAAGCCCTACGACCACCTGAATCATCCCGCAGAGCACCACCGCGGGGAACAGGTACTCGATGCCGTGGACGGCCACGAGCGACACGACGACGACCGCCATCGCGCCCGTCGCCCCCGAGATCATTCCCGGCCGCCCGCCGAGCAACGCCGTCAGCAGGCAGACAATGAATGCCGCATAAAGCCCCACCAGCGGCCCGACGCCGGCGAGCAACGCGAACGCCACGGCCTCCGGCACCAGCGCGAACGCGACCGTCAGGCCCGAGAGGGTCTCCGTCTTGAAACCCGGCGGGATCTTGGATCGAAGGTCAAAAAGACCAGGCCGAACGGGCGAAAACAGCGCGGGGATGGTACGGGCGGGCATACAGCTCGGGTAAGGGGGACGTTGGGTGTGACCGGAAAGGCCAAAACTCTAAGGGCTGCCGGACGCGGATGCAAGGGTTTTAGGAAGGCACGGAGGGGAAGACGCTCGTTTGCCCTCCGACGAAAGCCTTTCGACGAATGAGCAATGTGCAGGGAACCAATGACCAGGTTAGGCAGCAGGGAGCAGGCAGCAGGGAGCATGGGAATGACCAAACCTCGCGCGGGTTGGTCATTGGGCATCAGTCTCAGGGTGCAGTAGCAGGGTGCAGGTCAGGCAATCGGGCTGACTCCTGAATTCTAACTTCTGACTTCTGACTCCTAACCCTAATACCTCACCTGAAACCCCCTCAGCTTGCCGCCGTCGCGCGTGGGGCGGGTTTTCATGGTGGCGATCGTCCAGGCCAGTTCGTTCTGCACGGCCGCGAGGAAGCGGGTTACTTCGGCTTCGGTCCCCTCGGCGGTCACCTGCACGGTGCCGTCGGGGAGGTTGCGGACGAAGCCGGCCACGGCGAACCGCGTCGCCACGGCCTGCGTCGTCGCGCGGAAGCCGACGCCCTGCACCCGGCCGGTGAAGATCGCCTCCTTACGCACCGGCTTCGGCCCGGCGTCCGTCGGCGGAGAAGGGGGCGGCTTCGGGTTCGGGTCGTCGGGCATGGTGCGGCCTGTCGGCAGGGGGCTAGCGGGTCGAACGGGTCAACTCGGCGATGTGCCTCAGGTAACGCCGCTCCAACTCGTCCGGGGCAAGGCCCGTGTAGGCCTGGAGCAGCTCGGGCAGCGGCAGGTCGGCGGAACTCTCCGCGACTGTGCCGGGGGCGCCTGTCCCGGGGGCGCCTGTGCCGGGGGAAACTGTGCCGGCGGCCAGGTCCAGCAGCAGGCGCTTCAGGGCCGGGCGGTGGGCGCCGTTCTCCCCTTCCAGCAGGAAGTGCGCCAGCGCCCACGCCTGCGCGTACCAGAGCGCCACGACCGTCTCGGCACGCCCGGCGACGTGGCCGGCGTGGCTCGCGGAGAGTGGGCCCAGCGGCAGCAGCCAGTCCTCCCGCACCGCCTCGGCCAGCACACGCCGGCTGGCCGC
>JBHJOM010000002.1:0-4983 GCA_050329715.1 Phycisphaerae bacterium
GGCTCGGGCGCCACGGGTTGCACGGCAGACTTGCCGGGCCTGACCTCCTCCGCCCCGGCGATGTGAGCGGCGACGAACGCCTCGACCATCCACCCGATCACCGCCGCGTCGTCCGCCACACCGGCAAACGCCACCCCGCGAACGCTCGGCCAAAGCCTGGCCGCCTCGGCAAGATAGACGCCGGCCAACAACCCTAACTCCTCAACCGCCAGCAATCCCCGCCGCCGCCGGTCCCCCCACCGCCGCCGCGGCGTGAAACGGATCACCTCATCCGCCCCGCAAGCCACGGGAGAAGGGGCCGCTGGATTGTGCACGTTCTGTGCAGGTCCAGAGCCCAGTGACCCCGAACCATCCCCAACCTGCCCGACGGGCAAGCTCGGCGATAACTCGTTCCCTGCCAGTGGCTTAACTTGATTAGACTCGACTCCGCCAGGCTTCGCTGAAGAAGTGTGAAGAGTCGAAGGACCTCCCGAGACGACAAACCGAGTCTGCGTTCCCTGGACTTGAACGCCGTGCCGCGGCAATGGGTTCTTCGTCAGGGAACGCGCTTGTTCTCGTTCAAGCGGGGAGGTCGTTCGACTCACTGCGGTCGCTGGTCTGAACACCTGTTCTGAACATCTCCGACTTGTCACTGTCGGAGTGCCCCTTCTTCACCCCGAAGGGGTGACGGACTGTAGCTAGGGGTGGAGCGAGCCACGGCGAGCGGAACCCCTGGTTGCCGAACCACATCGCACAAAGCCCCGGAGGGGCGACAGGACCGGCCGAGCCTCTCGCCCCTCCGGGGCTTGGAATGTGGGGCGGCGTTTCCAGGGGTTGCGCTCGCGGCCGCTGCGCGGCCTTGCTCGCTCCAACCCTGGCTTCAATCCGCCGCCCCTCCGGGGCGAGGAAAGAGGCGGCTGGCCGGGGCGAGCAATGGTGATTTGCCCGGTGTTTCGGCGTCTCGGCAGTTCGCCGCTTCGGCCGATGCCCGCTGTGCTTCACACGTTTCTTCGCCGGCCAGCCGTTCATCCCGCGTGGGGGTGCCCAAGGCACGTGACAACTCACTTTGACATGCTGGAAGCGGAATTGAACGGCTCTAGCAACCTCACATGGTGAGGTCCGCCGACTTCTGTGGCACGGGCTTGTCGGCCAGAGTGTCGAGCGGCGGGCTTTGGGTCCGGGCAGGCAGCACGGACTTGGCGAGCATAATCCAACCCTCGGCCCGCCTTGGCTTGCGGCGTATCAGCTTCAGGCCGTACGCACGTGCCGTCGAACTGTACCCTTCCTGGAACGCCCACCAGCCGAACATCGCCAGCTGGCGGTACTTCGAGGCGGTGCAGGTCGGGCGCCAGTCCTCGGCCAGGTCGAAGGTGCGGTGCAGCCCGCGTCGCTCGTAGGCACTGCGGCAGATCTGGGCGATGTTGGCCATCTGCTCACGCTGACGCCTTTCGCTCACGCTGCCGTCGTGCTGGCGGTAATCGAGCAAAACACTGGGTAAAATCGCCATTTCACCCACCTCGCCGAGCCGCAACCACAGGTCCAGGTCCTGGGCGGTCCGGTACTGCTCGTCGTACCCGCCGAGGCGGACGGCCGCCTCCCGGCGGAACATCGCCGTTGGGTGGCAGACGGGCGTGCGACCTGCCAGGCTCTGGGCCTGAAGCTCGCCGTCGTCGGCGTGAGCGACGAACGACCGGATGGGCCGGCCCGCACCGTCCACATAGCGGTAACCGGTGCCCAGGAGCACCACGCCCGGGTTGGCGTCGAGGAAATCGACCTGCTCGGCGAAGCGTTCGGGGTAGCAGATGTCGTCTGCGTCCATCCGGGCGACGTACTCGCCGGTGGCTTCGTGCAGGCCGCGGTTGAGGGTCCGGGTCAGCCCGGTGTTCTCCTGGGTGATGTGGCGGACGCGTGGGTCGCGTCGGGCGAACTCGGCGAGCATCCGCCCGCTGGCGTCCGTGCTGCCGTCGTCGTAAATCAGCAGCTCGAAATCGGCGAAGGTCTGCCCCAGCACGCTCTGAACAGCCTCGTTCAGAAAGGCCTGACCATTAAAAACGCTGGTTATCACGCTGATTCGAGGCATCTGCTTTTTATCATCGGTCATGCGGCAGGATAAGAAAAGCTAGGTTCTGCCGAGGCACGCGTCTGGCACCACTTCGGGCCGGGCTGCGGGCTCCGACTCCAGATCCCGGTCGGCGAGCATGGCCTCGAACACATCGACCAGGTCCGGGTCGAACATCGTCCCGCGGCCGGCGCGGACCTCGGCCATCGCCTTCTCGAACGGCCAGGCGGCCTTGTACGCCCGGAGGTTCGTCAAAGCGTCGAAAACGTCAACAATATGCACGATTCTGGCCGGCATCGGGATCTCATCGTGGCGGTGCGCGTCGGGGTAGCCGCTGCCGTCGAAGTTCTCGTGGTGGCTCCTGGCGATGAGGCGCGCCACGCGGAAGAACGGCCGGTCGGCCAGAATCCGCTCGCCCCAGACCGTGTGCTGTTCCACCGTCGCCCGCTCCTGGGCGTCCAGCGGGCCGGGCTTTTTGAGGATCACGTCCGGCACGTGCATCTTCCCCACGTCGTGAAGCACCGACGAGTAGCCCACCTCCCGCGCCGCTTCGACCGAGAAGCCCGCTCGTAAAGCCAGTTCACGGCTCAACTTACCGATGCGGCGGACGTGCCGGCCCGTGTCCTCGTCCTTCGCCTCCGAGGCGACGGCCAGCATGTAAATCGCGTCCATGTTCGCCTCGTGCAGCTCGTGGTTCCGCTGCCGGACCTTCTCGGCAAGCTCCTGGGCGTCCTCCCGGTAGTGTTCGGCGGAGCCCAACAGGCTGTTGGAGAGTTCCGCCAGAATTTCATACTGCCGGCGGCAGCCTTCGGCGGCTTTCCGCTCCGTCGAGACGTCCGTGAACGTCAAAAGCCACCCGCCCTGCACTTTTCCGCCCGAAACCAGCACAGGCACATGCAAGTCCCAAGGCACCTGCCGTTCCGACTCCAGCCGTCCGAGCAGGGCACACCAATCGATGTCGCCATCCGCCAACTCGCCGGCCAACTCCCCGAAAAGCCCGTTCGCCCGGACCAGCCTCCCCTCCGCCGTAAGCAGGACGGCACCGATCGGCAAGGTCTCGACGAGCGCCAACGTCGGTAAATCCATGGGCGAATGTTAGGGCCCGAACGGGACAGGCGGCGACCGGAATCCGGCCGCCGCCTGTCTACTTTGTGTCCGACCGATCGCCTTCCCGGTGCATCGCGTGTCCAACAAAACCGCGCCGATCTTCACGCGATGCGCTGCAAATGCGCCGTTCAGTTCACAATTTCATAGTTCGCGTTCACGTACACGTCGCGGAACGACTCGTCGCTCACCTTGGCGAAGCTCAGCCACTCGGTCGGGTCCTGCCAGCCGCTCTGGCCGTTGCCGACGAAGTTCACGCCGTTCTGAACGTAGCTGGTTCCCTCCGACCCGTCCGGCCAGACGTTGCCGCTGATCTTCGTGAAGGCGTTCAGGTTCGAGTCGGCCACGTACAGCCCGGCCGAGTCGTACAGCCCGATCTTCAGCCGGTTCGCCGAGTAGACGTTACCCAGCACACTGATTTGACTGGCTCCACTCCAAACACGCAGGAAGGCGCCTTGCGTCCCGTCGTTCACGGCCAGGTTGTTCCGCAGCGTCACGTTCTTCACGCCGCGGTTCTTGCTGCTGCTCCAACCCTGAACTTCCACGAGCGTCCGGTCGTCGGCGTCGATCACGTTGTTCCGGAACTCCAGGTTCTCCAGCCCCGTCGCGAAGACGACCTTGTCCATGATCACATTGTCCTGGATCACCACCCACTGCGTCCGCTCGTGGCTCGCCCCCACGTCCAGCGGCCCGGCCGACATCGGCCCGGTGATCACGTTGTCCGTCACGTACACGTGCCGGGACTGCTGCACGCCGATCGCACTCTTGATCGTGTCGTACGGGTCCCCCTGGGCGCGGCGGTCCATGTTGCCGATCTCGTTGTGCGCCATCAGAACACGCTCGCCGCCGTAGATGCGCACGCCGTGCTCGCGGCGGCTGTTACTCACTTCATTTCCCAGCATCACAATATCCGTGCCCTGCACCCACGCCAGGTAGTTGGCCATGCCCAGTTCGCTCGGCACGCTGTTCTCCTGCATCAGCACGTACTGCGGGTTCTGGTTCAGGTTGTGAACGTGGCCCACCTGGTGGTAGCTGTTGCCCAGGATGCTCACGTTCTTCCCGCCCACAGAAACGCCCGTCGGCGTGTTCGCCTTGGTCGCATCGTGGATCGTCGTCATGTGCAGGTCGCGGATGGTGATGTTCTGCCCCGTGGTGTGGAAGAACGCCCCGTAGCCCCGGCCGCCAGTCCACTTCAGGTGCGGCTTGTTCCCGCTTCCGTAGGCACCGATCACCACGTTGTCGTCACTGATCTGCTTGCCGCCGGTCAGCGTGTACTCGTGCCCGCGGTCGAAGCGAATCTCGGTGTTGTCGGCCACCAGGCTCATCGCCCTGGAGAAGGTGCGAACCGCGGTGCCGGTCGTCCGGCCGGTGTTGTTGTCGTTGCCGTTGCCACTGACGTAAATGATGCGGCGCTGGGCGGCCGTTACGGTCACCTGGCGGCTTGTGGTCGTCTTCCGGCCTGCTTCGTTGGTCACCGTCAGGCTGATGGTGTACGTGCCGGGCTGCTCGTAGAAGTGGGCGGCGTTGAAGCCCTGCAGCTTGTTGTACTTGCCGGAGGCGTCGCCAAAGTCCCACTCGTACCGGGCCGTCAGCATGGTGCCGGACTTGAGGTCGCTGGCCAGCGCACTGGCGTGAACGGCGTGGCCCTGGGGCACGCTGGTTTGCCCGAGGTCGATCTTCGCGACCGGGTGCTGCCCGCTGGCAGGGGGCTGCGCCGGCGGCGGCGTCACCGGCGGGGGCGTCACCGGCGGGGGCGTGACGACAGGGGGCGTCACCGGCGGGGGCGTCACGGGCGGCGGGGGCGTCACCGGGGGGGCGGGCGGCTCGGGTGTCGGCTCGGG
>JBHJOM010000003.1:0-7201 GCA_050329715.1 Phycisphaerae bacterium
CGCTTTGGCCCGCAGAAGACGAGGTACTCGGCGTTGTCGTGAGTGAGGTCGCCCCAGCCGGTTCGTGGCGTGTCGTGTTGCCCCATCACTGAAGCTTGCCCGAACCGAGCGCCGCAAGCAAGAAGATCACACTCCCCCGCTAATTTCTGATGGGCAGGATGCCCATGCTACGGACGCGGCGGGCTGGGCGGCGTCGGTGGGGTCATCGTCGTGCCGGCCGGCCGCTGTCTGGATGCCAAGGCGGCCGTCGACGGCCGGCGGGGTTGAGGCTTCGCCGCGTGCTGCCGCACGGCGGCTCGGCTGGAGCCTCGCCCTCCCGGGGGGGCACCAGCGACCTGCGGCCGCCGTGGTTGCTGACGCGCGTGCCTCGTGGCGGGGGCGGTTCCTCGGCGGGGGTGCTTGTTTGCGCGCCGAGGGGTGGTGACAATCACCCAGGCATACCACGGAGGAGCGAGGATGGCTGGCGGAGTGAATCAGATGTCGCGGCGGCGGTTCCTGCGCGGCGTGGCCGCGTCTGCGGCGGCGAGTACGGCGGCGACGGCCGCCGCGGCCGCGTTGGCGGGCGCGGTACAGGGTGCGGCACGGGGCTCGGACCGGGCCGGGCGGCGGCCGAACATCCTCTGGCTCACCTGCGAGGACATGAGCCCGATCCTGGGTTGTTACGGCGACGCCGTGGCGCGGACGCCGGTGCTCGACCGGCTGGCGAGCCAGGGCGTGCGTTACACCAACGCCGTGGGCGTGGCCGCGGTGTGCGTGCCCAACCGCTCGTGCCTCATCACCGGCGTGCACCCGACGACGCTCGGCTCCCACCCGATGCGAACGCGGGTGACCCTGCCGCCGGGCGTTGGGCCGTTCAGTGCGCTGATGCGTGAGTCCGGCTACTGGTGCACCAACAACGCGAAGGAGGATTACCAGTTCGCCACGCCGGCGGACGCGTGGGACGCCACCGGCCGCGGGGCGGGGGAGGGCAAAGGCCACTGGCGTGCCCGGCCGGAGGCGGGGCGGCCGTTCTTCGCGGTGTTCAACGCGAACCACTCGCACGAGAGCTCTTTGCGTGACCAGTCGTTGTACGAGCAGCGGACGGCCGAGCTGCCACCGGAGCGGCGGACGGACCCGGCGTCGGTCCGCGTGCCGCCGTACTACCCGGACACGCCGGCGACCCGGCGGGACCTGGCCAAGTACTACGACGCCGCCGCGATGGTGGACCTGTGGGCGGGGAGAATCCTGGCCGAGTTGGAGGAGGACGGGCTGGCGGACGACACGATCGTCTTTTTCTTCAGTGACCACGGCCACGGCATGACGCGGGCGAAGCGTTGGCCTTATGAGGCCGGGCTCCGCGTGCCGTTGATCGTGCGGGTGCCGCCGAGGTACCGCCAGGCCGGGCAGGGCGAGCCGGGGTCGGTGGCGGAGGGGTTGGTCAGCTTTGTGGACTTCGCGCCGACGGTGCTGCACCTTGCGGGGCTGAGCGTACCGGGCGTGATGCAGGGGCGGGCGTTTCTGGGGCAGCGGCTCTCGCCGCCGCGGCAGGCGGCGTATGCCGCCCGCGACCGCCATGACGAGCAGACGGACCTTGTGCGTGTCGTGCGGACGGGCCGGTACAACTACCTGCGGCACTACCTTGCGGACGCCTCGCCGCTGCCGGTGATGGCGTTTGCGGAGGTGATCGAATCCCGACGGGACATCCGCCGGCTGGCGGAGGCGGGTGAGCTGAAGCCCCCGGCCGACTGGCCCAACCGGCCGCGGGTGAAGGAGGAGCTGTTCGACCTGACAACGGACCCGGAGGAGCTGACCAACCTCGCTGGGGACGCGGCGTACGGGCAGACGCTGGCGTCGCTCCGGGGGATGCTCCGCCCGTGGCAGGAACAGACGCGCGACCTGGGTGCCGTGCCCGAGCCGATGCTGCGCCGCCGCGCCGCCGAGCACGGCAGCGCCTACGCCGCGGGACTGGCCGCAGGCCAGGCGTTGCCAGACTACTGGCAGGCCGCCGAGGAGGCGTGGCCCGGCACGGTGCCGCTGGAGGTCCACCGAGAACGGCTGGGGCATGACGACCCGGTTATGCGGTACTGGGCGCTCTACGCGTTGCAGGCGGCGGGGCCCGAGGCCCGGGCGGCGCTGGCGGACATCTCCGCGGCCATGCAGAACGACCCGGACGAGGCCGTGCGCGTCGCGGCGGCGCGGGCCTGCCTTGCCGCAGGGCATGACCCGACGGCGGCGCTGCGCGTGCTGGCGGACCTGCTCACCGGGCCGACTGCGGCAGAGGACGAGCTGACGCGGCTGTACGCGGCGGTGGCGCTGTTTGACCACGTCGACGCGTCGGAGGTCGCACGGGAGGCGCTGTTACGCGTGGGCGAGGCGGAGCCGAGCAACTATGTCCGCCGGATGGCCGCAGCGGCCCGCACGACCGGCCGATGAGGGCCGGGGACACCATCCCCCCCCTGCTGCCTGTTCCC
The DNA here is from genome assembly GCA_050329715.1 of Phycisphaerae bacterium. Classification (GTDB taxonomy): domain Bacteria; phylum Planctomycetota; class Phycisphaerae; order Tepidisphaerales; family Tepidisphaeraceae; genus DAIOTR01. Next base: position 2,451 of record JBHJOM010000003.1, read on the forward strand.
TGCTGCCTGCTCCCTGCTGCCTCGCGCCATCAGAACAACGGTTTGCCGCCGCGGGCGCGGCGCCAGGCGCTGGCCTGGCCTAAGTGTACGGCGGCGTGGGCGGTGGCCAGGAAGGTGACCATGTCCCCCAGCGTGGGCATCATGGCGCGGAGGTCCTCGGCGGGGTTGGGGGCGGCGAGTGTGGCGTCGTCCGTCTCGGCCAGCGCGGCGGCGAAGGCCTCGGCGGCGGCCTCGTAGCCGGCGAGCAGCTCGGCCTTGCCGGGCATCGTGGTGACGCAGGCCTCGGGGCTGCTGCCCATGCCGCAGGCGGTGGCCCAGGCGGGCATGTCCGGCTCCTGGCCCTTGAGCATGGCGGTGGCGTTCGTCAGGCCGTAAACGATGTGCCCCAGCTGCCACGCCGGGTGGTTGACGATCTGGCCGGCGGGCTGGGTCATGTCGGCGTCGGCCACGTCGGCCAGCATCATCTTCGCATAGCCCGCGACGAAACGCGTTGTTTGAATGACGTACGGCTTCATAGTCATGCTCCTGGGGTTAAATGACCGGCGAATGGTAGCATCACCGGTCAAGCGTTGCACCCCGCCCGCGACGCTGCAGCCTGGAGGCGAGTGAAAACAACACGGAGTCCACAGAGAATGGGAGATCAAAGAGGGGCGGAAACTGATGATTGAGATGAGGCATGATCATTTACAGTTTTAGCCACTCTGAGATCTCCTAATCTATGTGTCCTCCGCGGCTCTGCGGTAAACAAGCCCATAGATGCGGTCCTTCGGGATTCAGCAACCGTGAACTTTGTTGTCGCCGGTGATTCGCCGGGCGGCCGCTTCGTCCGCTACCATCATGCGTATGGCATTTGAAACCTTCCGCGACTTCATCGACTACCTCGACAAGCACGGCGAGCTGGCACGTGTGCGTGCCCGGGTGGACCCGCGGCTCGAGATCGCCGAGATTGCCGACCGGGCTGTGAAGAGCCCCGCGCCGCACCCGCACCGGGAGCGCGACAGGCACCCGGCCGCCCGGCTCGGCGGGCGGGCCCTGCTCTTTGAGAACGTGCAGGGCAGCGACATGCCCGTGGCGATCAACACGTTCGGCAGCTACTGGCGGATGAACGCGGCCGTGGGCAACGACCCGGACACGCAAAGCCTGGACGACCTGGCCGCGAAGGTGCAGCGGCTCATCAAGCCGGAGATTCCCGCGGGCATCATTGAAAAGCTCAAACGTGTGCCGGAGCTGGCCCAGCTGGCGCGGATCGGGCCGAAGAAGGTTCGCAGCGGCATCTGCCAGCAGGTGGTGCACGAGGGTGACGCGGCGGACCTTGGCCGGCTGCCGATCATCCAGTGCTGGCCGCTCGACGGCGACCTGGGCAGCGGGCAGGTCTTCGACGATGCCGCGGCGAAGGCGGCCGTCGCCGCCGGCCGGGCGGGGACGGGGCGGTACATCACCCTCGGCGGCATCCACACGCGCAACCCGGAGACGGGGGACCGCAACATCGGCATGTACCGCGTGCAGGTCTTCGGCCCGCGGCTGGCGGCCATGCACTGGCACCTGCACCACGACGGCGCACGCCACCACCGGCTGTACAAGAAACGCGGCGAGAAAATGCCCGCGGCCGTGGTCCTCGGCGGCGAAAGCGTGCTGCCCTACGCCGCCACCGCCCCACTGCCCCCCGGCATCGAGGAGCACCTATTCGCCGGGTACCTCAACGGCGGCGGCATCGAGCTGTGCCCGTGCAAAACCATCGACCTGGAAGTGCCCGCCAACGCCGAAATCGTTATAGAAGGGTACGTCCACCCGACCGAAACACTCTACGAAGGCCCCTTCGGTGACCATACGGGTTTCTATAGTCTGGCGGACCACTATCACGCCTTCCACGTCACGGCCATCACGCACCGGAAGGACCCGATCTACCCCACCACCATCGTCGGCCGCCCGCCGATGGAAGACTACTTCATGGGCAAGGCCACCGAGCGCATCTTCCTGCCGTTACTTAAAACAATCGTGCCGGACATTGTGGATTACAGTTTGCCGATGGCCGGCTGCTTTCATAATTGTGTCTACGTGAAGATAAAGAAGGAGTACGCCTACCAGGCCCGGCGGGTGATGCATGCGATCTGGGGCGCCGGGCAGATGGCATTCACCAAGTTCATCATCGTGCTGGACGAGGACGTGGACGTACACGACGAGCAGGCCGTGCTGTTCCACCTGTTCGCCAACTGCGACCCCGCCCGCGATACGGAAGTCGTCCGCGGCCCGGTGGACATCCTGGACCACGCCAGCCCGTACCTGGGCATCGGGAGCAAGATCGGCTTCGACGCGACGCGGAAGCTGCCCGGGGAGGCGACGCAAGAGGCCGTGCGGCAATGGCCGGGGCAGATCGAGATGGACGCCGCGACGAAAGCCATGGTGGACCGGCGTTGGAAGGAGTATGGGGTTTGAGGTCGGGGCTTACTGCCCGATTCGCGTTCCGGAAGGGGGTGGTGAAGGCCGGCACGGCGGCTTCAAATTCATTGCGTCGCCGCTCCAGGTGCCTGGGCAGGCAGAGCCGGGTGCCCAGGGACGGTGCCGGCTCGTCGGCCGCCCGCTGCCAAAGCAGTTCGAGCGATGCCGCGTCCCTCAACAGCCCGACGCCTGCCACCTGCCCGGCCGCCGGTGTTCGGGCCCCTTACCCGGCCGTGTTTGGCTTCAGGGTAGATGAAGAACGTAACCATAACGTAACCATGCTGCCCGGGCTCCCGGCCGCGTCGCCGGTGTAGAGGTGCAGGGCCGTAGGGTCGACTTTGTTGACCGTCACCTTCACCAGCTTCAGCCCGAGCACGCCGGCGTAAAAATCCACAGTCCTCCGGGCGTCCGCGGCGATGGCGGTGTCGTGGTGCAGGCCTGAGATCAAGGGTGCGTCCTGCATCACAACATTACAACTCGGCCTGTACGCCCCGGCCTGTACGCCCCGGGCCCCTCAGCGGCAGCGGTCTGTCCCCCGCCGTTTCGAACCGCCGGGCCCGGTGGTACGGCTACTGCACCAGGCTGGCATGGCTAAACCCGTATTTGACGTCAGCTCCACCCAGGGCGGCCACCTGGCCGAGCTTTGCCCCGTCGTGCCCGGTGCGATTGTCAGCAAGCCGCTGATTGACACCGGTACGCTCAAACAGGTGCTCTTTTCGGTTGACGCCGGGCAGGAGATCAGCGAGCACCGCGCGCCGTACGTTGCCACGGTGCACATCGTCTCGGGCCGACTTCGTTTCGGCGTGGCCGGCGAGTCCCGCACGATGGCCGAGGCCGACTGGCTGGTCATGCCGCCGAACACCCCCCACGACCTCTTCGCCGAGGAGCCGACGCTGTTTCTGCTGACGCTCGTGAAGGGGTAACCGCCGCTTGACCCCCGGGCCGAGTGCGGGCCATACTTGTAGTACGCAATCACGTACGACCGGAGGCACGCTTCATGATCCGCACCGAAGACATCACCAGCGTCAGCGACCTGCGCACCCACCTGAAGGACCGCCTGAAGCAGGCGCAGGAGACCGGTCGGCCGCTGTTCATCACGACCAACGGCGAGACCGAAGCCGTCCTCCTTTCGCCCGCGGCGTACGACCGCCTGGCCGGGCAGGCCGAACTGGCCCGGAGCCTCAAACAGCTCGACGCGAGCATGGACGACATCGCCGCGGGGCGATCCAGGTCGGTCGATGAGGCTTTCGCCGACAGTCGCCGGAAGCTGAAGGAGCGCATGGCGGCCGCCGGAATCGTGGATGCCGAGTGATGAACGACCCCACTGACCGTCGCTACGTCGTTCGCGTGACGTCTACCGCACAGGCGGACATCGACGACCACACCTACTTTCTCGCCACGCAGGAGCTGGCTCCCAGGCCTGCAGAGCGATGACAGGCGAGCGTGTACGAAGCCATCGACACCCTCGACTTCCTCCCCCGCCGCTGCAACCTCGCCGAGGAGGACGCACACCGCCCGTACGAGGTCCGACGCCTGATTCTCGGCCGCCACCTCATCCTCTTCACCATCGACGACGCGACCGGCACCGTCTACATCCTCGGCCTGCGCCACGGTGCCCGCCTCACGCGCCCCGACCCGCTGCCGGGCAGCCTCGCCGACATTCAATCCGACGTCCGACCCGACGGCCGACCCGACTTGCAGTCCGACGTTCAGCCCGAGGCGTGAGCATCGCACCATTGAGGGCGAGGCGTGTGCCGCCTTGCACGCTCCCCGGACCAACGACCTCTCCTGTTGTCTGCCGCGAAGGCGTTTGCCGGGTCCGTGGCCGTTCATAACCCGCCGCTAACGCGCCGCATGGCGTCGGGTGCTAGGCTTGGGTCATGAAGCGATTGCTGCTGTTGGCGGTTCTGGTGGCCGGGCTGGTCGGCCCGGCGTGGGGTCAGGCGACTCAGCCGGCGGACGTGCCGGGGACGGGGTCGGTGATTTTCATTCATCCGGACGGCACCTCCGCCGCGACCTGGGCCGTCACCCGCAACCTCCACTACGGGCCCGACGGCCAGCTGCACTGGGACCGCCTCCCGGCCATGGCGCTCTACCGCGGGCACATGCTCGACCGACTCACGGCCACAAGCAACGGCGGCGCTACCACCCACGCCTACGGCGTGAAGGTCCACGCAGACGCCTTCGGCGACATGGGCGGCACCGACCACACGCCCATCGTCGACGCAGACGGCAACAGCCTCTCCGTCGCCCATCAGGCGATACGCGTCGGCCTACCCGTCGGCCTCGTGCAGACCGGCACCAGCACCGAGCCG
>JBHJOM010000004.1:0-15328 GCA_050329715.1 Phycisphaerae bacterium
AACGGCCCGTTCTTGAGGTGAAAGATAGTGGGAGCGACAGGATTCGAACCTGTGAAGGCAGAGCCATCAGATTTACAGTCTGACCCGTTTGACCGCTTCGGTACACTCCCGGGGCCGCCTTTTCGGGCGGGTTCGATACTTTAGCCGGGCTGCGGGTGAAAGCAACCGCAGATGCTTCTGTCCGGCACGGCTTCGTCTGTTCGGCAGGGGCGACCGGGTGGCGGTTGTGGCGAGCTACCGGCGGGCGATGTCGCCGCGGGTGATGGCGGCGGCGTCGCCGTCTACCACGCGGCCGTAGGCGACTTCAGGGGTCTTGCGGGTGATTTCCAGCGTGGCGGTGTACGTCTCCTCGACGGCGAGGGTTTCGCCGGTGACCGGGTCCTGCAGTGGTCGGCCGGTGCGGAAGAGGGCGATGCGGTCGCCCGCCTCGAAGCGGTCGCCGCCCTGGTTGAGCACCACGGTGCCGTCCGGCCGGACTTCGACTACGCGGACCGGGTCGACGGCGTCGATGAAGCGGGTGGCGAGCTGGTCGCCGGCGGCCCAGAGCATCACGTCGTCCAGCCGCGTGTCGCCCCGCAGGGCGGCCAGCCGGCGGAACTGTTCGTCGTCGAACGACAGCGTCACGGTGTCGGCCAGCAGGGTCTGCGTCGTGGCGACGTCGACGATGCGCATCGCGACGCTCACGCGGCCGGCGTAGGTGCTGTAGGGGAGGCCGGTGAGGCGGACGACGCCGTCGGCACGGTCGATCGTCGCGTCTTCAAGGCTGCCGACGACGAGGTAGTCCGCCCCGAGCTGCCGGCCGAGGCGGGCGAGTTCTTCATCCGGCACGCGGCCGTCCTGCAGGCGGGCCAGCTCACGCTCCACCTCGGCGGTGTAGGTGCGGTCGAGCACGGCGAAGCGGCGGCTGTCCACCAACTGGCTGACGAGCTCCTGACTGAGCCGACGCTCCACGTCCGCACTCGGCACGCGGTCGCCCTCGAAGCTGAAGCCGGCATGCGGCAGACGGAGTGGCGCGACTGCCACTTGTAACTTGCGGGCCGGGGCGGCCGGGCCGGCGTCACGCTCACGCAAGGCGGCAAGCTCCGCCTCCAGTGCGTCCCGGGCGGCCTGAAGCTGCTGCTGTTGCGCCGCGGTGGCTTTGCGGTCGGCCTCGGCCTGCTCGTACTCGGCCCGGAGGCGTTCGAGCTGCGCCTCGAGCGCTTCGATCTTCTGGCGGCGGTCGGCCTGTTCGGACACGATGCGCGTGAGCCTTTCGGAGAGCTCGGCGGCCTGCTGTTCGAGTGCGTCACGACGTTGCAGGAGCTCGCGCCCGGTCTGCGTCGGTTCGGCCGGGTCGGCCTGCGCGAAGGCGTGTGCCGGTACCCAGAGCAGAAGCGTAGCGATGAGGATGCGGGTTGTCTTGAGCATGGTGTTGCCTTGTCGGGGTGCGTGGTTGGGATGTCGAGGGCTGGCGTGGTTCAATTCAGCTTCCGGCGTGTCGTCGTGAGCGAGCACGGCGGGTCGAATGGTCTTCAAGGGCGAACAACAAGGAGCCTGTTGCCCGGCTATGAGCGTGCTGCCGCGGCATCGCGCCTTAGTCTAGGGAACGCGAACGGGCTTTGTCGTCTCGGAAGATCCTTCGACTCGCTGGGCACGCTCGGGATGGCACGCTGGAGATCGAGTGGATCCGCTCTCGCCGGCAGGGCCAGGCCACGGCTTGCACAGATCGGAGAACTGGCCGACAGGCATGCGGCGAAATCGGAGACGCGTGCGGCCGGCGGGGGAGTCGGTAAAAGCGACACGGGGCAGATCCGCTTCGCCGTGCCTCTCGACAACGCCGCGGAGACGGCTAAACTCTGCTTCGCATTGCCCGGGTGGCGGAATTGGCAGACGCGCTACTTTGAGGTGGTAGTTCCCTTAACGGGAGTGCTGGTTCGAATCCAGTCTCGGGCACTTTCAAGCCGGGAGCGGGGTGACTTGTCGCGAGTCGTCCCGCTCCCGGCTTCTTTTATGTCTCCAGCAGCCACAGGCCCAGCATCAGCCATGCCGGCATGGTGATGAGCGATACGATGCTCGTGCCGAGCACCACCCGCACGGCCGTGGGCACGTCGCCGCCGAAGATGCGTGTGAAGACGATCGGGAAGACCGCGCACGGCATCGCCGCTTCGATGACGAGGACGCGTTTAAGCTCGAGTGACAGCGGCAGGAGCAAGGCGGCGGCCAGGAAGGTCGCCGGGAGGATGCCTAAGCGCAGGAGGCACGCCGCGGAGATCGTCGGAAGGCCGCCGGCGAGGTCGGCGCGTTTCCAGTTGTCGTGGATGGTCGCGCCGGTCAGCAGCAGGGCGATGGGGATGGCCGAGGCACCCAGCATGTCCATCGCCCGCGGCACGAAGGGAAGGTAGAGCATCAGCGGGCGGTAGAGCCCGGTGAGGTTGAGTGTGACGGCCAGCACGATCGCCAGCAGCGGCGGGGTGAACAGGTGCTTCCACCAGCCGGGCTTGAGCCCACCCGTCAGGATGATCACGCCGGTGGACCACATCGCCACGTCCACGCCGACACCCATCAGCAGCAGCGTGCCGAGCGTGGCCCCTTCGCCGAAGAGGCCCAGCGTGATGGGAATCGGCACGAAGCCGTAGTTGTACATGCCGATGCAGACGACGAACGCCGCGAGCTTGGGCTTGGTATCGAGCTTGAGCCACCTGCCGGCCAGCCGCCCGACGAGCATCGCCGCGACGAAGCCGAGCCAGATGCTCAGCAGCCCGATGACCGGAGGCTTGAGCAGCGCCGCCGGGTCGAGCAGCTGCTCGTTGCCCAGCAGCTTGCTGAGGATGAACGCCGGAAAGAGCAGCCGAATGACGAGCTTGAAGAACGTCTCGTCGGCGGCGGGCGTGAGCCAGCCGGTACGCCGGCAGAAAATGCCCACGCCCACGATGCCGAACACGCCCAGCACGGCCGTGGCGATGATGTACAGCTGGTTGGTTAACTCGCCCACGTCGTCGCACAGCCTACGGGAAAGCGGGTGCCAGTTCCCGCGACCTGCGTTCTGCTCACGCGTTACGCTGACGCCTGGCCGGCTTTCTTGCCGCGGCCTTGCCCTTCGGCCGGCGTGCGGGCTTCACGCCGCGGCCCGGCTCGGCCGCCTTGATGCGCATGACGTGCGCCGCCGGCAGCCCGGCGCACACCAGTTGAGCCATCGTCTGCAGGTCCGCGTCCATGTGCGCCAGGATGCGTTTGTAGCCCCGGCACAGGTAGTTGAGGCCCGGCTCGCCGGCCGGGCTCGTCAGGAACCGGTGCTTGGGGCACTCGCCGTGGCAGGCGAACATGAACGCACAGTCGCGGCAGTAGCCCGGCAGAGAATCGCTCTTGGCCTGCCCGAAAGCCTGCTGCTGGGGGCTGTTCACCAGCTCGCCCAGCGGCGTTTGGCTCAGGTTGCCGAGCTTGTACTGCGGGTAAACGTAGTGGTCGCAACTGTAGACGTCGCCGTTGTGCTCCACGGCCATCGCGCTGCCGCAGGTGGGGGCGAAGACGCACAGGCTCGCGCCGGTCCCGGCCCCGAGCCGTGTCATCCACTGCCCGAGCATCACGTCGAAGAACTGCACGAACACCCGCCCCACGTCCTGACGGACCCACGCGTCGAACACCTCGCAGTAGAACCGCCCGAAATCGTCCGGCCGGACGCTCCAGTCCGTCACGTGCGCGCCGTACTGGTCCTGCCCGAAGGCGTTGGTCGCGTCCGGCGGCTCAGCAAGGTCCAGCGGGAGCACCTTCAGCGGGCCCTCGGCGGCCGGCTTGCGCTCCACCAGCGGAATGAACTGCAGGAACCCGCTGCCGATCTGCTTGAGGAACGCATACACCTCCCCCGGCCGCTGGCTGTTCACGCGGTTGAGCACCGTCAGCGTGTTGAAGGCGACGTCGTGCCGCTTGAGCGTCTCGATGCCGTTCATGACGCGGTCGAAGGTCGGTTCGCCGCGCTTGCCGACGCGGTATCGGTCGTGCAGGTGGGCCGGGCCGTCGATGCTGACGCCGACGAGGAACTCGTGCTGCTTGAGGAACGTGGCCCATTCGTCGTCGAGGAGCGTGCCGTTGGTCTGCAGGGCGTTGGTGATCGTCCGGCCCTGCCCGTAGGTGCGTTGCAGTTCGACGACGCGGCGGAAGAAGTCCACGCCCATGAGTGTCGGCTCGCCGCCTTGCCACGCGAAGCTGACCTCCCGCTGCGGCTGGCTCTGGATGTACTGGCGGATGTAGGTTTCGAGCACGTCGTCGGGCATCCGCCACTTGCCGGTGCCGGCGTAGAGGGCTTCCTTCTCGAGGTAGAAGCAGTACGCGCAAGCCAGGTTGCAGACCGGGCCGATCGGCTTGGTCATGACGTGAAACGGGCCCCGGGCGGGAACGACGGGCAGGCTGTGCATTGCCGGAAGTCTACCCGCGTCGCGGTCCGGCCGCACCGCGAAGCGGCGGCAGGCCGCGTCAAGTTGGCACTCCCCCGCGGCCCGCGCGTTCAGACACATGGCCGGGCGTGGGTCGGTTGGGAATGTCCGTCCGCACCGCCCGAGGGTTGGCATACCCTGCGAGGATGCCGGCACGCCTGACAGTCTGGATCGAGCGCATTCGTGACGGGTTCTGGGCGATTCCTTCGGCGGCGGCCTTGCTGGCGGTGCTACTCGGGCTCCTCCTGCCGTGGGTCGATCGAATCTGGGTGACCCAACGTCTCTTCGACGGGGAGAGGCGGTGGCTCACGCTGCTGTTGTTCGAAGCCGGCGGCGATGGGGCGCGGGCGACGCTGGCGGCGGTCTCCGGCAGCAGCATTACCGTCGCGGGAACGGTCTTCTCGATCACGATCGCGACTTTGGCGCTCGTCAGCAGTCAATTCGGCCCACGACTGCTTCGTACGTTCTCCAGCGACCGCGGGGTGCAAATTTCGCTGGGCATCTTTGTGCTGTCGTTCCTGTTCCCGCTTCTGGTGCTGCGCACCGTGCGGACAAGCGAAGAAGACGGCGACTTCGTCCCGCACCTGAGCGTGAGCGTCGCGCTGCTGTTTGCGGTCTCGGCGGTGGGGACGCTGATCTACTTTATCGACCACATCGCGCAGATGATCCGTGCACCGCAGGTCGTGGCCACGGTCGGGCGCGACCTGGACGAGGCGCTGAACCACGCCGTGCCCGATGGGGTAGGGAAGACCTCCGGCAGAAAGCAGGCGCATCGGGACGACGACGACAACGACGACGACAACGACGACGAGGAGGAGCCGGACGAGATCGACGGCTCCGAAGGCCTGCCCGGGCAGGATGCGCCCGTCGCCGTGCGGTCCCGCAAGGCGGGCTATTTGACGGTCATCAACCACGAGCGGCTGGTGACGTTAGCGGAAAAGGCCGACGTCGTGTTCAGGCTGGCCGCGGGCACCGGCAGTTACGTTTACGAGGGTACGCCGCTGCTGCAGTTGCGGCCGGGAGACAAGCTTGACGAGGAGCAGTACGAAGAGGCCCACGGTGCGTTCGCGATCGGCGCGAGGCGGACGGTGAAGCAGGACGAGGCGTACGCGGTGAACCAGCTGGTGGAGATCGGCGTGCGGGCGATGAGTCCGGGCATCAACGACCCGTTCACGGGGCAAAGCTGCTGCCAGCGGATCACCGCCGGGCTGTTGCGGGTGGCGGACCGGCGATTCCCCGACCCGCGGCAGCGCGACGAGGGCGGCAAGGTGCGGCTGCTGACCCGTCGGCCGACGTTCGCCGACCTCGTCGAGGCCGGCTACGCGCCACTTCGCCGGTACGCCCGGGCGGATGCGATGCTGCTGGGGTGCCTGCTGGACGACCTGGCGGCCCTGGCCGGGCGGGCGAAGGGTCGGCGTCGACTCGGGGCGATCGCGGAGCAGGCGGCGGCGGTGAGCCGGGCGGCCGAGGAGCTCGACGAGGTCGACCGACGAATCGTCCGGGGCAAATACGCATATTTTGAAGAGCAATTGGCCGGCCGACTCGGCTGACCCGCCGGACACCCGCGCCATTTCCCGCCGCCTGCTTCAAACCCGGACCCTACCATTGCCACGTGAAGTTCTACTACGGCGAGTATGACGGCGAAGCGTTTCCCACCCAGGATTCGCTCTTCGAGTTCGACAACCTCATGGACTTCGTCATGCAGCACGGCGAGGACGCGCTGGACGCCCTGCAGCAGATGATGAAGGAGATGCCCGACTCGGCCAACGCCGAGGCCATTGAGCAGATGATCAAGGAGGGCATGCTCGAGAAGGACGGCAAGGGCAAGCTGCGGCTCACGCCCCGGGCCGTCACCAAGATGCAGCACAAGGCGCTCATGGAGGTGTTCGGCAACCTCGAGCGGGGCAACCGCGAGGGGCACGAGAAGGTCACCACCGGTGCCGGGGGCGAGCGTGTCGAGGGGGTTAAAAAGTACCAGTACGGCGACGCCGTCAGCGAACTGGACGTCCACGAGACGCTCCGCAGCAGCCTTAAGCGTCACGGCCTGCCGGCGGACCTGGGCTCGGGCGGGCGCATCAAATTCGACGAGCAGGACTTTCAACTTCACCAGCACCAGGGCACAAGCAACTGCTCCACCGTGATTCTGCTGGACCTGTCCGGCAGCATGATGCGGTACGGCCGGTATCTGTCGAGCAAGAAGGTCGCCATGGCGATGCAGGCGCTGGTCCGCGGGCGGTTCCCGCAGGACACGCTCGACTTCGTAGGCTTCTACTCCGGTGCTGGCGTCATCCCCGAGAGCCAGCTTCCCCTGGTGATGCCCAAGCCCGTGACGATCTACGACCACCAGGTGCGCCTGCGCTGCCCGATCGAGCAGATCGACAAGGCACCGCAGCACTTTACCAACCTGCATCTGGGCCTGCAGATCGCGCGTCGGCTGCTCCGCAAGCGCGGCGGGGACAACCGGCAGATCTTCATCATCACCGACGGGCAGCCGACGGCACACGTGGAGGGCAACGAGATCTTCCTGCTCTCCCCGCCGGACCCGAGAAGCACCGCCGCGACGCTCAAGGAGGCGTTGCTTGCCACGCGCGAGGGGTGCCGCATCAGTACGTTCGCGCTGGTGGAGGATTACTGGGGCATGGACTGGGTCGGCTTCGTCGACCGCCTGACGCAGTTGACCAAGGGCGTGGCGTTCTACACGGCCAGCGGCGAACTCTCCAACTGCGTGATGGAAAGCTACCTCTCGGGTCGGAAGAAGAAGAGCTTCATCGGCTAGTCGGGCTGGTGCGGGGTGTTTCGGGTGTGTGGGCCATTTTTTGACTGGCGTCGGCGTGCAAGTACACTGCCGCCCTCTGCTGCGGACTCGTGGCGGCAAGGGCTACTCAGTGGAACGCAAAGGCATGCTCGCAAGGAAGCTTCGAAACGCCCGCCACGGCAAGGCCCTCATGGCCGCCGCCGTGCTCGGCGTGGGTGTGTTCGCCTCGCCCGTGCCCGCCCAGCAGCCGCCTGAGCGCGGTGCCGCTGCCAGGCCGGTCACGCTCTCGGCCAACCTTGCCGGCCGGCCGGTCGAGCAGATCCGCATCCTCGGCAACGAAACCGTCCCCGACGAGGTCATCCGCAACCAGATTCGCACCCGCGTCGGTGAGCCGTTCGACCCCATCACGGTTCAGGAGGACTACCAGCGCGTCTTCGGCCTGCGGAAGTTCGCCAACGTCCAGGCCAGCGTCGAGCCGACCGCCGAGGGCGTCGTCGTCATCTACCGCGTCGCCGAGCAGGACGTGATCGGTTCCGTCGAGGTCGTCGGCAACTTCGGCGTCACGACGGAGAAGATCCGCGGCGTCATTGGCGTCGGCCCGGGCGAGGCGATCGACGACTTCCGCATCGCACTGGCCAAGCGCAACATCCTGGACCTCTACCGCGCCAGCAATTACCCCCTGGCCCGCGTCGAGGTCGACCAGGCCCTGCTCCGCGACCGGCGGGCCCTGCGGTTCGTCGTCATCGAGGGGCCGAACGTCCGCGTCCGTAACATCGACTTCCTCGGCAACGACACCTTCAGCGAGGACCGCCTCAAACGACAGATCGGCACGAAGATCTGGATCTTCGTCTTCCGCTCCGGCCTCTTCTCCGAGCAGCAACTCGAGGACGACGTCGCGAGCCTCAAGCAGTTTTACATCTCCAAGGGCTTCTTCGACGTGCGCGTCGGGCGGCGCGTCGTCTTCAGTCCGGACCAGACGGAAGTCGAGATCGAATTCCTCATTGACGAGGGCCCGCAGTACACTGTCGAGGCGGTGCGTTTCATCGGCAACGAGGCCCTGACCGAGCAGCAGCTCCGCGAACTCGTCCGCCTGCAGCCGGGCATGGCCTGGGACTCGGACCGCATCGAGCGCGACGTCCAGGAGATCCTCGAAGCCTACGGGCCGTTCGGCTTCATCTACCAGCCCCGCAGCAACGACCCGGACTACCTCCGCATCTCGCCTGAACCCGTCTTCCGGCTCGAGCCGGGCAGGGTCGAGCTCGTGTATCGCATCTCGGAGGGCAAGCCGTTCAACGTCGGTAACGTCCTCGTCCGCGGCAACACCCGCTCGCGGGAAAAGGTCGTCCTGCGCGAGCTTCGGCTTCCCCCCGGCGAGTTGTACAACTCCGCCACGCTTCGCGACGGTGCCCGCCGGCTCCAGGGGTTGCCGTTGTTCGACGACGTACGCGTCACCCCCGTCGGCAACGACCCGGACGAACGCGACATCCTCGTGGAAGTCGAGGAGGCCCGCACGGCGTTCTTCAACATCGGCGGCGGCATCAACTCCAACGGCGGCGTCGGTGCCAGCTTCACCTACGTGCAGCGCAACTTCGACATTGCCAACCCCCCGAGCCCGCCTTGGGCCATCTGGGAGCAGGGTGCCTACATCGGCAACGGGCAGACGTTCCGCCTGAGCTTCGAGCCGGGCACAGAAGCGACCAACGCCAGCATCAGCTTCACCGACCCGTACGTCTTTGACACACGCTTCTCCGTGAGCACCTCGGCGTTCTTCCGCCAGCGCGAGCGGCTGGAATACGACGACCGCCGACTCGGCGGCGCGTTGGCCGTCGGCCGACGGTTTGACGACGTCTGGAGCGCGCAGGTCTCCTTCCGTGCCGAAGAGGTGCTGATCGACAACATTGATGACGAGCCGATCCGCGCCTTCGAGTTGCTGGCGCTGGAGGGCACCAGCTTTCTGACGAGCGTGGGTGCCAGTGTCCGCCGGGACACCACCAATCCGGGGCGCATTCTCGAGGAAGGCAGCGTGACCACGCTGGGCGTCGAGGGCTTCGGGCTGCTCGGCGGGGATTACGATTTTCAGCGCATCACCGGCACCTACGACCACTACACGACGCTCTCCGAGGACCTGCTGGACCGCCCGACGATCCTCGCGTGGCGGAATGAAATCGGCGCAAGCGTCGGCGACGCGCCGATCTTCGAACGCTTCTACGCCGGCGGCATCGGCAGTGTCCGGGGCTTCAGCTTCCGGGGCATCAGCCCACGCTCCGGCCCGGCGGACGACCGCATCGGCGGCGACTTCACGGCCCTCACGAGCGTCGAGCTCTCGTTCCCCGTCCTGGGCGACGAACTACGTGGCGTCGTCTTCACCGACATCGGCACCGTTGAGGAAGACTACGCGGTCGGTACAATCCGCTCTGCGGTCGGCGCAGGCATCCGCCTGAACCTGCCGGTCTTCGGCAACGTGCCCGTCGCCGTCGACCTGGCCCTGCCCATCACGAAGGACGACGACGACGACACGTCAGTCATCAGCTTCTCCTTCGGGCTCTGAGTCGGCGGGCGGTCGTACCATCCTTCGCCGGTCACGACCCTCCCGGCCGAAGTCGAACTGGCCGACGACGAATCGGCCGACAGTGATCTGGCCGAAGTCGAACCGGCCGAAGTCGAACTGGCCTCTGACCTTCAGGCCGCTGGCGTGTCTCTGCAACAGTCTCAGGAATCTCTGCCAAGGAATCGAACGCATGACCCGACTCAATCACGTCAAGCTTCTGGCGATACTGGCCCTGCTGCTGGCCGTCGGTTTTCCGGCCTCGGCCTCGGCGCAGACGAGGGTCGCGGTGGCGGACCCGGCCCGGATCTTCCGCGAAGTTCAGGAACGCAAGGACCGTGAGGAGGCCCTGGAAGTCCGCCGGCGGGAGTTCCAGGACACCCTCGCCCAGCAGCAGCAGAAGGTGCAGCAACTGCAGGCCACCCGCGACCTGGTGACGCGCGACAGCCCCGAGTGGCAGCGGCGTAACGAAGAGGTGATCCGCGGGACGGTGGAGCTTCAGGCGACGCGCATCGCCGCCGAGCAGACGCTGGTCCGCAGCCGCAAGCAGCAGTTCATTTCGCTGTACGAGAAGATCCAGCAGACGACGGCCGAGGTAGCCAGGGAGAAGCAGATCGACGTGGTGATCAGCCGGATGAACCCGCCGCTGCCCGAGGGGGAGCAGTTGGACCAGATTGAGGTCCAGCAGCTGGACATGCTTCTGGCGGCACGGAACATTCTGTACGCCGCCGACGCGGTGGACATCTCCGCCGAGGTGATCGCGCGGATGGACCAGAAGTACAAATCCGGGCAGTAAGCAGGAGGCGCGTGTTGTCGCAAAGCCGCCGTGTGTCACTGCGTAAGCTGGCCGAGCTGATCGGGCTTGATGCCGCATCGGTCGCTGCGCTTCCGGACGTGCAGGTGACGGGCCTCGCCGAGCCGGAGTCGTCGGGTGCCGACAGGCTCGTCGTCATCACGGGTGAGAAGTACGCCCGCCGGCTGCTGGACGGCAAGGCCGCCGCCGTGGTCGCCGGCACGTCGATGAAGCTGCCGCCCTCGCTGCCGATGCCGGTGGTCTTGGTGCCCGACCCGGAGATGGCGGCTGTTGAGCTGCTCGAGTACTTCGCCGAGCCCATCCCCCGCCCGCCCGAAGGCCTTGCCCCGACCGCCGTGGTCGATCCCACAGCCACGCTCGGGCCAGGTTGCCGCATCGGCCCGAACGTCGTGATCGGTGCCGCGGCCAAACTCGGTGCCGGTTGCGTGCTGCACGCCAACGCGGTCGTGGGGGAGGCAACAACGCTCGGCGAGGGCTGCGAACTCTTCAGTGGCGTGGTGCTCTACCCGCGCATCACGCTCGGCAACCGCGTGGTGGTTCACGCCAATGCCAGCATCGGTGCCGACGGCTTCGGCTACAAGTGGGACGGCAAGAAGCACAGGAAAGTCCCACAAATTGGTACCGTCGTAATCGAGGACGACGTGGAAATCGGGGCCAACACCTGCGTGGACCGGGCGAAGTTCGGCGTCACGAAGATCGGCCGCGGCACGAAGATCGACAACCTCGTGCAGGTCGGCCACAACTGCCGGACGGGCCAGCACTGCATCATCTGCGGGCAGACGGGCCTGGCCGGCACCGTGACGATGGGCAACGGCGTCGTCCTCGGCGGGCAGGTGGCGGTGAACGGGCACACGACGCTGAACGACGGCGTCACCGCCGCGGCACGCAGCGCGATCGTGAACGACGTCGCGGCGGGCATCACCGTGTCGGGCGTCCCGGCCATGCCGCACCGACAGTCACTGCGCGAGCAGGCCGCCTTCCGTCGAACGCCGGACCTGGTCGTGCAGGTCCGCAAGCTCGAAGAGGAACTGGACCGCCTGAAGAAGAAGCTGCAGGACGCATAACCCCCGGCCGGCAGGCGAAACGCCTCAGAATCCCACCTCGCGGATTACGCTTCGAATCACGTCGGCACTCCTTCGCAGGCCTTCTAACTCGGCGGCGTCCATCGGCACGTCCAGCGGCTGTTCCATGCCCTTGGCGTTGACCATGCACGGCACGCTCAGGCAGACGTCGCTGATGCCCCGGTAGTCGGTGAGCAGCGTGCTGACGGGCAGCACGCGGTTCTGGTCGGAGAGCACGGCCTCGAGGATGCTGGCCGCGGCCAGGCCGATGGCGTAATTCGTCGCGCCCTTGCCGGCGATGATCTGCTGTGCCGCGTCGCGTACGTTGTTGAAGACCTGTCGCTTGTCCTGCTCCGTGAGCAGGGGCTCGCCGATGCGCCGGTAGTCGCGCAGCGGGATGGCGCCGATGCTGGCCGAGCTCCAGAGGGGCACTTCGCTGTCGCCGTGCTCGCCGCAGACGTAGGCGTGAACATTGGTCACGGCCACGTTCAGGTGCCTGGCGATGAGGAAGCGGAAGCGGCTGGAGTCGAGTGTGGTGCCGGAGCCGAAGACGCGGTGGACCGGCAGGCCGCTGGTCTTGAGGCAGACGTACGTCAGCACGTCCACCGGGTTGGTCACCACCATGATGACCGCCTCCGGCGCGACTTTCAGGATCTCGGGCAGGAGGTGCTGACAGATGCGGGCGTTTGCCCCGGCCAGTTCCAGGCGCGTCTGCCCGGGCTTCTGCTTGGCACCAGCGGTGATGACGACGACGGCCGCGTCGCGTAGCACCTCGATGTCGTCGCTGCCGTCGATGATCGCCGGGTGCGTGAACTGGATGCCGTGGTTGAGGTCGAGCATCTCAGCCTCGACCTTGGCCTTGTCGATGTCGTAGAGCGCGATCCGCTCGGCGACGCCGCGGATGGAGCAGGCGTAGGCGATGGTGGCACCGACCGCGCCGGCACCGACGATGGCGAGTGAACGTCTGGGCATGGGCATGAGTCTACCGGCATGCCGGCCCGGTGCACGATCCGCCGGGACGCGGCTTAGCGGCGTTTCATCAGGCCCAGCAGTGCCAGCCCGCCGAGCACGGCGGCACCGGCGTAGACGGGCAGCTTCCACGGGTCGTCGGTGGGGGGCGGAATATGCGTCGGGCGGCCGGCCTCATCGTAGGCGGCGGGCTGGCGGGTGTACCGTCCGCCGGTGGGCGGACGCATCGTCTCGGCAAGGTGGTGCAGGTCCCCTGCGACGGCTCGGCCGCCCATCGGCAGGCCGTGGCCCGCGGCGATAAGCTTCGGCTCGAGCGCCGCCAGCGTCTCCAGGCTCCGTTTCGCGGCGACCTAGTCGGGCGTGAAGTAGCTCGGCGGGCGGTGAAGCTGCCGCGACCAGACCACCAGCCCCTTGGCAGCGTCCCAGTCGGTCGTCGTCAACGCATCCCCGGCGATCAGCGACTGGTCCTCGTCGCGGTAGAGCGAAACGTGCCCGACAGTGTGCCCCGGCGTGTGCAGCCACCGCCAACCGCCGATGTGTGGCACCGTGCCGTTCTCCGGCAGCGTTCGGACGCGGTCGCCGAGGTTGATGCCGTGCCGCGGTACGTCCGCGAGATGAACGCAGGCACGCTCGGAAGCGTCGAGTCCTGCGGCGGGTAGTCCGCCTGGCCGGTAACGTACGGCAGCTCGAGGCGGTGAACGTACACGGGCACGTCCCAGGCGTCGGCGAGTGTGCGGGCGTTGCCGGCGTGGTCAAAGTGGGCGTGCGTGAGCACGATCGCCTCAGGCGGGTTGTCGAAGGTGGCCTCGGCGGCCTGGCGTACCAATGGGGCGGCCTGGGGCAGGCCGGTGTCAACCAGCAGCCACTTGCCGCCGCTGGCCCCGATCGCATAGACGTTCACGATCGCGATCCGCATCCGCCAGATGCCGCGGGCGACACTGGAAAACTGCGGTTTGACGTGCTCCAGGAGCTTTGCGTGGTCGGTGAGGTCCATGCCGTTAAGCGTGCAACGGCCGTGCCGTGCTGAGCCGCCCGGGCGGGGTTTGCCTCACCGGCCGAGCGCTTCGTTGAGCATCCGCTCCAGCGCGATCGGCTCGAGCCACTTTTGTCGGCCCACCAGCACGCCCCGGGCGTCGATCACGACCGCGCCGTTCGGGAACGCGTCGAACGCCCCGGAGATCGGCGCGTCCATGTCCTCGACGACGACGGGCACCTCGATTTTCAACTGGTCCCGGGCGACGCGGGCGGCCGTGCGGCGGTCGGCGAGGGAGCCGTGGGCCGGCACGGCGATACCGGCGTCGAGGTTGCGTTGCACCTGCCACTGGCCGTCCGGATGGGCCTCGGCGGTGTAGACGTAGATGACGTTTGCCTGCCTGCGATAGCGTTGGAAGAGTTGTTGCACCTCCGGCACACGTTCGCGGAAGAGCGGGCTGGAGTAGCTGCCGAAGGCGATGACCAGCGGCTTGCCGCGGTACGACGCCAGCCGGACGGGTCGCCCGTCCGGCTGGTAAAGGGTGATGTCAGGGACTTCCTGTCCGACGGTAAGTGCGCCCAGGAGTTGGGCCGGTCGCGCGGTATCAGTCGCGGCCGGCCCGACGGCTTTTGGGCCCGGCCCTCCGGGGGCAACGCCGGCGTTCTCGGCACCGCCGCCCTCACCCACGCCGGCGCCACGCTGGAGGCCGGACCGCTCCTGCCCGTTCGGCCCGAGGCCCGCCCGCATCTTCTCCTGCAGCTGCGCCTTCTGCTCGTCGCTCAGCACCGCGGCGATGTCCGTCCGCACCTTGCCGGCGATCTCGCGGGCCTTTTCACGCAACGCGGTCGGATCGTCGTTGCCTTCACGCAGCCCGGCCAGTTCCTTCCCGGCGTTCTCGAGGATGCCGGTCACCTTCGTCTTCTGCTCAGGCGAGAGGTCCAGCTCGTCCAGGTGCTGTTTCATCCGGGCGAAGAGGGCCCCG
Organism: Phycisphaerae bacterium; assembly: GCA_050329715.1. Lineage (GTDB taxonomy): Bacteria > Planctomycetota > Phycisphaerae > Tepidisphaerales > Tepidisphaeraceae > DAIOTR01. The sequence goes on from JBHJOM010000004.1 coordinate 14,506, forward strand.
CCGGCCCGGCCCTCGCGGCCGCCAGCGGCGTTGCCGGCTTCGCCGGCACCGCGCTGGCCGCCGGCACCGCGTGCACCGGCACCAAGCTTGGCCTTTTGCTCGTCGCTCAGCACGGCGGCGAGCTTGGTGCGGGTCTCGCCCATGAGCACCATCATCTCGTCGCGAATTTCCTCGCGGGGCATGCCCTGGAGGGTCGGGGCCAGGCTTTGAACTTCGGCACGGGCGTCGGCGAGTATTGCATCGACCTGCGTCTGCTGCTCGTCACTCAGGCCCGCGCCGGCCAGGCGTTCACGCAGGCGTTCGACCATCTGGTCGAGTCGTTGGCCCGGCTCCTGCGGGCCGGCCTGGCCGCGTTCGGGTCGCTCGCCGCGGGCCGGGGCGTCCTTGCGTGCGCCTTCGGGTGCGGCGGCGAGTTGGGAGGGCGTCAGGCACAGCCCTGCGCCAGCCACGAGGCCGAGCGTCAGGCTGCGGAAGAGCCACTGGTTTCGCTTCATACGTTGCTCCTTGTGAAAGCCACTCCCGAAACGCCGCACGGGCCGAAGTATTGCGGCCGAGGCCCGATTCGCCCGGCCGGGCGGACCGACGGATCCGCCGGCAACAGTTTATCGGGCGTCGTCAGAAACGTGAGGCACGCCGGGCCGATTGCCTCACCCGCCGGGCAGTGGTAGTCTCGCGTCCCGCACCAACGAGGAGTCTCACCTTGACGCACCCCCAGCTTCGGCCCGGCCGACTTTGGCCTTTTCGGCTTCGGCATGCCACACCCTTTGTTCGCCTTTCTGCTGCCGTGACGGCACTGGTCGTCATGATCGCGGCCGGCGGCTGC
>JBHJOM010000005.1:0-87283 GCA_050329715.1 Phycisphaerae bacterium
CGCCGCCCACCGCCGCCGGCCGCCCGCCCGCCCCTGCCCGCCGATGCGCGCTTGAGCCGGGCTTGAACACTGCCCGGGCCGGCCGGTGCATGGTCAAAACTCGCCGGCGGGCGGGCTACGGTTGCCGGTTCTCTTCCTCGGCCTCCTTGATCTTTTCGTCCGGGTCGACTGGCAGGCTGGTGGCGGCCTGCGCTTGTTCGGTGGTCTGCTCGCGGAGGTGCTCGGCCAGGGCGCGGTCGTCTTCGTCGAGTTCCTCGTCCTTCTCGACGTCGGGCGGCGGCTTCTGGCCGGGGCGGATGCCCAGCCGGGCGAAGGAGAGTTCCGCGTTGATGGCCGCCCCGATCATCAGGGTCATGGCGAAGAGGTAGAACAACAGCAGCATGATGGCCACGCCGGCGATCGCGCCGTACGTCGCCACGTAGCTTCGAGCGCCCTGGAACTGCTCGATGTAGAGCCGAAAACCGTAACCCAGCAGCAGCCAGCTGACGACGGCGAATGCCGCACCCGGGGTCAGGACGCGGTAGCGCGTCCGCACGCTTGTTCCGGCCCAGTAGATGAGCGAGATGATCATCGCGATGAGCACGAGCGCGACGATGTTCCGCGCCAGGTCGATGACGATGCGGGCCCACCCGGCGATGAAGTCGAAGCCGCCGACCCAGTCGAGCGCGTTGAGAATGAGCGTGCCGATGGGCAGGAGAATCAGCACGAGGATGACCAGGATGCCGGCCACGATGGTCAGGGCGATGGCGACGAGGCGTTGTTTGTAGAAGGGCCTGGGGTCCAGCACGCCGTAGGCGCGGTCCAGACCGCTCATGGTCATGCTCATGCCGCCGGAGGCGACCCAAACGGCCACGAGGATGGCGACGCTCAGCACGCCGCTCTGTTCCGTCTCCAGGATGTCATCGACGACGGTCTTGACCGTCTGCCCGACCTGCTGCAGCTGCTGCTTCTTCTGTGTCTCGGTTTCGCTGACGGCCTCCTCGGCGGCGTCGGTGTCGCTACGGTCTGCGTTGCGGCCCGGGCGGGGGTCGGGCGGGCCGAAGGTCGAGCCTTCGAGATCCCTCTCGGCGGCGGTGGTCGCCGGGATGACGTTATCGACCGTCTGACTGATTTGCCTCTGGACGGCCGCCCGCGCCTGGTCCGGCAACAGTGGCAGCACGGCGACGATGAAGATGAGGAACGGGAAGAGCGCAAACAGCCAGGAATACGCCAGTGCCGCCGCCCAGACGGTCAGGTAGTTGCTCATGACCTGCGAGATGAGCCGCTTGAACAGCGTGAAGATGCCGACGTGCTTGACGGCGTAGGGGATGTCGCGGAAGCGTGCCATGGTCGGATTGTCGGGCTCAGGGTGAGATCGGCCAGTGGCAAATGCGGCGAATCCGCCGGGCTGGCTTTAGTCGCCGCCGCCGCTCTGCCGATGCATTTATCGGACCATGTTCATTCCACCGCGCCACGTCCCCGCGTCCATCCTGCCTTCAGAGGCCTTGCCGAATGCGGCAATGGCGGCCTTCATGCTTTGCGTCGCCTTGTTGCTGGCGAGTGCAAAGCCTGCAGTGGCGCAGCAGGCCGGCCCGACTTCGGGTGCACGGGCGGCACCGGTGCCTGGCGTCGTCGCCTCGGTCGGCAGGCCCGAACGGGTCATCGCTGCGATCAATTTTGAAGAGCGGCAGGGCGGCAACGTCGAGAGCCTGCCGATGGGCTGGGTCAAGCTCGTCGCACCCGGCATGCCGCATTACGTCTCAGGCCGTCTGACGCGTGACGCGGCCCGTTCGGGTGATTACAGCTTCCGGCTGGACCTGGACGGCGGCAGCGCCGCCTACAGACACGTGCTGCCGGAACGCGTGTTCTCTCCGGGCACGCACTACCGCGTGGAGGTCTATGCCCGCACGACGCCGTTGGCCCACGCCGCCTGCCGGCTGACGGCCTACTTCGTCGATGCCGACGGCAAGCCGATCCTCGAGACAATCGTCCTCTCCGAGCCTTGGGCGCATCGACCCGACCAGCAGAGGCCAACTGACGACTGGCAGCGGTTGAGCATAGCGCTCCCGGCCGTCGACGAACGCTGCCGCCGGATGGTGGTCGAGCTGGCTCTGGTGCAACCGGAGCTGATGGGCAGCAGCCGGCCTCGACGCCAGCAGCTCTTCGAGCAGGACATCGAAGGCAGCGCGTGGTTTGACGACCTGACCGTTGCCCAGGTGCCGCGGATGCACGTGGAGTCGCCGGCGGCGGGCAACGTCTTTGGCCTTTCCGAACCGTTGGCGCTGACTGTGGTCGTGAGTGACGAATACACCGACGACTTGTCCGTCAGCATGCGTGTCGAAGACGCCACAGGTGTTGTCGTTCATCAGCAGACGGCGCCGATTCCCGGCGCGGTGTCGCCGAGCCAGAGCGTGCTCCGCCGGCTTACCCTGCGCATGCCGGACCTGGCACCGGGCTGGTACCGGGCGAACCTGCTGTTGCACAATGGGCAGATCAACCTCGGCCAGAAGCAGATGGACTTCATTCGGCTGGCCGACGACACGCCTGCGCTGCTGCCCGACGGGCGGTTTTTGCTCTCGGCGACGCACCTGCCGTTGGAGACGTGGGAGACGCTGGTAAAGATCCTCCCTCGGGTGGGTGCCGGGCGGGTGAAGCTGGCCGTCTGGACGAAGCACCGCGACCTGGAGCGTGACGCCGCCGACCTGCTGGACAAGACGCTGCAGGACCTGAAACGGTTGAGCATCGTCCCGACGGCCTGCCTGCTTACGCCGCCGCCGCAGTTGCGAGCCGACTCCCGCCCGTCTTCGTGGGGGAGCCTGCCGACGATGCCCGCGGAGCCCTGGACGGCGGCGCTGGCGCTGCTGGTTTCCAGGCACGCGCACCATGTGCCGGCGTGGCAGATCGGCTCGGACGAGGACGCCGTGCATTTCGTCACGGACCCGAACTACCGCCGGGCTTTCGAGCTGGTGCGTGCCCGGTTCGGGGAACTTCTGCAGCGGCCGGACCTGTCGATGCCGTGGCCGGTCTGGTTCGAGCCGGACGCGCAGATGCCGGCCGCCTTGAGCCTGCTGGTGCCGCCGGAGGTTCTGCCCGAGCACATCCCGCTGTACATCGACGAAGCACGCAGGCACGGCGTGAAGCAGGTGTCGGTGAGCCTGTCGCCGATCGACGAGGTGGCCTACGGAAGGCCCGAGCGGATCGCCGATTTCGCCCAGCGCCTCGGCTACGCACTGGCCGGCGGTGCCGACAGGCTGGAGCTGCCCCTCCCCTTTGACCCCGCGCCGGCCGACGGCCAGCCACTGAGCCACCCGCAGGAGCTGTTGCTCGTGCAACGCACGCTCATGATGGCGCTCGGCGGCAGCACGTACCGCGGCCAGGTCGCGCTGGCCGACGACGCAGAAGCATTGCTCTTCGAGAAGGGGGGCACGGGCATCCTCCTCTACTGGGCGACCCGGCCCGGACACCCGAGCAACATAACCGTCGCACTCGGCGGCAAGCCGTACCGGCTCGACCTGATGGGCCGGCGCAACGCCCTGCCCGAAACGGCTCAGGAGACCGACGACGCCTTCGCCGACGGACGTCAGGCGGACCGCGCGGCCCTGCGCGGTGTGAACGCGCCACTCGAGGCGATGCCGGCGATGATCGTCGGCGTCGACCCAAACCTTTCGCGGCTTCGGGCGAGCGTGCGGTTCGAGCAGCCACGCGTCGAGTCGGACTTTGCCGTCCACGAGCGTGTCCTGACGCTCACCAACACGTTCTCCATGCCGATCAGCGGCGACATCCGGCTCGCCGGGCCCCAAGGGTGGCGCGTTCAGCTGGAACCCAGGCATTTTGCCCTCCAACCCGGAGAGACGTATCGCGGCGTCGCGCGGATTCAGTTTCCGTACAACAGCCTGGCCGGCCGGAAGATCCTCAAGGCGCACATCGGCATCCGGTCGGACGACTGGCAGGCCGTCGAAGCCCCAGTCGGGCTGGAGCTTGGCTTGAGCGAAGTCGGCCTGCAGACGCTGGCAGTGCGCCAGGGCAGCGCGATCATGGTGCAGCAGGTCATTACCAACTACGCCGACCGGGCCATCGCCTACAGCGCGTTCGTGCACGTGCCGGGCCTGGCCAGGCAGGAGCGGCTCGTCACCGACCTCGAGGCCGGCAAGACGGTCATCAAGCGGTACCGCTTCGAGGGGTTGCTGGACACCGGGAGCATCAAGTTCCGCAGCGGCCTCCGCGAGATGGAAGGCACACGCATCCTCAACGAGGAAGTCGAGCTGGAGTAGCCCCGCCGGGCCACCCGCCTCCCCGCCACAAGCCACCCGCCGTGAACGTGACGACGGCCGGCGAGTCAGTAGAGCGGGCCGAGCACCAGCCGCGGGTCGGGGAAGACGCTTCGTGCCCAGGTACGCTGGCTTTCGGCGACGACGCCCGGGAGGTCGAAGGCGTCCGGCCGAAGAAGCGAGAGCTGAAAGTGCAGGTGCGGGTTCCAGCCGCCGTTCTCCTGTCGGTGACCGACGTGCCCGATGACGTCGCCGGCGGCGAAGGTCTCGCCCTCGCGGTGCAGCGTGAGGGAGTCGGCCGAGAGGTGCCCGTGCAGGGCAAACAGCGACCGCCCGTCCAGCAGGTGCTCGGTGACGAGGACATGCCCGTAGTCTCCCTCGGCCGGCAGGTAGCCTTGGCGGTGAACGCGTCCCGGGAAGAACGCCCGCACGGGCGTCCCGACAGGGCAGCCGATGTCGATGCCCATGTGTACGTCGCGCCGCTCGCCTTCGGAGCCGGCCGGCCTGCCGGAGCCGCTCTGGCCTTCGGAGCCGCCGGGCGCGCCGAATAGCCGGGCCGTGTACATGCCGCGACGTTTCTCGTCGTATTTCCCGATCGCATAGCCGGTCGACGGCGTGTGGTTGGCGTTGTAGCCGTGGGTGAAGTCAAGAACCTCGTAACGTTCCGGCAGGTCGATCACCGGGTGAAACGTGTGACGGGCGAAGTCGATCATGGCTTGTCGGTGCTGGCGTTTGGCGGGTGCCTCGCCGCGGCGTCGTGCCGGGGGGCAAAGTGCGGCGTCCTGGCCGCGGCGAGACGGTACCCGCCGCCCGCCCGGCAAGCTAGCGCCGCTGCCGCTGCCCGACCGGCAATGCCGTCAGCGGAAACGGCGGGGAGGCCAGCGGCCTGAGTGCCAGCTGCAGCAGCGCAAGCTCCTGGTCGTCGCCGGCGATGCGGTTGGTCCGCATCTGCCGGCATCCACGACAGCGATGAATGATCGCCCACTCCCCGTCGGCGCGGACGTCGATACCGATCGGCTCCATCGGCTGCCCGCAGCCGGCATGGCGGTCGCCGGGGGTTTCGTCGACGTGGACGGACCACAGGCAGAAGGGGCAGTGGTTCCGGTGCTTCGAACCGTAAACTTCGTAAGAAACCTGCAGCCGGCAGTGCCCACAGGTAAATGCCGCAACCCCGGGGTCGCGGCGGCGTTGGTCTCGTGACATGGAAAAAGCGTCCCATAACAGTCGCACGTCAGGCCCGACGGCCGGTGCGGACGTCGGGCGGCAGGGGATCTGGTGTGCGAAACCTCCGGCCGGGCGTGGCGCTGACGCATCCCAAAGCGTGGGCGCACCGGTAGCTGTTGCGTCTACCGGTCCGGGCGGTGCTGTTAGCGGGTGGGCTGCATCAGGTGGAAAAGCTAGGATACGCCGGGTCGTCTGTCAAGCTGGGTTGCTTCCGAAGAGGATCGCGTCCGACGGAACGTGCTTGTTCGACAGGTTGTAGCGGTCGGGATGCGAATGAATGGCGAATGTCGCATCCGGCGGCGGTATCCGACGCGATCCGGCTTGATGCGACCGGGTCGATCTGCGAAACTCCCGTCCGCGAAGAAGGGCCCGGACGTTCATGCTGCTTCAGACCAATAGCTACGTCGTATCCGAGGAGAAACGCCCCGAGCACGTGCGGCTCATGCGGCGGTTCGCCCAGATCATGGCCCGGCTTGGGCTGGAGCAGTTCGAGGTCCTCGAGCAGATCGGCCCGGGCTTCGGCACCGGCCGGCCAAGCGGGCGGTTCGTGCAGATCATGCGGTTCCGCGACAAACAGCACCAGCAGCAGGTGCAGGCGCTGGAACGCTCCGACCCGGAAGCCCAGGAACTCATCGGCCGCTTCTGTGAACTCGTCGAGTTCGCCGAGCAGCAGCAGCAGGGCCTGGCGACGGCGCACTACTACGCGGCCGTCGTCGAATCCGGTGCCCCGGCCGCACCGAGGCGCGAGCGACGCGTGCCGCCCAAGCTCCCCGGCGTCGCCCCGGCTGCCGGCACGACACGCCCCGAAGGCACTGCCGCCAATGCCCCGGCCACCGACCCCGCCAGTGACCCCGCCGCCGACTCGGCCGCCGCCGGCGCGGCCGCCGACGACTCGGCCGCCGACCCGGACGTCCGCGACGCCGAGTTCGAAGTCGTCGACGACCCCCAGGACGACCTGACAGACGACATCACCGACGACGACGCCCCGAAGCAGCAGATCAGCGACGACGAGCTGGACGACGTTTTCGCCCCGGCCGAACGCAAGCGGCACGACGACTGATTCCCCACCGGGGACCCGCCGTCGTGGTATGCCGGTTGCCTGATCGCCACCACCGGTACAGCCGTCACGACAGGCACGCGAACCTGCCAACCTCAGCCCTCCGGCCGTGTCTAACGCTTGTGCCAGAACCCGGGCTCGCCGATGACGTCCGGGAGAAACACGCTCGCCAGTACTGCCACGGGCGAGCCGGCCGGGAGGTGAACCATGAAATTCCTTTTCAAACTCGCGATCTTCAACGTGATGCTCCTCATCACGCTAGGCGGCTGGGGCCTGGCGGCCATGTCGTTGCACGTCGTCCGCACCGGCGAACGCTCTGTCGTACTCGTCCCCAAGGAGACGCTCAGCATCCGCACGATCCCCGACACCTATGTCGACGTCCGCGGGTGGACCCTTCAGGACGTGCAGGACCACCCCGAGCTTGCCAAGCGACTTATCGAGGCCGGCCGAAGTGATGTGCTCGACGACGTCCTGGCCGGCGAGGGCCTCACCGGCCAGCTCGCGGCCGTGCTGGGCATCGAGGGGGGCGAAGCCGCCGAACTGAGCCTGCGCGACATGGAAAAACTGCTGGCAGACCTGAAGCGGTAACGACCGGGGTCTGGAAGCTTCCTCGCTCGTCCGTCGAAGCCTGGGGCGGCTTGCGGCTCAAGCACCGACCGGCCCGGCCTGTGTTTCAAGCCAGTCGCGCTGGCGGCGGGTCCACCAGCGCGCGGCGCGGGTGTCGTCTGTAACGCCAAAGAACCGCCGCACGGCCGACCGCAGCGCGTCGACGCCCTGGCCGGTGGTCGCGACGGTAGCCACCGCCATCCCGGCGGCACCGTTCGACCACGCCGCCGGCGGCGGGCGGCCCGAAGCAAGGTCCGACTGGTTGATGACGACCAGGTCAGCCTCGGGCGGTTCATCGGGAAGGTCCGGCGCGGAGACGACGTGAACCACCATGTCCGCAGACGCGACGACTCGGCCGCTGGCTTCGATGGCGGCGGCTTCGATCCCGTCGTTTGTAACCCGCCGGCCCGGCGTGTCGATAAGCGTGACCGGCAGCCCGTCGACGTCGGCCCGCTCGCCGACCCAGTCGCGCGTCGTCCCCGGGACGGGCGCGACGATCGACCGCTGCGTGCCGAACAACTGGTTGGCGAGTGTGCTCTTGCCGACGTTCGGCGGCCCGACGATCGCCACGGTCGGGGGGTTGAGCAGCCACCATAGTGAGCAATCGTCGTAAATGCGGCGGGCGGCCTGCGGGTCAGGTCGTGGGCCCAGCTTCTGCCAGGCCTCCGGCTGGTTCAGCAGGGCGGCGAGGGCCAGGCGGGTTTCGGCACGCGGAAGGTGCGCGAGAACCTCGGCCAGAAGGGGGTCGTCGGTGAGGAAAGCGGTTTCGGCGTCCAGACACTGCATGCCGGCGTCGGCGGCGGCATGCAGCAGCCGGTCGATGACGGCCCGGCTGCCGTGGACGTGCAACTCGGCGGCGTCGTGATCAAGGAGGACGAGCCCGTCGTCGATCTCCCCGCCGGCCAGGTCGAGGAAGCGGCCGTAGGCGGGTTTACCGGAGGCGGGTTTGCCGGTGAAGTGCCTGCTGAGGAACGCCGCCTTGCCCGGCCCGGCTACGCGCAACACGGCGATAGCCCCGGAGCCCGCGGGGGTGAGCAGGCCGATGCTGTCCAGGGCAGGCGGGCGCACGGCGTTACTTGGTCGCCATGCCGGCGGGGCTGTCGGCGTGAGCCTCGTAGTAAGGCCACGCGTGCCATAACCCCCCGACGCTGACCTGCGGCGAGGTGACGTTAAAGCCGTCGTGGCCGGTGAAGCTGCGCCAGCGGTCGGCAAGGCCTTCGACCCGCGAGACGAACGCCAGCAACTGGTAATGCTCCCTGCGGAGTACCGCAAGCTGGGCCCGGGCACTCAGGCTCGCATCCTCGGCGGCGGCGGCTTCGGCCTGGGCCTCGGCGAGCCGCTGGCGAAGGCGGTCGACCTCCTCGCCGAGCTGGTTCTTGCGCTGCTGGGCGGCGCGAAGCTGGCCGAGCGTCTGCTCCAGCCGCGCCTCAAGCTGCTGCACGTCCGCAGGCTGCCCGCGCGCCGGCTGCACGCACGCGGCGAGTACCATCGCGCCGACGCCGACAACGACCAATGAACAGAACCGGCTACCAGAAAACTGCATATTGCCAGAGCCTCGCGACGTCAGGACACTAAGAACCGGGCGAAAGTGGACGGGCCCTCGCCGCCGGCAGCTTCCATGTTATAGCATGAATAGCGGCCGCCTACGGGCCAAACCTTCGATCCGCGACGCTTGCGGGTATACAGTTGCGGCAGGAGGGGCGTCATCTTATGGGTGCGGGGTCTGGGCTGCCGAGGGGTTGTCAGTTGCGGCATCGGCCGCGGGTCTGGTGATGGAAGGGTGATGTATGATCCGATTCCCATGCCCGTGCGGCAACCGGCTTGAGGTACCCGACGACGAGGCGGGCGGTCTGGTTCAGTGCCCGGCGTGCCGGCGGCTGAACGACGTGCCGGCCGCATCCGATGCACCGAGCATTGAAGACGACGGCACCTTCCGCCTCAGCGGCGAGGAGGAGCACCAGCGGGCCGCCCTGGACATGGACGAGGCCGAGGTCTTTTACTCCGCCGAGCTACGCCGCAAGCGCGGCAACGAACTGGACCTCCGCCACGACGTGGAGACGTTCCTGACGATCGGCGATGCACCGCCCGACGCACCGGCCGAACGTCGCGTCCGCGCCCGCTACGACCCGGAGACCGGCGAACTCATCCGCCCGATGGACCTCGCGCCGATGCAGGCCATCCCGGTGGACGCAGCCGCCGGCCACCCGGCCCGAGGCCCGACCCGCAGCCCCGCCCGCGCCCCGGCCGCCGACATGGCCTTGCCCCTGGGCTACGCCAAACGCAGCACGCCTGCCGTTGAGCCGATCCCTTCGTTGCTTTCACTGCCGATGCGCCTTTTGCTGCCTCACAACCTGTTCGTCTGGGGGATCGTCGCGGCCATTCTTCTAGTCTCGGCCACAGTCATGGGCGTGCCGTTGGCCGGGGCGCTCTACACGCTGATTCTCTTCCCGCCCCTGATGATGCTGGCGATCGGGCATGTTGCACTGGTGATCGAATCGACCGGGCCGATGGAGGCCGACGACCTGCCGGCCCCGCTCCGCGACGTCAGCTTCGTGTCGGACATCTGGGTGCCGTTCTTCCGCACCGTGCAGGCGCTGGCCATCACGTTCGGGCTGGTGATCTTGCTCGAGGTGTACGTCGGGCCATTCCCGGCGGCGGTGTCGTGGCTGCTCTACCTGCTGGCGGCGGCGGCCTTTCCGGCGGCGTTGCTCACGTTCGTCGCGGGCGGGCTTTACGCCAACCTCGCGCCACACCGGCTTCTGGCGGTCATGCGCCTCGGCGGGCTGTCGTACGTGCTGGCCGTGGTGCTGTTGCTCGTGGGGATGCAGCTTGTGGGCTTCGGGTTCGTCGGCGTGCTGAGTGTGGCGGTGAGTTGGGCGTCGCAGGGCGTCTTCATCCGGGTGCCGAATTTCGAGATCAGCCTGCCGGGTGTGGGCGTGCTCGGGTGGGGGCCTTTGTACATCGTCGCGGCGGGGTCGCTTGTGGCGGGCGTCTACCTCATGCACCTGTTCTGCTGGATCATGGGCGTTTTGTTTCGCCGGCATCACGAGCAGTTTCCGTGGATCATGCAGCGCCACCTGTCCACCCGCCGGGACACGATGCGTCAGCTCGAGGACCGCTACCGCCAACAGCATGCCCCGGCACCACCTGAGATGCCCCGTAGCCGAAGTACCTGACGCAAGCCTGCTTTCCTCCTAGACTTCGGGCATGCGTGTCGCCCTAGCTCAGTTGAACCCCACCGTCGGCGACATCGCCGGCAACGTCTCGGCCATCTGTCAGAGCGTCGTCCAGGCCCGCGCCGCCGGGGCGGAACTGGTCGTGTTTCCGGAGTTGGCGACGATCGGCTACCCGCCCAAGGATCTGCTTCTCAAGCCCACATTCGTCCGGGATAACCTCCGGGCGCTGAACCAGATCGCGGCGTGTGCGACCGGCATCGATGTCGTCGTCGGCTACGCCGCGGAGAACGCCGGAGCCGTCGGTCGGCCGTTGCACAATGCCGCGGCACTGCTGCGTGACGGCCGAATCGTCAGCCGGCACTACAAAACGCTTCTGCCGACGTACGACGTGTTCGACGAGAGCCGCTACTTCGAGCGCGGCGACGACTCGGACCGTAACGCCATCTGCCACACCGCCGACGGCACGTGCCTTGGCGTTTCAATCTGCGAGGACCTCTGGAACGACGAGCGGCTGATCCCCCGGCGGCTCTACCACGAGAACCCGGTGCGAGAACTGGCCGAACGCGGCGCGCAGGTCATCGTCAACTGCTCGGCCAGTCCGTTTTTCGTCGGCAAGCACGACTTTCGGCTGCAGTTGTTCGCCAGCCAGGTCCGGGCGGTCGGGCGGCCGCTGATCTACTGCAACCAGGTCGGCGGGAACGACGAGCTGGTGTTCGACGGCAACTCGTGCGTCTTCGACGCCGCCGGCCGGCTCATCGCCCAGGCCAAGGCCTTCGAGACGGATCTGCTCGTGGTAGACGTGCCCATCCCCGGGCGAAACGGCTCGGCAGGCGCGGAGGAAGTCCGCCCGCGGCACGCGGGCGGCATCGCCTCCATGCGGCAGGCGCTGGTGCTGGGGCTGCGGGACTACATTACGAAGTGCGGGTTTACGAAGGTCGTCATCGGGCTGTCCGGCGGCATCGACTCGGCGTTGACGTGTGCACTGGCCGCCGAGGCGCTCGGGCCGCAGAACGTCACCGGCATCGCCATGCCCAGCCGCTACTCGTCGGGCCACAGCGTGGAGGATGCCAGGCAACTGGCAGAGAACCTGGGCGTGGCGTTTCACCTGGTGAAGATCGGCCCGATGCACGACGCGTACGCGGCGGCGCTGGCCGGTGCCGGCGGGCCGCTGGCCGTCGAGGGGCACGAAGGCCTCCGCGGGCTGACCGACGAGAACCTCCAGGCCCGGCTCCGTGGCGTTACGCTGATGGCCTTCTCCAACGAGACCGGCGCGCTGCTGCTGGCCACCGGCAACAAGTCCGAGACGGCCGTCGGCTACACCACGCTCTACGGCGACATGTGCGGCGGCCTCGCCGTCATCTCGGACGTGCCCAAGACGGACGTCTACCGTCTGTCCGAGCACATCAACCAGACCGCGGGCCGGGCGGTCATCCCCGAGAGCACAATCACCAAGCCGCCGTCCGCCGAGCTGCGCCCCGACCAGAAGGACCAGGATTCGCTGCCGCCCTACGACGAGCTGGACAGGATCCTCTTCCACTACGTGGAGCTGGAGCAGACGAGCGTGCAGATCGTGGAGCAGACGGGTTACGCGCCGGCCGTGGTGGAGCGGGTGTGTCGGATGATCGACCGGGCGGAGTACAAGCGACGCCAGGCCGCCCCGGGGTTGAAGGTGACGAGCCGTGCGTTCGGCTCCGGGCGTCGGATGCCGATCGCACAGCGGTACGAGCCGCTGGCGGCGGACGCCGGCGAACCGGTGCCGCAGGCGGGCGGGGTGGGGGGTTGACCGCAGCCGGCCGGGGTGGTTCGGGAAGTCGGGATGCGGCATGCCGACCGGACGCCGGACTGCACCGTCGATCCGCCGGGAAGGCGTGCTTTAGCCAAATCGGCCGTTTGAATCCACACTGGCCGTCGGTAGTCTAGTCTGGGTTGAGGCGACACGACCCGAACTCGCACGGGCAGGACGTGCTGCAGGAAGAGGTCCGGCGGCTTCGTGAAGAAGTCGGCCGGTTGCAGGGGCGGCTGCGCGCCGCAGAAGGGGGGAATAGGGAAGCTTCCGGGCATGCCGGAGGGCACTCTGACTTCTCACCGGCGGCGGCAGCGGCACTGCGGCAGGGCGACGAGCGCTTCGCCGCCTGCCTGGAAAACATGCTCGACTGCTTCGGCATCTTTACCGCGATGCGCGACGAGGCAGGGCGGATCACCGACTTTCGGATCGACTACCTTAACGCCGCGGCGTGTGAGAATAACCGCCTGCCGCTCGAGGCGCAGCTCGGCCGCAGGCTGTGCGACCTGCTGCCGGGCCACCGGGAGTCGGGCCTGTTCGACGCCTACTGCCGGCTTGTAGAGACCGGCGAGCACCTCGAACTGGAGCAAGTCCACTACGCGGACGACTACGGCGAGCCGGCGGACGACGAGACGGCGGGCGACGAGACGGCGGGCGGCTCGGCGGCGGGCGGGCAGCCGGCGGGCGGATCGGGCCGGCAGCGGCTCGCGCGGGCGTTCGACATCCGGGCGGTGAAGCTGGACGACGGCTTCGCGGCCTGCTGGCGCGACATCACCCACCGTAAGCAGGCGGAGGCGGCGGGCGGGGCCGTGCTGCGGCAGGCCTGGCTGGCCACCGAGTCGGCCGTCCGACTGCCCACGCTCACGAGTGGCTTTGGCCGCGACGAGACGTCCGATTCCGAGACGTCCGACGCAGGAACCTCCGACGCCGGCCCGACACAGGCCGAAGCACCCCAGGCCGAGTCAGGGAAGGTCGGCGCGGCGTATGCCGGCGCGTTGCACGAGTCGGCGGGGCGTGAGCCGGCCGAGCCAGTCCTGGCCTCCGGCGAGCCGGCCGTCTCCGTCGCGGTCGCCGACGAGATGGCCCGGCGGCTGGCCAATCTCCACGAAGAGCTGAACCGCCAGGGCCGGCTGCTCACGGCGCTTCTCGATCACATCCCCGTGCTGCTGTGCATCTGGGACTCGCGCCTCAGGGTGTTCCGGTTCAACCAGAAGATGGTCCAGACCCTCGGCTGGACCGAGGCCGACGCCAACGCCGGCGACTTCATGGCCAAGGTCTACCCCGACCCCGCCTACCGCACCGAGGTCGTCGCGTACATGCAGAGTCACCGCCCGGCGTGGCGGGACTTCCGCACGACGGCCCGCGACGGCCACGAGGTGCTCATCGCCTGGACGAACGTGCGGCTGTCGGACGAGACGTCCGTCGGCATCGGCGTCGATCTGCGCGACCGGGAGGAGGCCCAGCGTGCCCTGGCCAAGAGCGAGCAGCGGCTTCGGCTGGCTTTGGAGGCCGGCGAGATGGGCGCGTGGGAGGTCGCCGAGAGCGACGACTTTGGGGTCATCGACGCTGGCATGGCGCGGCTCTTCGGCCTGCCGGCCGGGGTTACGCGGTTGCCGCATGCGATGTTTTTCGAACTGGTTCACCCGGACGACCACCAGCGGGTCACCGATGCGATCGCCGAGGCGTGGGACCGGAGCGGGCATTTCAACTGCGAGTGGCGGTGCATGGTCCAGGGGCGGGAGCGGTGGATCGTCGCGGCGGGGCGGGTCTTCGACGAGCCTGAAGGCCGGCGCATGCTCGGCGTGAACTACGACGTAACGCCCGCACGCCTCGCCGCCGAGGGCCTCCGTCAGAGTGAGTCTCGGCTGCGCAAGCTCTTTTCGAGCATCGACGAGGGGTACTGCCTCTGCGAGATGGTGCTGGACGAGGCGGGCCGGCCGGTCGATTACCGCTTTCTGGAAGCCAACCGGCTCTTCGAGGAGTTTACCGGCATCACGGACGCGGTCGGCAAGACGGCCTACGAAGCGATACCCGGGCTGGAGCCGCACTGGCTCCAGACGTACGCCCGCGCGGCGCTGGGCGGCGAGACACTCCGGTTCGAGCAGTGGGCCGAGCCGTTGGGCAAGTGGTTCGACGTCTACGCCTCGCCGGCGGGTGGTGAGCGGCAGTTCGTGATCGTCTTCCGGGACGTCACGGAGCATAAGCTGGCCCGGCAGCAGTTGGAGCGTAACGCCGAGACGTTCTACCGGCTCGTCGCGAACAACCCGTTCGGCATGCTGGTGGTGGATGCCGACTTCAAGCTGCTGCACCTCTCGGCCGGGGCGCACCAGGCGTTCTCGAACATGCCTGCGACCGTCGGCCAGGATTTCGGCGACGTGATGCGGCATATCTGGTCCGAGCCGTTCGCCAGTGAGGCGATCGGCCGTTACCGGCACACCCTCGAGACCGGCGAGCCGTTCCACTGCGAGACGTCCGTCGAAACCCGCCGGGACCGCGGCAGCCTCGAGGCGTACGACTGGCGGACGGAGCGAATCACGCTGCCGGACGGGCGTTTCGGCGTGGTGGGCTACTTTTACGACCTGTCGGAGCGGCAGGCGTGGGAGGGGAAGGTCCGGGCCAGCGAGGAGCGGACGCGGAGCATCCTGGACAGCATCGCCGACGGGCTGATCACGGTCGATGCCGACTGGACGGTCAAGTACTTGAACCCGCGGGCCGAGGAAGTGGTCAGGCCGTTGCACGCCGGGTCGGCGGCGGTGGTCGGGCGAAACCTGTGGGACGTGTTCCCCGGGTTGCTCGGCACGGAGTTTGAGGTGGTCTACCGGCGGGTGATGGCCTCGGGGCAGCCCGGGAGTATCGAGGCGCTGTTCGAGCCGCTGGGCCGGTGGTTCGACGTGCGGGCCTACCCGTACCACGGGGGAATCAGCTTCTACTTCCTGGATGTGACCGAGCGCCGCGAGGCCGAGGGCCGGGTGAAGGACGCGAACGAGCGTCTGCGGCTGGCCGGCGACGCGGCGGGGCTGGGCATCTACGACTTTGACATTCTTTCAGGCCGAATCACGTGGGACGAGCGGGTGCGGCAACTCTGGGGCGTCGGGCCCGATGACCCGGTGGACCTGGACGTGTTCTACGCCGGGCTGCACCCGGACGACATCTCGCCGACCCAAGCCGCACTGGAAGAGAGCACCGACCCGGCCGGCGACGGTGCGTTCGCTGCCGAGTACCGGGTCATCAGCCAGGCGGACGGGCTGACGCGGTGGGTCGCGGCAACGGGGCGGACGACCTTCGAGCAAGGCAAGCCGGTGCGGCTCATCGGCGTGGTGCAGGACGTGACCGAGCGGCATGAGGTGGCCGAGGAATTGGCCCGGTCCTCGGCGCAGTCCGCCACGATTTTGAACCAGATGACCGAAGGGCTGGCGCTGTTCGACATGGACGGGAATCTTGTCCTGATGAACCCGGCGGCGTTGGCGCTGCACGGGTTTGAGTCTGTCGGCGATGCCGGACAGACGATCGACGAACTGCCGGACTTGTTCAGGGTGAGCGAACTCGACGGGAAAATTCTTACGAGCGATCAGTGGCCGATCAGCCGGGCGGTGGCCGGGGAGACGGTCCGCAACATGGAGCTACGCGTCCGCCGGATCGACGACGGGCGGACTTGGATCGGCAGCTACAGCGGGACGCCCGTCCGCGGGGCGGACGGGCGTGCGATCGGGGCGATCCTGACGATGCGGGACGTGACGGCCGAGCGTCAGGCCGAGGCCCGGCTGGCCGAGCAGGCCCAGCGGCTTCGTCTGGCACTCATGGGCGGGGAAATGGGCCTGTGGGACCTGGACATTTCGGCGAACCGTGTGGTGTGGAACGCACGCCAGCAGCAGCTTTGGGGCGTGCACGTCGGCGGCGACGACGCCTCGTTCGACGTGCGCGTCGTCTTCGAGCAGCTCCACCCCGATGACCGCGACCGGGTGTATACCGAGTGCATGGACGCGGCCCACGGCAAAACCCCGATGTTCCGCAGCGAGTTCCGCGTGGTACACCCCGACGGGCAGGTTCGTTGGCTCGTCGGGCTGGGAACACCCGTCGGCGGCACGCCGGATGCTCCAGAGCGGCTCATAGGCGTGAACTACGACATCACCAACCGCAAAACGGCCGAGGAACAGCTCCGTCAGAGCGAGCTGCACTTCCGCAACCTTGCCGACACCGCCCCGGCGATCCTGTGGATCACGGACGAGAAGGGGCAGTGTACTTACATCAGCCGTAGCTGGAGCGATTACACCGGGCAGCCGCCCGAGGCGTCGCGGGACCTGGGCTGGACGCGCATGATCCACCCCGACGACCAGGCCGCCGTCGCACAGAAGTTCGTCGATGCCAACAGTGAGGGGGACGCCTTCCGCATGGCCTACCGCGTTCGTACGGTGGACGGCGGCTACCGCTGGGCGCTGGACGTGGGCCACCCGCGGTTCGATGAGCAGGGCAAGTACCAGGGCATGATCGGCTCGGTGATCGACATCCACGACCGCGTCGAGGCCGAGGACGCGATGCGCCGCGCCAAGGAGGAGGCCGAGGAGGCCAACCGCGCCAAGGACAGGTTCCTTGCGGTGCTGAGCCACGAGTTGCGCACGCCGCTGAGCCCGGTTCTGATGGCCGTGAGCAACCTCGCCGAGGACCCGGAACTCGCCGACGAGCACCGCGAAACGATGGCCATGGTCCGGCGAAACGTCGCCGTTGAGGCACGGCTTATCGACGACCTGCTGGACATCAGCCGCGTGCTGAACGGCAAACTTCGGCTCGACGCCAGCCCGCTCAAGCTCCACAGCGTCATCAAGTACGCGGTGGAGACCGTCACCCCCGACGCCCAGGCCAAGGGCATCACCGTCAGCACCCTGCTGCGTGCGAAGGAAGACGACGTCGTCGGCGATGCCGGGCGGCTTCAGCAGGTGCTATGCAACCTGTTGAACAACGCCGTGAAGTTCACGCCGCCGGACGGCAGCATCCTCGTCCTGAGCAAGCAGACGGGCCGGCAGATCACCATCACCGTGATGGACACCGGCGTCGGTATCGAAGAAAGCATGCTGGAAAAGATCTTCGACGCCTTCGAGCAGGGCAACGAGCATGTGACGCGAACCTTCGGCGGCATGGGGCTGGGTCTGGCCGTCTGCAAAGGCATTGTCGAGGCGCACCTGGGCAGTATTTCCGCCGAAAGCGACGGCGAGGGACGCGGCGCAACGTTCATCGTCAAGCTGCCGCTGTCCCGTAGCCCCAAGGCGGGCGTTAAAGCCAATGCGGGTTTCGGCGGCGTCGCCGGCCGCACTGCCGACGGAAAACCGCACCGCCTGCTGTTGGTCGAGGACCACATCGACACTGCACGTGTGCTCGGGCAGATCCTGAGGCAGCAAGGCTACGAGGTTACCGTCGCCCACAGCGTGGCCGAGGCGATCGCCGCCGTAGACGAGGCAAGGACCACCACCGACGGCCGACCGGACGACCAGGCCGCCCCTCGACCTTTCGACCTGCTGCTGAGCGACCTTGGCCTTCCCGACGGCACCGGCTACGACGTCATGGCCGCCGTGCGCGACGCCGGGCTGGTCGGCATCGCGATGAGCGGCTTCGGCATGGAAGCCGATCTGGAGCGGAGCGAAGCGGCCGGCTTCAGCGAACACCTCGTCAAGCCTGTGGACGTCGCGCAGCTCCAGGCGGTGATACGCCGGCTGGTCACGTAACACCGACAGCAACCCCGACCCGGTTCGCCCGGGGGCTGGCGACGCCTGAACCCGATGAGCCGGGCGCGAAGTCGCTCGACGTGGCGCGTCTGCAGCAGTTACTCGCCGTCGTTCGCGTGGGGATAGTCGGTTGGTGCCGGTCTGCCGCCACGTCCGGCGGCGGGGCGTTTTCTTGCCCGGCCGACGACACAGAAAACCACCGGCACGCCGGTAAGCGTATCGGGCAGGGGGTGGTCCGTCGGCGGGAGGGTGGTGAAGTTGACACGCACCGCGTAGCCGCCTGCCACGGCGGTGATGCCCGCGCCGCTGAACTGCGGCAGGTGGCCGAATTCGCGGGTCGCCTCCTGCTTGGCGAGACGGGCCTGTTCGAGCGTGGGCATGTCGAACTATAGCATCCGCACCTGAAGGGTGTTCAGCACGAGATCGAGGGGGTTGGCGTAGGTCAGTCCGCCGCCGTGGCCGCCGCCGGTTTCGCTGCCGGCGAAGAGGAGTCCGACGGCCTCACGTTGGCGGTTGAGGACGACGGCACCGCTGTCGCCGCCTTCGGAGAAGCCGCGGGCGTCGAGCGACTCGATCTCGATCTGTCGGTCGAAGCGGAGGCGGCCAAGGTCGTAGTCGACGAAGAGGTTGTCCAGTTCAATGGTGGAAACCCGCCCGCGGGTTGTGCCAGTGCTGCGGCCGACTTTCGTTACCTCTTCGCCGAGTTGCGGCTCGGCGTGTCGGCGGGCGAAGGTGCCGGCGTGGCCGGCGAGCGTGTCCGGATCGACGTCGATGCCGGCGTCGATGCGGGCGACGGCGCAGTCGACTGCGTTGACGCCGGCGGCGTCAAGTTCGACCCACTCGGCGAGCAAAGCTACGCGGCCGCCTTTCGTGGAGCGGCTTTTGGCGGTTGTCGCGTCCAGCCGGCCCGGCTGTACGACGGCGTCGCCGACGGCGGCCTGGTTCTCGTCGGCCAGCACATGGTTGTTGCACAGCAGCAGCGGGGCCGGGTCGTGCTCGAACCGCACGAAGCAGCCGAGCGTGCCGGCCTCGGGCAGGCTTGCCTGGTACCTGCTTGCCTCGGGCTGCCTGCCCCGGCCGACGGAACAGCCGACCACCAGCGGCCGACGCACGCTCTGCAGCCGGCGGATCCCCCGACGGTTCAGCTTCCGCACCGGCCCGACATACCGCACGTCCACCTCGCCGCGGGCACGCGTACGGGCGAGTTCTACAATCGATTCGTATACGGGTGTGCCGGCCTGTAGACGCACGGCGAGTTTATAGTCCCGGCCGGCGGATTGTGTCACGCCAAGAGCCAGCCCGGGGCGGAACGTGCCACGGCACACGGCGGCCAAAGCCCGCTCGACCCGCCGGCCCGCCGCACCGGCCGGCCGATCGCCCGAAAGCAGCGACGCCGCCGCCCAGAGCGACAGACCCGGAACGCCGCCCATACCCTCGGCGGCGGCGGCGAGCATCGCCGTCAGGAGGCTCGTCTTGAGTTCGCGTGCCGAGTCCAGCCGCATGGTTTCTGCCCCATGGTTCTTACCCCGCGCCGTTTGTATCGTGCCGGTCGAGGAAAAGCCTAGCCGGGTGCAGAGGCCCGCACAATCCGCCCCCAGGACGCCAACCAGGACGCCCGTCAGAAGACGCCCGTCAGGAGACGCCCGTCAGGAGACGCCATGGCCAAGAAGCAGCCGGTCCTAACGCCAGTCCAAAAGTCACCCGTCGCAGAGCCGGACTACGCGAAGGTGAGCTTCACCAGGGTCGACGAAGTCTTCGCCAAGGCCGCCCGTGCCCGCCCGACGGCGCTTCGGGTTCTGGCCGAGGGCGACAGCTGGTTCGCCTACCCGCGGGGCGGGTTGCTGGTGGGCGCGCCGTCCAATGTCGTCCAGCAGTTGCAGCGGATAGACCGAAATCCTCAGCTGCTCATCCATGACTTGTCCAGCAACGGCGACGAGGCCGTCGCCATGGTCGCAGGCGCGTCCAAACTTGAACTCCTGAAGCGCCTCAGCTCCCGCGAGTACGACGTGCTGCTCTTCTCCGGCGGCGGCAACGACATTGTCGGGATGTACGACTTCGACTTCTTCCTCAACGACTACCGCCAAGGCTTCTCGGCCGTCGATTGCCTGCGCCTCGACCGCTTCGAGCGACGCCTCGGCCAAATCATGGCGGCCTACCAGGACCTCATCGACCTCACCGGCGACTACGCCGCCAACAAGGCCATCAAAATCGTCTCGCACACCTATGACCTGGCCGTGCCAGACCCACGCGGCGCACAGTTCCTCGGCGGGCTGCTCAAGATCGACGGCGCACGCAGCTGGATGTACCCCTACCTCATGGACCACGGCATCACCGACCCGAACCTGCAGAAGCAGGTCGCGGCGTACATGCTCGGGCGCTTCCGCGACATGATGCTGGCACTGGCAAACGCCCCGGAGAGCCAGGGACGGTTCGTCGTCGTGGATACCCACGGCACGCTCAAGCCCGCGGACTGGCTCAACGAAATCCACCCGACGCCCGACGGCTTCCTCAAGATCGCCCGCAGGATCTACACCCAGGCACTGGTGCCGCTGGCCCGCACGCCCGGCGCGCTGCCGAGGCTCGCCGCGGCACGGAAGGCGACGGCGAGCCGGCCCGTCGCGAGAAAGGCCTGACGCCTCAGCCTGACGCCTCAGAACGTCCCGGCGAAGTCCATCGCCTTGGCCTTAGTTTCGGGCTTCTTGAAGGTGCTGCCCCGGATCTTCTCCTGCAGCATCTCGTAGAACACGTCGTCGTCGATCGGCAGTTCCACCGTCTTGTCGAGCCAGCTGCTCATGAGCATCGCGTTGGCCAGCGCCACGCCGTGGATGCCCTCGACGCCCGGGGCCAGCAGCGGCGTACCGTTGCGGATGGCGTCCACCCAGTTCTGCATGATGCCCTGGTGCTCGGTGGCCTTGCCGTGCGTGGGGATTTCGATCTTCCAGGTCTCCGGCTTGCTGAAGGCTCCGTCGGACGTGCGGATGTGCTCGTTCACGGGGGTGCGCGTCTGGTGGAAGGTGATATTGTTGTCGGCGAAGGCGATTTTGCCCCTTTCGCCGTGGATCTCCATGAACTGGCTGCCGGGCGCTTCGCCGGTGCTGGTGATGAAGGTACCGGTGCCTCCGTTCTCGTACTCGACGTAGGTGGTGACGTCGTCCTCGGTTTCGATGTTGTGGTACCGGGCCATGTGGCAGAAGCTGCGGACGCGCTTGGGCATGCCGCATATCCACTGAAAGAGGTCCAGGTTGTGGGGCGACTGGTTCATGAGGACCGCGCCGCCCTCGCCCTCCCATGTGCCTTTCCAGGTGGCCGCGTCGTAGTAGACCTGCGTTCGCAGCCAGTCGGTGATGACGTACATGGACCGCTTGAGTTGCCCCAGTTCGCCGCCCTGTACGAGTTCGCGCAGCTTCTGGTGTGCCGGCCGCGTCCGCTGGTTAAACATGACGCCGTAGACCTTGTCCGAGCCCTCGGCGACCTTGATCATCTCCTTGACCTGCTTCGTATACACGCCGGCCGGCTTCTCGCTCATGACGTGCAGCCCAGCCTCCATCGCCTTGATGCCCAGCGGCGGGTGGAAGTAGTGCGGCGTGGCGATGACGACGGCGTCGACCTCGCCCGAGGCGATGAGCCCCTCGGCGGTGTCGAAGTACTTCACGGCGTCGCCGAACTTCGCCCGGGCGGCCGCAAGGCGGTCGGCCCCGGTGTCGGCAATCGCCGCGAGCTTTGCGCCCCGCGTCACGCCCTTGCTGAGGTACTCGCAGTGGGACGAACCCATGCCGCCGTAGCCGATCAAACCGATGCGAACGTCGTCTGCCATGTCATCTCCGGAAGTCTTGCCTGGGCCCGCCAACAAAAGCTCGGCCGTCGACTCCGGATTATGCCCCAAACTGCCCGGGCCCGCACGCGCCTGAGTCTTAGGTGCGTTCTTGACGATCACAACATCGGCCGCGTCCGCTCACAACGCCGTGTCCACCACCGCACGCACCGCGTCGATCCGCGCCTGGGCCGCCTCGCGCGTCGGTGCCTCGGCGATGATCCGCATGATCGGTTCCGTGTTGCTCGGCCGGGCGTGTACCCAACTGTCCGGCCAGTCGATCCGAACCCCGTCCTGCACGTCCGTCTTCTCGCCGGCGAACGCACTCTTCACGGCGGCCACGGCGCGGTCGGCGTCCTCGCGGCGGCAGGTGAACTTGTCCTTGATGATCACGTACTTCGGTATCTCGGCCACCAGCTCGCTGAGTGTCTTGCCCGTGTCCGCCATGAGCTGCAGCACATACGCCATCGCCACCAGGCTGTCCCGGCCGGGGACGATGCGCGGGTCGATCACGCCGCCGTTGCCCTCGCCGCCGATCACCGCGTCCTCACGGAGCATGGCCTGGGCCACGTTCGCCTCGCCAACGGGCGTGCGTACCACGCGTGCACCGGCCGCCTTGGCGATGTCGTCGAGCATGCGGCTCGTCGAAAGGTTGGCCGCGGCCACCGCGCCCATGCGCTTCGACAGCACGTGCTTGGCGCACAACGCCAGCGTGTACTCCTCGCCGATGTAGGTCCCGTGCTCGTCCACCACGGCCAGGCGGTCTGCGTCGGGGTCCTGGGCGAAGCCGACGTCGGCGTTCTGCCGGCGGACTTCCTGGCAAAGCTGCTGGAGGTTGGCCTCGGTCGGCTCCGGCTCGTGGGCGAAGTTGCCGTCGGGCGTGTCGTTGATCTGCACGTACCGGCAGCCGAGCTTGCTCAGCAGCGTGGCACCCGAGACGCACCCGGCACCGTTCACGCTGTCGAGCACCACCTTGAACCGCTTGCTGGCGATGCCCAGCATGTCCAGCCGGTCGGTCACGGCCTTGACGTGCTGCGCGACGGTCTGCGTGTTGACGGACGGCTGCCCGATGTCGTCGATGCGGACCCAGTTCGCCCGCTCGTCCTCGTAGGCCGCCAGAATTTGCTCGACCTCCCCTTTCGGCGGGGCGACGGCGTGGCGGTTCAGCAGCTTGATGCCGTTCCACGGCTTGGGGTTGTGGCTCGCGGTGATGACGAGCCCGGCGTCGGCCTCGAGGTGGCGGATCATCAGCGCGACGCCCGGCGTGGGCACCACGCCCAGGTCGATGACGTCGATGCCGCTGGCGAGCAACGCCGCCGAGACGGCGTCGCGCACGAACGGGCCGGACGGTCGGGAGTCACGCCCCAGCACGACCTTGAGCCGGCCGGCCGCCGGCGGGTTTTTCAGGAGGAATGCGGCAAAGGCCGCGGCGAACCGCATGGCCACCGGCGGCGTGAGCGTGCCCCCCACCGTGCCGCGCATGCCCGAGACGCCGATCATGAGTGCTTCCATGTGCCGGCCATTATCGTTTTGCCGGCCCTGCCAACAAGCATACGATTCCGACGATGGATACGACCAACGGTGCCCGCGGCACCAAACGCCGCCAGATGCTCGACGAACAGCTCCCCGCCGTCGTCGCGAAGCTCGTGGCCAGCGTACACGCTCACCCGAGCACCGCCCGGCTGGACGTCGGCTTCCTGCCCAACCGCGACAGCGTGCAGCAGGCGGTCGACAAGCTCATGCAGATCATGTTCCCAGGCTACTTCGGGCGGCAGGGCCTCAGCGAGCACAACCTGCCCTACCGCATCGGCGAGTTGGTGAACGAGCTGTTCGAGGAGCTGTTCGAGCCGTTGCGGTTCTGCATCCGCTACCAGGACCCGCAGGCCGTCGGCACCGGCCGGGGGCAGTCGCTCGACGAGTACGAGTGCAACAAGGCGGCCCAGGAGCGGCTCTCGGCGTTCTTCGAGCGGCTGCCGGAGGTCCGCCGGCTGCTGGCGACGGACGTGGAAGCCTGCTTCGAGGGAGACCCGGCCGCCCAGAACCACGACGAAACCATCTTCAGCTACCCGGGCCTCTACGCCATCGCCGTGCAGCGGCTGGCGCACGAGTTCTACAAGATGAAGGTGCCCCTGCTGCCGCGCATCATGACGGAGTACGCGCACTCGAAGACGGGCATCGACATCAACCCCGGCGCGGTGCTCGGCGAGCGGCTGTTCATCGACCACGGCACGGGCATCGTCGTCGGCGAGACGTGTGTCATCGGGCGGAACGTGAAGATCTACCAGGGCGTGACGCTGGGCGCGCTGGCCCCGGCGTACGGGCAGATGCTCCGCGGGCAGAAGCGCCACCCGACGATCGAGGACGACGTGACGATCTACGCCGGGGCGACGATCCTCGGCGGGGAGACCGTCATCGGGCAGGGGAGCACCATCGGCGGCAACGTCTTTCTTACCAGCAGCGTGCCGGCGAACCACACCGTGCAGAACGAGCCGGCCAGGCTCAAGATCCGCGACCGCCGCCGCCGCGGCGGGGAGCCGGAGATCGACTTTCAGATTTGAGCCGGACCCGGCCGGCTACGATGCGGCATGGAACGGCCCGACATGGAATGGCTCGACGAGTTTCGCGCTGCCCTCGGGCGGGAGTACGCCGATGCGCCCACAACGTGCACGCTGGCCACGCGCGGGCCGGACGGCTGGCCGAGGGCACGGACGATGGTCTGCCGTGAGATCGACGATGCCGGCGGCGTCTGGTTCAACACCGACGCGCGAAGCGCCAAGGCCGAGCAGCTTGAGGGCCGGCCGCAAGTGGCCGCCTGCTTCTGGCTGCCGGACGAGCGGGTGCAGTTTCGCCTGATGGGCGTTTGCCGGGTGATGAGCCCCGCCACCGACCCTGAAGCGTGTGAAGCGAGCTGGCAGGGCGGCTCCGGGCGGATGCGCAGCCTGTTCCTTTGGCCGACGCCCGGGGCGAAGCGGGAGGCGGACGAGGCGTTCGTCGAAACGGTGTCGGCCGAGGCACCGGTGCCGGACAGCTTCCGACTGCTGTGCCTGAGCCCCGCCGAGGTGGACCGGCTGGACCTTGGCAGTCACCCGCACCGGCGGAAGCGGTGGCTGGCGAGCGACGGGTGGCGGGGGGTGGAGGTCAACCCGTAAGGTGCGGCGGATCGTTCCACGCTCGAAGCGCGGCCTTCGGCCTGCGGCTTATTGGGTTTGGTTTGAACGCTGTTTTTGCTGCGTTCTCCTCGCCGGATGGTTCAGTAAGCCTTGCGTTGCCGGGCGGTGGGGATGTTCATGATCTTTCGGTACTTGGCGACGGTCCGGCGGGCCAGGTCGATGCCCTGTTCGCCGAGTTTGACGACGAGTTGGTCGTCCGACAGCGGGTCGTCTTTGTCCTCGTCATCGATGATGTTGCGGAGCTTGGCCTTGACGGCGTCCCAGCTCATGTCCTGCCCGCCGGAGTCGGTCGTGCCGCCGGAGAAGAACCTGCGGAGCGGGAAAATGCCCCGCGGCGTCTGGATGTACTTTTCGGAGACGGCCCGGCTGACGGTCGCGACGTGAATGCCCAGCTGGTCGGCGACTTCGATCATCGGCAGCGGCTTTAAGTGCTCCTCGCCGTGGTCGAGGAAGTCGCGCTGACGCGTCACCACGACGCGGATGACGCGTTCGATGGTGCTGCGGCGTTGCTCGATGGATTCAATGAGCCAGCGGGCGTTGCGGATGTTGGTGGAGAGGAACTCGCGGACGGACTTTTCCTGGGCCTTGTCCTTCATCATCTTCCGGTACATGCCGCGGATGAAGAGGTTGGGGGCCGGGTCGCGCGTCATCTGGATGACGTACTCGTCCTTCTCGTCGTCGTAGGTGATGATGGCGTCCGGGTTGATGCCGGGGGCTTCGTCGGGAACGATGCTCTTGCCGGGGTGGGGCGTCAGGCGGCCGAGGCGTCGTACGGCGTCCTTGATGTCGTCGATGTCGGCACCCGTCCGCTTGGAGATGAGCGGGTAGCGGTTCATCTCGAGGTTTTTCAGGTGGTTGGTGATCAGGTCGCGTTCGAGGTCAAAGTCGTGGCCGTCGCCGAACTCCGGGTCGTCCTCCAGGGCGTCGAGTTGCAGGAGGAGGCACTCGCGCAGGTCGCGTGCGCCGACGCCGGCGGGGTCGAGCTTCTGCACGAGCGGCAGGGCCTCGGCCAGGGCGGCCATCGACGGACGGCTGCGGTGCTCCTCGTGAATCGTTTCCAGGGGGGTGCGGAGGTAGCCTTCGACGTCGATGTAGGCGATGATTGCCTTGCCGGCGACGCCGACTTCGTCGGAGCAGTCGATGAAGCACCACTGGCGCAGGAGGTGCTCGGCGATGGTCTCGCCGCGGGCGGGGCTGTTGGCCATGGCCTCGAGCTTGCCGTCCTTTTCGCCGTCGTAGCTGGCGGTGGGTCTGAACTCGCGGTCGGAGTTGAAGCTGCCGTTGGTGCTGAATTCTTCGTTTTCGAGGTAATCGGCGATGCGATTGAGGCGGTCAAAGTCCTGCTCGCCCGGGCCGTCGGGGCTCAGTTCAAGGCGCAAACGTGCGTCTTCGAGCTGGGGGTTTGTGACGGCGTCTGCGTCGGCACCGAAGGCGGCGTCGTCCGGGTCGCCGGTGCGAACCTCCAGCGTGGGGTTCTGCTGGAGTTCCTGCTCAATCCGCTCTTCCAACTGCCCCAGGGGCATTTGGAGGATTTCCATGGATTGAATCATGCGCGGGGTCAGGAGCTGGCGTTGCTCCATTCGTAGCCCGGCTGATTGCGTTAACTGCATCTGCATTCCCTGGTTGAAGTCGTCGTATCCTAAAGCAAACCCGGCGTCTGATGAAGCATACGGTATCGAATTTGCTAGCACACTTTACGAAAGACACTCCGCCGCCCAAAGGGGAAAAATTCCACGGGCACAAAAGTTGTAAGTGATGCAAGAATATGAACTTAACGACGGGCTGTCCGTGCGCCCCAGGCCGGCAGGTCACGCCAGGACCTCGGCGGCCCCCCGCCAACGCCTGCCAGGGTGGCGGTGGGCCTGCCTCGTCCTGCTGCTGCTGCTCCCGGCGATAGCGGCTGGTTGCGAGCCTCGCCCGAATAGCACCGTCGACACCGAGCCGCCCGAGGTCAGTGTCGTTGTCATCGCCCCGGCGTTGGAGGAAATGGCCCGCGCCGTGGCCGGGCCGCGGGCGGTCGTGACGGTGCTGCTGAGCCCCGGCGACCGCCTGGCCGCCTACCGCCCCGACGCCGCCGCCCTGGCCAGGATCAACGCCGCCGACATCGTCATCCTCAACGGCTCCGAGCCGTGGCAGCGGACCGGCGCGACCTCCGAGCTGGCCATGCGTCGCACCGTGCTGCTGGACGACTACCGCCCGAAACTGCCCCCCACCCCGGCCGACGTGCCCACCCTGCCGGGTGCCTCGGCCGGGGCGTACCTCTGGCTACACCCGGGCGTGGTGGCCCTCGCCGCCGAGGGCCTGGCCGAGCGACTCTCGGGCCGCTACCCGGACCGCCGCCCGGAGTACTTCGCCAATGCCGAACGCTTCGCCGCCCGAATGACCCGCCTGAAGCCGCCTTCCAACCTCCCGACCCGCGTGATGCTGACCGACGCCCGCTTCACGCCGCTGCTGGCCTGGGCGGGCGTGTCGTGGCTCATTGAGCCGGCGGAGCTGATGCCGATGACGCCCGCCGAGGCCCGCCGCGTACGCACCGCCGCCCAGGCCGCCGGGCTGCGCCTGCTGGTGCTCCCCGGCTACGTCCCCGAGCCGGCCGCCAGACAGATCGGCCGCCAGACCGACCTGACCCCCGTCCGCCTCAACGACCTGGGAAGCATCGACTATGCCGGCTACCTCCGCGACACCCTGCCGAAGCTGCGCGTGGCGGAGTGAGGGGTGTCTTTTGCGCCTCGTGATCTTGAGTCCCGGCGCAGGACGGCTCCCGTTGCCCTACGTCGGTTTCCTGCCGCCGCCTCGTGCGCGTACGACGCCTTGCCGCCGTGCCCTGGCTGCCGTAGCCTTCGGCCCTTCGAGAAAAAACTTCCGGAAGGACGCATGATCATCATCTTGAACAAAGCCGGCGGGCAGGCCGCCATTGACCGGGTCGTCGCCGAGATCGAGCGCATGGGGTGCCAGGCCCACCTGTCCGAGGGGCGGTTCCGCACCGTGATCGGGGCGGTCGGCGAGGAGGGCGTGCTGGATGAGAAGCACCTGGCCACCCTCGAGGGCGTCGAGCAGGTGCTGCCGGTGATGGCGGCCTACAAGCTGGCGAGCCGGGAGTTTCACGAGGAGGACAGCGTCGTGCATATCGGCGGCGGCAGCACGCCGGCGTGCCCGGTGGGCGGGCACCACGCCATGTGCATTGCCGGGCCGTGTGCCGTGGAGGACGAGACGATGCTCCGCACCATTGCCAACCACGCCCGCGACGGCGGGGCGACCGTGCTCCGCGGCGGGGCGTTCAAGCCACGGACGAGCCCCTACAGCTTCCAGGGCCACGGCGAGCAGGCCCTCAAGTGGCTCCGCCAGACCGGCGACGACCTGGGCATGCCTGTCATGACCGAGGTGATGGACACGCGGCAGGTGGAACTCATCGAGCGGTATGCCGACGCGTTCCAGATCGGCGCGCGGAACATGCAGAACTTCGACCTGCTCCGCGAAGTCGGGCTGACGAAGAAACCCGTGCTCCTGAAGCGCGGGCTGGCCGCGAGCGTGAAGGACTGGCTCCTCTCGGCCGAGTACGTGCTGAGCCAGGGGAACCGGTCGGTGATCCTGTGCGAGCGGGGCATCAAGACGTTCGAGGACTCGGTGCGGTTCAGCATGGACATCAGCAGCATCCCGGTCGCGCTGCGCGACAGCCACCTGCCGATCATCATCGACCCGAGCCACGCCGCCGGGAAGCGCGACCTGGTGCCGGCCCTGGCCGCGGCCGGCATGGCGGCCGGGGCGCACGGCATCATCGTCGAGATCCACCACGACCCGGCCACGGCCAAGTGCGACGGCCCGCAGGCCCTGCTCCCGACCGTCTTCACCGGCCTGATGGAACAACTCCGCCAAGTCGCCCGCATCTTCGACAAACAGTTCGCTGACGCGGGGGTTGCGGTTTGAGTCCGGTGGAATACGGCACTGAGGGCACAGAGAGCAAGAGAGCACAGAGGAAGAATCTGGCTTGTGGCTCTTAGCGACTGCTCGGATGCCGTCTACGTCGTGGAGGACGCCTTCTGCCGCGGCGGTACAAGGGCCATGTAGAGTGCGACGCCAGCAAGCACAACCAACGCCCAGCCGATGCCCGGGTGGCTGCCTTGCACGGCCGCGAAGCTCATCGGAAACGCCTCGGCCTGCCGGCTGACGGCGATGAGCTGGTGCCAGATCATCACGAACGCCAGCAGCGACACCGCCGCGTGCAGCAGCAGGTGCCCGACGCCCAGAATCGCAAAACAGCAGCCGGCCCAAGCCGCCCACACGAGGTAACGCTCGTGCATCTGTGGCAGGAGCGTAAATGCCAGCAGCCACGGTACGCCCACGGCCAGCAGCAGCCCGGCGGACGCGGCCCGGTCGTGGGCGGCGGCGGCCTGCCCGCAGAGCAGCAGCGTGACCGCGTACGCCACAGCCAGCAGCGTCTTCATCTTCACGTCGAACGGCGGAGCGAGGTTGCCAAGTGGGAGCGTGAAGACCACGTCCTTGAGTTGCCATCCAAAGTGCTGGGCGAGGATGGCCGGCAGGTTGCTCGTCGGGCCCATCGCCAGCACTTCGTAATGCACGTTGGGGTAGGCAAAGCCGATCTGGTACCACGCCCACGAGCCGTCGTAGCGGTCCGCGGCGAAGAGCACGCCCGCCACGAATACCGCCGAGAGCCACGCGAACACGGCCGGGCGGTTTCGCCTCAGCAGCCAAGGTGCCGCGGCCACGGCGGCGGCCAGCCCGATCGCCGGGAACAGCCCGCCCACGTGCGCCCCACTGAGCCACGGCCAGACGATCAGCCCCACGCACGCCGCGGCCGCCACCCACCAGGTCCAATGCGCACGTCGCTGCGGCGGCCATGCCAGCAGCACCCCCGCCGCCAGCAAAAGTCCGCCGAGCCAAAGCCACGGCGTCAGTTCCGCCAGCGGGTCCGCCACGAGCCAGGGCGACGCCACGACCGCCGAACCCGTCGCGAAGCCCACCCCGAACCGCAACGCCCAGGTGAACTGCCCGCGGAACAACGGCCACAGAACGAACAGCGGCGCCACGAACAGGATCTGCCCCTTGAGCATCGCCGCCAAGGCCACGAGCACCCCGGCCGCGAGCCAGTGCCGCCGAACCGCCGCGAACGTGCCCCACAAAAAGCCGGGCAGCAGCCACACGTCCCACTGCGGCCAGACGTGCGCATCGGCGATCATCGACGGGCTCGTGAAGAGCAACACGGAAGCGATCGAAGCACCCAGCGCCGACATATGCCGGCTCCGGCCGGCCCGGCGGAGCACGAAGTACGTCAGCGCCAGCGCCCCGGCGGCCGAGGCAATGCCCATGGCCGTGTTGAGCGTCAGCAGCGGCGGGGCATACTCGTCCTTGAAGCGGCGGACCTCGGCAAACTCGGCGTGGACGTTGCGCGTCCAGAGGCTCATGGTCAGCAGGCGCAGCGGGGCGTAGTCCAGCCCGTAGTTTCCGTCCGGGGCGCTGGCCACGACGTGGTCATAAAAGCTGACATAGCCGGCCCAATACTCGGCGGGCGTCAGGTCGCGCGCGGTGGCGTCGGGGCGCGTTTCGACGGCGAGCCGTTGCGCGTGGGCCAGGAGGTTGCCGCCCCAGTTCAGGCCGTTCTGAATGTCCCACTTGAAGCGGATGTCGGTGCTGGCCTCCCAGGCCCAGGTGCGCAGTTGCAGGCCCGCGCGGCCGCCGGCCAGGAGGACAACCGCCGCCAGCAGAAAGACCGCTGCCGGCAGCAAACGCCCGACGGCCCCGGTTCGGCCCGCGGCGGGCGGGTCGATCTCGTCGAGCAGCAGCGGTTTGCGGTCGGGCTGGTTCCTCATCTACGCCGCCTTAAGGTACCGCGGCGGTTACGCCTTGTCGCCGTCGTGCCAGGCAGTTCAAATGGGGGTCGTGAACATACGTTTCAAACGAACGGCCGGCGGGGTGCTGATGGCCCCCTCGGCGGTGGTGTCGGGCGAGGTGGCGGTCGGTGCCGGCTCGAGCCTGTGGTTCGGGGCGGTCATCCGGGGAGATGTCGCGCCCGTCCGCATCGGCCGGCGGGTGAACGTGCAGGACAACTGCGTCATCCATTGCGACAGTGACGTTGCCAACGAAATCGGCGACGACGTGACGATCGGGCACGGGGCGATCGTTCACGGGAAGCGCCTGGGGGACGGGTGTCTCATCGGCATGGGTGCCAAGGTGCTCGGCGAGACGGTCCTGGGCCGCGAGGTGCTCGTGGCCGCAGGATGCGTGGTGCCGCCGGGCCTGAACGTGCCGAACCGGTCGCTTGTGATCGGCGTGCCGGGGCGAATTGCCCGGCCGGTGAGCGAGAAGGAGTTGGCGTACATGGCCTGGCTCCGCGGCCATTATGCCGAACTGGCCGGGCGGTATGAGCGTGGCGATTTCTCATGTCCCGAGCTGTAACACCGGAGGTACGACGTGCGCCCGAGCCTGTTTCGGTTGTTTTTGCTGACAATACTCTGTTTGTTCCTCCCGGCGGCTTCGGCCGGCGCGCAGGAGAGGCAAACGTTCGTGCCGCCGCGGCCGAACTTCACCGCCGACCGCCAGCTGGAGGTGCTCCGGCTGGAACTGAGCGAGGGGAGCGTGTCCGAGGCAGCACTGCGGGCGGAGCAGCTGCTGGCAGCCTCGCCGGACGCGCTGACGGACCACGGCGGGTCGATCCGCTCGCTGCGGCGGTGGGTGACGAGCCTGCCGCCCGAGGACGTGAAGAAACTTTCCGAGGCGTGGGAGGCTCAGTTCGGGCGAGAGGCGCAGGCGGCGCTTCGGCAGGTGATCGGGCAGACGCGTAACGCCGGGCCTGAGGCGGCCGAGGCGTTTTATGCAGTCTACCGCCGCTACCCGCTGAGCCAGGCCGGCGTGCGGGCCCGCGAGTTGGCCGCGGAGCGTGTTGCTTTGCTCGGCGACGACCAGGCGGCGGCGGTACTGCGGGGCGACAGCGTGCAGACGCCGCCGACGTTCGCCGTGCTGAGCCGGCCGACGTGGTTCAGCAACCGCAGGGAGGAAGGCCCGGAGCTGCGTTCATTGCCGGTCGCGGATCTGGAGCACGTCTACATTGCGGACGAGGCGCACGTCATGAAGCTCCGTCACGGGGGTCTGCCCATCTGGCTGTTCGACGCCACGACGTACTACGGCTCGCCGAACAAGCCCGGGACGCCGGCGCGCGACCTCCAGCCGGCACTGCTTCTTGATGCCAACGGCGTCGCGCAGGTCGTCGTGGTGCGGCAGCCGTCGGCCGACGGGAATCGGTTCGTCCTGCGCGCCTTGCGTGCCGAGGACGGCATGCCGCTGTGGGACGGCGAAGGCTCGGGCCGGCCGGCGTCGGCCTTGAGCAACCCTGTGGTCGCCGGGCGTTACGTGTACGCAATCGTGGCGGAAGACGGGGTGAGCGGCTCGCGGATGCTCGCCGTCGCGGTCGATGTGGTGGACGGACGCGAGGTCTGGCGGGCGGCGCTGGGGCAGGTTGTGCAAGAGGCCGGCGGACGGCGTCGGGGTAACCCGAACCTCGAAGCGCTCGACGCCCTCTGGCAGGAGCCTGCGGACCCGGCCGTGGACGGCGACCTGCTGATCATCAACACGCACGGCGGCAGCGTGATGGCGCTGGACCGGTTCGACGGACGCATCGAGTGGGTCAGCAACTACGACCAGCTTGACTTGAACAAGCGCGGCCGACTCGAGCGGGAGGCACACAAGGAAGCGTTGCGGCGGTGGTCGGCGCAGCCGGCGGTGGCGGGCGACCTGGTGGCCGTGGCACCGCGGGATACCCCGGCGATCTTCGGCATTCGGCGAAACACGGGGCAGCGGCTCTGGCAGTCGGGCGACAAGGACGCGGCGAGCCTTGTGGGCGTAGTCGGGAACGTCGTCGTCGTCGCACGGGAGGGCGTTTATGCACTGGGCGGCGAGAGTGGCGAAATGACCTGGGAACTGCACCCGAAGAACAAGGCCGGCGGCAGCAACCGAGGCCCGACGGCGGTCATCGGCGACGTGGTCGTGATGCCGCTCGGCGGGACGGCGGTCCATGCGGTGCAGGGGACTGACGGCCAGGAGGTTTCGCCGCCGACAGGTCGGGTGATTCAGCTCAGCGACATCCTGGCGAATCCCGAGGCCGTGAAACGGCTGGGCGATGCCGGTATGCTCGTGGGGCTTGGCGTGCCGACGCCCAAGCCGTAAACCCGCCGTAGGACCCGCAGTCTGGAGACGTATGACCCAAGCGCAAAGCGAGCCGCAGTCTGGTGAACCGCCGCGTCCGTCGAGGCCGCGTGCCGAAGCCCGCGCAGAGTCCCGCAGTGAGCCCCGCAGTGAGTCCCGCCCGGCGATGGCCGCCGACGAGTTGGAGAACGTCAAGCAGCTCAAGGCCGCCCACCGGGCGATCCGTCAGGAGCTGGGCAAGGCCGTGGTCGGACAGCATGCGGTCATCGACCAGATCCTGATCGCGATTTTCACCCGCAGCCACGCGCTGCTCGTGGGCGTGCCGGGATTGGCCAAGACGCTGCTCATCAGCTCGCTGGCGCAGACGCTGGACCTGGGCTTTAAGCGTATCCAGTTCACGCCGGACCTCATGCCGTCGGACATTACCGGCACGGAGGTCATCGCCCAGGACGCGGCAACGGGCGAGCGGCAGTTCAAGTTCATGAAGGGGCCGATCTTCGCGACCATCGTGCTGGCGGACGAAATCAACCGCACGCCGCCCAAGACCCAGGCCGCGATGCTGGAGGCGATGCAGGAGAAGCGTGTGACCGTCGGCGGCAACGAGTGGAAGCTGCCGGACCCGTTCTTCGTGCTCGCCACGCAAAACCCGGTGGAGCAGGAGGGCACCTACCCGCTGCCCGAGGCGCAGCTGGACAGGTTCATGTTCATGATCAATGTGAACTACCCCACCAACGCCGAGGAGCAGCAGATCATGAAGCTGGCGACGGGCGGCGGGCTGGGTAAGCCCGAGTCGGTGCTCAGCGGCAAGCAGATTCTGGAACTGCAGGAGCTCGTCCGCCGGGTGCCCGTGGCCGACCACGTGCTGAATTACGCTCAGAAGCTCGTGCGGCTGACGCGCGTCAGCACGAACGAGGCGGCCGACTTCTGCAAGCAGTGGCTCACCTGGGGTGCCGGCCCGCGTGCGAGCCTGAACCTGGTGCTGGCGGCCAAGGCGCTGGCGGTGCTCAAGGGCAATTTCCACGTGAGCTGCGACGACATCGCGGCGGTGGCGACGCCGGTGCTGCGGCACCGCATCATCCTGAACTTCGCCGCCCAGGCCGAGGGTGTCACGCCCGACGACGTGGTGCGTAAACTCATCGAAACGGTGCCGAAGGAAGAGAAGGCCTGAGGCGCGGCGGTGCCGAGTTGTCTGGCCGGAGGCCCCGGCGACGGCCTAACATCAGCCCCATGCCCGACCTTGACCTTCGCGAACTCGGCAAGCGTTCCGTATTGACCGAAGCCCAGATCGCCGAGCCGCGTTCGATTCTGGACACATTCCCCAACCCCCGGCCGGAGCGGGACTATCAAGTGAACTTCGTCTTCCCGGAGTTCACGAGCGTCTGCCCCGTGACCGGCCAGCCGGACTTCGCGACAATCGACCTGCTCTACGTGCCGGACAGGAAGAACGTGGAGATGAAGAGCCTGAAGCTCTACTTCCTTGCATTCCGCAACAAGGGCATTTTTTACGAAGCGGTGACGAACCAGATCCTGGACGACCTGGTCGCCGCGACGCAGCCACGCCGGATGACGGTGAAGGCGACTTTTGCTGTCCGCGGCGGCACGGTGGGCATCGTCACGTGCACGTACGAGAAGCCGGGTTAAGGCCCCTCTCCTGCCGGAGCGCTGGATGCCGCGACAAAACGTGAGGAAGGGCGAACTCGCCTTGTGGGCGAGCCGTTTTACTCTGTAGGTCTCCGGGGTGCGTTTGGTGCAATAACCGGGTAACATCCGGCGAATCCACCGCTTTTGAAGGAAGATGATGTCGCAAGAGCAGCCGCCAGCCTCCATGCAGCCCGAGTCGAAGCCGCCGATGCCGCCAACCTCCCAGGGTGCCATGGCCGGCGGCGGGCCCCGTCCTGCTGTCGCGGGCGGTTATGGCGGCTACGGTTACGGCCCGCCCCCGGGCGCGTACGGCGGAACAGGTTATGGCGGGCCGGGCTACGGCGGGCCGGGCTTGCCGCCGCCTTACCCCTACATGAGCCCGCCGGCGACGGGCGGCGGCTGGAAAGTCGCGACTGTCCTCCTGCTCCTCCTGGCGCTCGGGTCACTCGCGCTGAACCTCATCCTGATCGTCGCGGTGGCGGCCGTCGGGGGCTCGGAGACCGACGGCATCATCGTCCAGACCCTCCACGACGGCTCGGGCCAGACCGTCGCCGTC
The DNA here is from genome assembly GCA_050329715.1 of Phycisphaerae bacterium. Taxonomy (GTDB): domain Bacteria; phylum Planctomycetota; class Phycisphaerae; order Tepidisphaerales; family Tepidisphaeraceae; genus DAIOTR01. Next base: position 35,140 of record JBHJOM010000005.1, read on the forward strand.
GTCCCTGTCACCGGCCTGATCCTCAACGAAACCTACGAGCAGTTCGACCGCTTCATGGACCGCGCCCAGCGCGACGGCGTCGCGGCGGTGGTCATCGAGATCGACTCGCCGGGCGGGGCCGTCACGCCCAGTGACCTGATCTTCCGCCGCATCGAGAAGTTCAAAGCCGACACCGGCACGCCGGTCGTCGTGAGCATGGGGAGCCTGGCAGCCAGCGGCGGCTACTACGCGGCCGTCGCGGGCGATTCGATCTGGGCGAACGAGACGACCATCACCGGGAGCATCGGCGTGATCCTGCCGCTGTACAACGCCAGCGAACTCGGACAGAAGCTGGGCATCGCCGATGATTCGATCGTCAGCACCGGTGCCCGGTACAAGGACGCCGGCAGTCTGCTCAAGCAGATGGACGACGAGAGCCGCGTCTACCTTCAGGACCTGATCGACGAACAGTTCGGCCTGTTCAAGCAGGTCGTGGCGGCCGGCCGCGGGGCAAAGCTCAAGCGGCCGATCAATGACCTGGCCGACGGCCGGGTCTACGGCGCGCGTGCCGCGATGCAGTACGGGCTGGTGGACAACATCGGCACGCTGGAGGACGCCATTGCAGATGCGGCCGGTCGGGCCGGCGAGCTTGACCCGACCGTCGTCCGCTACAAAGCCCAGCCGACGCTTCTGGACTTGCTCGGCGGCGGCGGGGTAAACGGCGGCACGCCCGGCGGCGTCAAAGGTACGCTGGAGGCCGGCTGGCCTAGTGTCACCATCGACCCGGCGCTGATCTGGGAATTGACTACACCGCGGCCGATGTACCTGTGGCGGGGGCAATAGCTTATGCGCCCGATGCTTACAACCTGGCGTCTGGTCGCCACACTGCTCGTCATTTCAGTATCGGTGCATCAGCCGGAACGAGCGAATGCCGAGGCGGTCGATCCGGACAAGGTCGATGCCGCAGTCCGCAGGAACGTCGCCTGGTTCTACGAGCGACAGAACGCCAACGGCGGATGGGAGAGGTCTGAACGGCGCGACAGTGAAAGTGTGAACGACTTCACCGGGTTGCAGTGGGGCGGCCGCACAGCGCTGGTGACGTACGCATTGCTGACAGCCGGTGAAAGCCCGCAGGACCCCCGCATTCAAAAGGCGGTCACGTTTCTGAAGGAAGCCGAGCTCATTGGCACCTACGCGATCAGCATTCGGTTGCTTGTCTGGATGCAGTTGCCTCAGACGGAAGAGGTGAAGACGCTGACGAAGCGGGACGCATCACTCCTGCTTGGATGGATCCTGACAGAGGGGCGCGGTGCAGGCCATTACGGCTATACAAATGTCGGCCCCAAGGGCAATTACAGCCATAGCCGGAGCCAGTACGGCCTTCTCGGCATGTGGGCCGCGGCCGAAATGGGGCTCGAGGTTCCCGCTCGCTACTGGCAACTGGCCGAAACGGGTTGGCTACGAAACCAGGACAAGGACGGCGGCTGGCGCTACAAACACACCGACGACCCCGGCAGCCACGACACGACGCCGGGTATGACCGCGGCGGGCGTGGCGAGTTTGTTCATCACGCAGGAGTTTCTCCACGCCAACGAGGGCATCAACTGCCGGGGCAACGTGACGAGTCCGCCGTTGGAGGCGGGGCTGAAGTGGCTCGCGGACAATTTCGATAAAGTCGGTACCGACAAACGCTACCCGAGAGACTGGCCCTACCCGACGCTGTACGCGGTCGATCGTGTAGGCGTGGCCAGTGGCTACAAGTACTTCAACGGCATTGACTGGTACGCCCACGGTGCCAACTGGCTCATCGAGAAACAGCGGGCTAACGGCAGTTGGAGCGCCACCGGCGGCGGCGGCTCGGGCGACAACGTTCTGGACGACATCAACGATTCGGCGTTCGCCCTGCTTTTCCTGACCGGCGGCCGGGCACCGGTCGGCATGAACAAGCTGCAGTACGCCGTGCAAGGCCGCCGCGGCGAGGTGCAGGCCGGCCCCTGGAACCAGCGCCCGCGTGACGTCGCCAACCTCGTACGCTGGGCCGGCAAGCAGGCGGAGCGGAAGCTCAACTGGCAGATCGTCAACCTCGACGTCGAAGACGCCGTCCGCGACATGCACGATGCGCCGGTACTGTTCATTTCGGGCGATGCGGACTTGAAGTTCACGGACGAGCAGGTCGCCCGCCTTCGCCAGTACGTGCTCGAGGGCGGGCTGATCCTGGGCAACCCCGACTGCAACCGCCGCAACTTCACCCGCGCCATGCAGGACTTGGGCGAGCGCATGTTCCCCGAGTACAGGTTCCGCCCGCTGGAAGGTGACAGCGCGCTGTTTACCGCACAGCAGTTCCCGGCCGCCCAGTGGCGCCGCCCGCCGACGGTGCTGGCGATGAGCAACGGCGTGCGGGAGTTAATCCTGATCCCGAACCAGGATCTGGCGAAGGACTGGCAGCTCAATGACACGCGGAATACCGAAGGCTTCGAGTTCGCCGCGAACGTAATGCAGTACGTTGTGAGTAAAGACGGCTTCTGGACCAAGGGCCGCACGCACATCACCGTGAAGGATCCCGCGGTGCGGACCGCCGGCAAGTTGACGGTGGCCCGCCTGAGCTACGACGGCAACTGGAACCCCGAGCCGTTCGGCTGGCAGCAGATGGCAGCAGTGATGCACAACGACCGCCGGGTGCAACTGGACGTCGTCGAGGTGCCCATCACGGACCTTGTTCCGGCCATGGCGAAAGTGGCTCACCTCACCGGCACCTCGGCTGTCAAACTGAGTGAGGCACAGCGTCAGGCGCTTAAGACATACGTAGAAGGTGGCGGGCTGCTCGTGGTGGACGCCGCCGGCGGTGCCTCAGCTTTCGCGACGAGCATGCAGCAGCATCTCGGCGAGATCTTCGGGAACGACGCCGCAACGGCACTGACCCGCCCGCTGGAGCCGGGTCACGCGCTCTACGCCGCCGGTGGCGAGGCGGTCGGCGACGTCCGCTATCGCCTCTGGACACGCCGACAAGTGACCGGAGCACTACAGGTGCCGCGGCTGCGTGGCATTGAAATCGACGGCTGGCTCGCCGTGGTGCTCAGCGCCGAGGATTTGAGCAATGGACTGGTGGGGCGGGAGGTAGACGGCGTGGTCGGTTACACGCCGCAGACGGCGAGCCGACTCATGCAGTGCATTTTGCTGTATGGCGAGGAATGACAAGCAATGACGAGGACAACCATGATTCATGCCGTAACAAAAGCGGGACGCGACACGATCGCAAGGCTCCTTGTCGTCGTCGTTGTTGCCGTAGCCTCATTGACGCTGCCCCAGGTGGCGGCGGGTGCCACGCCCGAACAGGTCGACAAGGCCGTCACGGATGCTGTGAAGTTCCTCTATGACAAGCAGAACGACCGCGGCACCTGGGACATCCCCCGCAGGACGGCAGATAGTGGCAGCGGCACCAACGGCGGCCAATGGGGCGGGAGAACCGCATTGATGACCTACGCCCTGCTCGCCGCCGGGGAGTCGCCCGAGGACCCACGCCTTGCCAGGGCGATCAAGTGGCTGGAAGAGGCTGAGATCGTCGGCGTCTATGCCATCGGCATGCGGGCTCAGGTCTGGGCGAACCTGCCGGACACCCCCGAGAGCCGCCGGCGGCTGCTCCGCGAGGCACAGTTCTTCGCCGAAGCAATCCAGAAGGATGGGGCAAATCGCGGCCTGTTCGACTACCTGGTCGTACAGAACAACCGCGTCGATAAAAGTGCGGCACAGTACGGCGTACTGGGCCTCTGGGCCGTGGCGCAGCGGCTCGAAGTTCCCCCTGCGCTCTGGGCGGAAACCGAGCAAGGCTGGCTCCGCTGGCAGCAGCCCGACGGCGGCTGGGCCTACTCCGGTAAGCCCACCGCCAACAAACCCACGACACCCGCCCTCGCCTGCGCCGGCCTGGCGAGCCTCTTCATCACGCAGGACTACCTCCACGCGGACCAGGGCGTCAACTGCCGCGGCAATGTCACCAACCCCGCCATCCAGAAGGGGCTGAACTTCCTCGCCAAAGATATCGACAAAGTCTTCACCAAGGGCTGGAAGGACCACCAGTTCTACACCATCTACGGCATCGAACGCGTCGGCGTCGCCAGCGGCTTGAAGTACATCGGCAACACGGACTGGTTCGAAACGGGCAGCGAGTTTCTCGTCAAGAATCAGAACGGCAACGGTAGCTGGGGCAATGAGGTCGATACCGCATTCGCCCTGCTCTTTCTCAGCTACGGCCGTGCACCCGTGCTCGCCAACAAGCTACATTACACCCTGCCCGGCCGCCGCGGCGACGCGGAGGAGGGCAATTGGAACCAGCGCCCCCGCGACCTGGCGAACGTCACCCGCTACATCGGCGACAACCTGGAGCGCCACCTCAACTGGCAGGTCCTCGAGCTTAAGCGCGACGTCCGCGAGTTTCACGACGCGCCGCTCCTCTACATCTCGGGCGATCAGGCACTGAACTTCACCGACGAGGAGGTCGCCAAGCTCCGCCAGTACGTCGAAGAGGGCGGCGTGATCGTGGCCAACCCGGACTGCCGCCGCAACACCTTCGAGCGCGGGTTCAAGGCCCTGGGGGAACGCATGTTCCCCGAGTACAAGTTCCGCCGCCTCCCGGCCGATCACCCGATCTACACCGCGCAGCAGTTCCGCGACCGCGGCCGACGCGCCGTCGATTTCGACGGCCTTTCCAACGGCACCCGCGAGCTGATGCTCATCGCCACCAATGACGTCGCCCGTGACTGGCAGGTGCGCGACACCAGCCGCGCCGAAGAGAGCTTCCAGGCGATGGCCAACGTCTACCTGTACGCCGTCGACAAGTCCGGCATCAACGTCAAGGGTACGACCCACCTGCTCGCCAAGCGGCCCGAAGTCAAGACGACCGGAAAGCTCACCGTCGCCCGCGTGAAGTATGAAGGCAACTGGAACCCGGAGCCGGCCGGCTGGGTCCAGATGCAGGCCGTCGCCCACAACGACCTCAAGGCGGACTTGAAAGTCGAGGCAGTCGAAACCAGCCAACTTGACCCGAAGCAGCACCCGGTCGCCCACCTGACCGGCACGGGTGATGTCACGCTTTCCGACAAGCAGATCGGGGAACTCGCCGCGTACGCGCAGGCCGGCGGGCTGCTGGTGATCGACGCCGCCGGCGGCGACCGCACATTCGCCGCCGCTGTGCAGAGCAAGCTCCGCAGCGCCTTCGGCGAAGCCGGCTCGGGCCTCGACACTCCGCTGCCGATGAGCCACGCGCTGTTCACCGGCAGCAACCTCGACGCCGACAAGATCGATTACCGCCTGCACACCCGCCGCGAGGTCGTCGGTGCGCTCCGCGGCAGCCGGTTGCGTGGCATCACGCTGGACGGCCGGCTCGCCGTCGTCTTCTCCTCCGAGGACCTTTCCACGGGCATGGTCGGGATGCCGGTGGACGGCATCATCGGCTACGCCCCGCAAACCGCCCGCGACCTGACCAAGGCGATCCTGAAGTTCGCGATGGAGAAGAAGTAAGGCCAAGCCCGCGCGACGTTGATGCTTCTGTAAGAAACGCGACTGGCAGTGCACTTGGGCCACGCTTCTTCTCCGAGCGCGAGGAGCGCGGCCTTGGGCCTGCGGCGAAACAGGTGTCCGGACAGGTCCCTGCAGCTTCGACCGAGTCAACCTCTTATCCTCTGTGATCTCTTTATCCCTGCGCCCTCTGTGCTTCCTACCCGGGCTGCCAGCTTGAGAACTCCTGACGCCGGCGCTACAACTTGCGGGCGTGGGAATTCACCCGCCCGCGGATAACATGCCGGCATGGCCTTGCGTGTCTACAACTCCCTTACGAGAACCAAAGAGATCTTCGAACCCGTCGAACCGGGTGTCGTCCGCATGTACCTCTGCGGGCCGACGGTCTACAAGGAGACGCACATCGGGCACCTCGTCGGCCCGCTGATTTTCGATGCCATCAAGCGGTTCCTGCTCTTTTCGGGGTACCGCGTCGAGTGGATCGTCAACATCACGGACGTGGACGACAAGCTGATCGACAAGGCCAACCAGACCGGCCGGAGCGTCGAGGACATCGCCCGTCAGTACGAGGCCGAGTACCACAAGACGCTCGCCGACCTGGGTATCGACACCATCGACCGCTTCCCGCGGGCCAGCGAGCACATGCCCGAGATCATCGCGCTGTGCCAGCGGCTGATCGACGCGGGCCGGGCATACGCGGCCGAGGGCAACGTGTGGTTTGATGTAAGTAAAGACGAGGACTACGGCAAGCTGAGCGGGCGTCGGCCCGACGAGCAGGAGGCCGGCGGCCGCGAACTGGCCGGCACCGGCAAGAAGAGCCCCGCCGACTTTGCCCTCTGGAAGGCCGCAAAACCCGGCGAGCCCGCGTGGGACAGCCCCTGGGGACCCGGCCGGCCCGGCTGGCACATCGAGTGCTCCGCCATGAGCATGAAGTACCTGGGTGACACCTTTGACATCCACGGCGGCGGGCTTGACCTGGTCTTCCCGCACCACGAAAACGAACTGGCACAGTCCGAGTCCGCCACGGGCAAACCCTTCGCCAAGTACTGGCTCCACAACGGCCTGACCCGCATGCGCACCAAGCTCCGCGGCGACCAGGTGAAAAACGAAAAGATGAGCGGCTCGCTCGGCAACGTCGTCAGTGCCAAGGCCCTCATCGCCGAGCACGGCGGCGACCTGCTTCGGTACATGATCCTGGCGACGCACTACCGAAGCCCGATCGACTTCTCCGAAGGCACCATCGAGGCCGCCGGCAAGGGGCTGGGCACGTTCACGCGCCTCTTCGAGCGGCTGTCACGGCTGGGCGTTCCGGAGAGCACCGTGGAGGCATCGCCCGCCGACGCCGAGTTGAAGGACGCGGTCGAGCACCTCGAGGGCCGCTTCATGGCCGCGATGTCTGACGACTTCAACACGGCCGGTGCCGTCGGCGTACTGCACGAGTTGGCCGGGGAGGTGAACGGCTTCATCGAGCGGACAGGGCTGGAAAAACAACCGGACGCCGCCAGGCTGCGTGACGCCGCTGCGGCAGGGGGCCTCGTGAAACGCCTTGGCCTGCTGCTGGGCCTGTTCCGCGTCGCGGCCCCGCCGGCCGTTCAGGACGGGCTGACCGACGACCTGATGCAGCTGCTGATCGACCTGCGTGCCGCGGCGAGGAAGTCGAAGAACTTCGAGACGGCCGACACCATCCGCGACCGCCTCGCCGCGCTGAACGTGCAGCTGGAGGACACGCCGCAGGGCACCGTGTGGCGGCGGGGCTGATCGGCCCGCGGTACGAAACGTCATGATCATCCTCGGCATCGATCCCGGCCTGCGGCTCACCGGTTACGGCGTCATCGGGTGGGACGGCGTGCGCGGCACGCTGCTCGACGCCGGCGTCGTTCGCCTCGACGCCAAGACCAGCATCGCGCAGCGGCTCGTCGAGCTTTCCAGGGAAGTGGGTGAGATTCTCGACGAGTTTCACCCGGACGTCGCCGCCGTCGAGGAGGTCTACAGCCACTACGCCCACCCGAAGACGGCGGTGCTGATGGCCCACGCACGCGGCGTCATCCTGCATTGCATCGCCAGCAGACGCGTGGAACTCAAGGAGCTTGCCGCAAACCGAATCAAGCAGAGCCTGACCGGTCACGGCCACGCGGCCAAGCACCAGATGCAGCGGGCCGTTCAGGCGGAGTTCAACCTCGCCGCACCGCCCCAACCGCCGGACGTCGCTGATGCGCTGGCGATCGCCCTGTGCTGCGGGCGGATGTCTGCGCGAGTCGCCTGAGGCTTTGGCCGTATACTCCGCCCAATGCTCCCGGGCCTGCCGGACAATCCGTCGCGCATCCTGATCATCAAGCCTAGCGCGCTGGGCGATGTGGTCCACGCCGTGCCGGTGCTCAAGCTGCTGCGGCGGCGGTTCCCGCGGGCGCACATCACCTGGCTGATCAACCCAGGGTTCGCGCCGCTGGTAGCCGGGTTGCCTGAGCTGGACGAGGTGCTGCTGTTCGACCGGCGGAAGCTTGCCGGCTTCTGGCGGAGCGTGCCGCGGGGCGAAGCGCTGGCAGGGGTGGTGCAGCAGTTGTCGGCCGGCAGTTACGAGCTTGTGCTGGACTTGCAAGGTTTGCTGCGTAGTGCCTACCTTGCGTCCACGACGCGTGGTGTGGTCGTCGGCCCGGCGGACGCGCGGGAGTTCGGCCGGCTGTTCTACACGCACGCCGTGGAGACCCGCTCCCGCGACCGCCACGCCGTGGTGAAGCTGCTGGACATCGCCCGTGCCGTAGGCTGCGAGGCTTCGCCGCCTGATTTTGGCCTGGCCCTCACCGCCGCGGAGTTGGCCGAGGCCCGCCGGCTGCTGGGCGGTACGGGCCCTTTCGCGCTGCTGCTGCCCGGCACGAACTGGGCGACGAAGCGCTGGCCCGCCGACCGGTTTGCGCAGCTGGTCGAGCCGTTGCGTCAGCGTCTGGGGCTTGCGTCGGTCGTCGGCGGCGCGGGCGACGTGCTGGCAATGGGCGATGTCTTCGGCGAGGCGTTGAACCTGGCCGGCAGGACGGGCGTGCGGCAACTCGCGGCGGTCATCAGTTTGGCGGACCTGGTCATCAGCAATGATTCGGGCCCGATGCACATCGCCGCGGCGTTAGGCCGGCCATTGGTGGCACTCTTCGGGCCGACGGACCCTGCCCGCACAGGCCCGTACGGGCGGTCGGATGCGGTGCTCCGCCTGCCCCTGCCGTGCAGCCCGTGCCTGAGCCGACGATGTGCCCATACCAGCTGCCTGAACTGGCTGGAAGTCGAGCAGGTTCTGGCGGCGGCACAAAGGCAGGCCGGAGCGGAGCCATCGGCCGAAGGCGGGTTTGGGATCTCCTGCCGTTGGGCCTGATCTTCGGCTTGAAGGGCTCACCAAGGCGTAGAGCATGAAGTGCCCAGTCGGCCGGCACGCCGCACGGCCCCCGCAGGCCACGCACGGCTACCCATACCTGCAGAAGCGCTGGAAGGACGGGCTGATGCGAACCTTCGAACAGGACGGGGCGGTTTGTTCCGGATGCTGATGCGGGTGGGGCTGTTGCATCCTGCCGCCGGATTGCCCGATGCGCAGACGAAAGAGCCGGCGGAGGCAGTCCGCCGGCTCCCGGATTGGTCTGTATGCAAGTCAGCGCCTAGACGATCTGCACCTTGCGGCCGAGGCGGCGCTTGGCGTTGATGATCCGGCGGCCGTGGCGGGTCCGCATCCGTGCGCGGAAGCCGACTTTGCGGGCGCGCTTCACTTTGCTGATTCGTCGTGGGTAATGCATGTTCGTATCCTTGTGCCTGGGCTGCTCTAGGGTTGAGCCACCGTGCCCGTGCCCGATTCGCCCGGCTTGCTGGCTCTGGCGTCAGGTGGAAGTCGGGGAAGATAGCAGGGTCCTTCGCGTCGTTCCAGCATATCGCGAGATTTCATGGCTGATTTGTCGGTTTGAGGTTCAAAAAGGGTGGTAGGGGCGATTGGAGGCGGCTAAACTTCCCGAGACTCGACAGTTCGGTTTTTCTTAGGCGGTTTTGTGCCGCCGACGAACACCGGCCGTCCGTCGTCGAGGTGTTCGCCCGCTCCCGGCATCGGGGCGTCGTGCACGCCGGCTTTCGCCGGTCACCGGCTTTGAATGCGGTTTTTCGTCCGTAAGCAAAGCCTCTGACCCGCACGGCCGCCCGTCACGAGCCGGCTTCCGACCGGGCATGCAAGCCCTGACCCTGCCCGGGTTAAGGTCACTGCGGGCCCCGGCTTTGCATAGGCCCGGGCCTTCGTTCGAAGCGCACGCCGCCTCGCGTCGACTGTGGCTCACGCGTCGGGATCCTCCGGCAAGTGGCCTGCGGTGGCACTGGTTCACGCACGGATGACTGGCGTGGAATGGTGCAGGTGGCCATTTCCGCGTCGGGCGGCCAATTTTTAAGGGTCTGCACACGTGACCGACAACCTGAAGCAAGACGCCCAGAACGTCCTCGGCTACACCTTCAAGGACGAAAAGCTGCTCAAGGAGGCCCTCACTCACGCCTCCGTGGCCGACGATCGCCTTCAGAGCAACGAACGCATGGAGTTCCTCGGCGACGCCGTCCTCGACCTGGTCGTCTGTGACGAGCTCTACCGCCAGTACCCCAGCTACCCCGAGGGGGACCTGACGAAGGTCAAGAGTGCCGTCGTCAGCCGCAGCACCTGCGCCGACGTCGCCATCGAGACGGGCCTGGCCGACCTGTTGATTACCGGCAAGGGCATCCTCGGCCGACAGGGTCTGCCCAAGAGCCTGGCCGCGGCAGTTTACGAGAGCATCGTCGCGGCCATCTTCATCGACGGCGGTTACGAGGCGGCCCGCGCGTACATCGTCCGCACGATGGTCCCGCAGATCGCCCCGATCAACGACAACATTCACGCCCACAATTACAAGGCCCTGCTCCAGCAGGCCGCCCAACGTGAGCTGCACGGCACCCCGATGTACGAGCTGCTCGACGAAAAGGGCCCGGACCACAGCAAGTGCTTCGAGGTCTGCGTTACCGTCGAGGGCCGACGCTTCCCCAGTGCCTGGGGCCCGAACAAGAAAATGGCCGAGCAGAAGGCCGCGCTCTTGGCGCTGCAGGAGATCGGTGTGCTGAAGGAAGCGGAAGTCGAAGAGGCCGTCGAGGAGATGCTGGTCAAGGAAGGCATCGAAGTGTGAACCGTCCCAGCCCGGTTCTGCGTTCGCGAAGGGGTGGTGTGACGCGGCTCGAACGGTATGGCCGGTCTGTTGATCGCGGCCTGTTGATGGCGGTCTGTTGATGGCGGGCCTGAAGCATGCCTGCCGACGCGGTCACTCACCGCCTTCTGCAGGCCGTCGACGCGATTCTCTGAAGCAGGTTGAGAGCTGAAAACCGCAGGCAGGTGCTGCCCGCCGGCGTCGTGCAAGGTGCGCATCACGTCCAGCATCGCTTCCGCCTGGCGTTCATGGTCTCGGCTGGAGTTGAGCAGGAGGAGTTTCCCGGCCATGGAGGCAAGCCCGGCCGGTGCATTGCCGACGGTTGCGCCTCGTTCTCGAGCCGGTTAAGCAGCCCTTGCGTGACGTAAATCATGCCGGCGGCGAAAAGAGGCGCAACTACCGGGATCGGTCGAAGTGGAAACGGCGCAGGCTTGGGCACCGGACAGTCAACTGGCGTACCGCTCGCGGCCTGGGCTGTCCACGCGGCTTGGGTGCCCGCTTGCAAGGCGGCTCTTGTGGCGTTTACAGGTGGTGCAGGAGGAGCAATTCCGCCGTCGCCGCCAGAATGAGTGCGGTCACTGCGTAGAGCCGCACCACGTGCGGGTTTCCGGGCTGGCAGAACCGGCCGCCGAGCAAACCCCCGCCGGCCACGGCCAGCACCGGGGTGAAGAAGGCGAACACCCGTTCCGTCTCCATGTAGAACAGCCCGCTGAAGCTCACGAACACCAGCGTCGCGACGGCCGCGACGGACAGGGCGGCGTCCTGCCTCCACTGCAGACGCGCGCGTGCGGCCGCGGCCGCGGCCAGCACCGCCACCGGCAACACCGAAACCCCGTACGCCAGCAGGTTCCCCGAGCTGCGCACGAACCACCGCAGCGGGTGGGCAAACGCGCTGCCGGCCTGTTGCGCGTCGTGCGCCGTCACGGCCGTGTGCAGGCTCGCCAGCCAGTTGAACCCCGTGCCCGACCAGAGCCCGGCCAGCAGCAGCACGAACGTCGCCAGCGACACGCCGACCGCCTGCAGCACCGCGGCTGCGGAGAGCCGCCCGCTTAGCACCCCCGCCACCCCCCAGACCGCCAGCAGCAGCCCGAAAACCGTCACGCTGAACGAGAGCATAGCAAAAAGCGCCATCACGAACCCGAGCCCGACGCCGAAGCCAATGCACCTGATGTCCCCTTTCCTGCCGTACCCCCGAGCGACCCGCGCTGGGGTTCGCGTAGTGCCGCCGGCCGCCCGCAGGAAGCACCACGCCGCCGCAGCCGCCGGCAAGGCCAGCAGGGCCGTCGTGTTGATCGTCGCGTAGGTCAGCAGGCCGCCGGTCGACAGGTAAAGCAGCCCCGACGCGTTGCGCTGGGCGGGCGAGAAGCCCAGGTCCCGGCCGATCAGCAGCACGAAGAACACCCCGGCCGCCGTGCCACCGACGCTCAGCCACCAGACGGCCCCGGTGATGCCCCAGTTCCGCTCCGCCCAGAGCAGCAGCAGGTTGCCCGGCGGGTAGTGGGCCCCGAACCATTGCAGTTGCGGCATCCGTTGGACGTAGTTCGGCAGCACGTCGGCGAGCCCGGCGAAGTGCGGGCGGTCCTGCAGGAACAGGTCGTGGTGCGGGGTGTGGCTCGTGAGCCGAACCGCGCCCTCGGCCGTGCGCTCCGAAGCTGCAAAGATCGCCGCCAACGCCACAAACCCGCACGCCGCCGCCGACCATCGGCCGACCGTCGGCCGGCGGTGCACAGGCCAGCGGGACACGGCAGCCACGGCCACGGCAGTCGCCAGGATCACCCCGGCCCACGCCGCCGGGGGGCTGTCGCCGACGCGCGCGTAAAGTGGTGCCCACGGCCGGTCGAACGCCGGGCGGAAGACCTCGTGGTTCAACCCCTGCGCGTCCTTGAGCCAGTGGTGCAGGCGGTTCCAGGCCAGCATCGCCGCGACGGCCGCGAGCATGGCCGTCGGCAGCAGCAGCTCACCCAGCAGGCGCACCCGCCCGCGCCGCCGGGCCAGCAGGCAGACCGCCAGCAGGACCAAAGCCGCGGCCGGGGCGGCGTACCAGAGCACGGCCCGCGCGACGCCGTCGTAACTCGAGCGAAGAAAGACCCCCAGCAGCACGGGCACGCCGACCAACGTAGCCAGCGACGCGGGCGTGAACGCCGGCTCCTCTTTCGGAAGTTTTTGCTCGGCAGCGTCCGGCACGGCGGGCACTCAGCCCCGCACCACGGCCAGGCTGCGGGCGCTCTTGGGCAGGTTGAAGGTGATCTCTTCCTCCACCAGCGTGCGCGTCTCGACGTGCCCGCCGAACATCGCCTGCAGGCGTTCGACCAGTTCCTGCACCAGGTGCTCGGGCGCGCTGGCCCCGGCGGTGATGAGCACGGTGTTCACGCCCTGGAACCAGGCCGGCTGGATCTCCGACGCGTCGTCGATCAGGTGGCCGGGCGTGCCCAGTTCGATCGCGCGGTCCACCAGGCGGTTGCTGTTGCTGCTGTTCTTGCTTCCGACGACCAGGACCAGGTCCACCTCCGGCGAGAGGACGCTGACGGCCTCCTGGCGGTTGGTGGTGGCGTAGCAGATGTCCTCCTTGGGCGGCTGGTGGATCTTCGGGAAGCGGGCCTTGAGCGCATCGATGACGCGCTGCGCCTCGCTGACCGAGAGGGTCGTCTGCGTGACGTAGGCGAGCTTGTCGGCCGCGGTGAAGGGCAGGGCGGCGACTTCCTCGGGCGTCTCGACGATGGTGATCTTCCCAGGGGCCTCGCCGGTGGTGCCGACGGCCTCCTGGTGGTTGCGGTGCCCGATGAACAGGATGTGATACCCGTCGCGGGCGTAGCGGATGACCTCGGCGTGCACCTTGGTGACCAGCGGGCAGGTGGCGTCGACTACCTGCAGGTCCCGGGCCTTGGCCGCGGCCCGCACGGCCGGGCTGACGCCGTGGGCGGAAAAGACGACCAGCTGCCCGACCGGCACGTCGGCGACGTCCTCGACGAAGACGACGCCGCGGTCGCGGAAGTCGTTGACGACGTGCTTGTTGTGCACGATTTCGTGGTAGACGAAGACGGGCGGCCCCTTGGCGGCGAGCACCTGGTTCACGCACTCGATGGCCATGTTGACGCCGGCACAAAAGCCACGCGGGTTGGCGAGGAGGATTCGCATGTCACCCGATGATAGTCGAAGGCCAGGCGGCAGGTGAGGGCCGGGCGCCAGGCGCGTTCGGCGGGAAGCGTGCGGTGGCCGGGCCGGTGCGGATTTCTTCCTGATTTGATGGGCCGCCGCCTGTCGACGTGTTGTACGGCGCCGTTACGATCCGGGCTGGTTTGCGGGCGTATGAAGGAAGGGCCGAAGCGTGCATCGGCCGCCACGGACCGGCCGGCTTTGTCGGGTTTTTGGGTGGTGCGATGTTGGAGAACGTCTACCTGGCGGCGCTGTTCATCTTTGCCTGTCGCGTCACGGACGTGACGATCGGGACGCTGCGTGTCATCTACACGGTCAACGGCCGGCGGTTCATCGCCGCGGCGCTGGGGTTCGTCGAGGCGGGGGTGTTTATCACGGCGATCGCCGCGGCGATCAGCACGGTCGGCGAGAGCTACTGGACGATCTTCGGCTACGCCTCGGGCTTCGCCGCCGGCACGCTGCTGGGCATGACGCTGGAGCGGATGATCGCCAGCGGGTGGGTCGTGGCGCGGGTCATCAGCAAGACGCACGGGTATGACATCACCGAGAAGCTCCGCGAAGACGGCTTCGGCGTCACGCTGATGCACGGCAGCGGCCGGGAGGGGTCGATGCCGGTGCTGTTCATCGTCGCAAAACGCAAGCGGGCCAAACTGCTTCTTCGGACGGTGTGGGGTTACGACCAGAAGGCGTTCGTGACCGTCGACCCGATCCACCAGGCGTACGGCGGGTTCATGCCCAGCAACTCGGCGATGCGCAAGCTCCGCGCCTTAGGCCCGACCGCCGGCAGCATGACCGCCGTGCCCCCGGGCCACGGCACGCAGATCCTCCCGGAACGCCAGGGCCCGGTGACCGGCCAGCCGAGCACCGCCGCGACCGCCGCCGAAGTCGCCGTCGCCTGAAGCCGCCTACTGAAGCTGCCGACTGAAGCCGCCGCCTGCGGCGGGCCCCGGCTCGAGGTCGGGCATGTTGCGGCCAGCATCATCAGCTGCGCGTCTCGGCCTACCCTTCTGCCTTGAATCCTGCCACGCCCGTCGGGCGATGCAGCCGTCAAACCGATCATGCGTCTCGGCGGGTGAGGCGGGCTTTGCCTCGGACAAGAGCTCCTTCCACCGGCAACGCCCATCCCGGTACGTTGGCGTTTTCGCGGGTTCGGGCCGGGATGGATTTTGGCCGGCGGGCATGCGGCTGCCGTCGGCCGGGCTTACGGGGCTGGTTCGTCCGGGTCGCGAAGGTGCAGGCTCCTGTCGATGAACCGGCGGGTGAGTTCCGGCTGGTACGTCTGGATCCACTTGCGGTCCGCAGGGCCCTGGAACGGCACCGGCCCCTGGACGACGTTGCCGTTGATCGTGCTCCGCCCGGCCGGCGTGACGATCGCCTCGTCGCCGACGTAGTTGATCACGTTCCCGGCGATGCTGTTTTCATGACACGCATCGTCCTCGACGACGGCGTTGTCGAGCTTGCGGCCCTGCGGCCAGTTGAAGAGCGTGTTGCCGGTGATCGCAAACCCGCGGACGTGATGCAGGCTGATGGCGCAGCCGACCGGCG
Organism: Phycisphaerae bacterium; assembly: GCA_050329715.1. GTDB lineage: Bacteria > Planctomycetota > Phycisphaerae > Tepidisphaerales > Tepidisphaeraceae > DAIOTR01. The sequence continues at coordinate 50,499 of JBHJOM010000005.1, forward strand.
TGCCGGGCGGCAGGTCGCTGATGAGGAACGTCTCGTCAGGCCCGCCGGGGTTGATGCTGCCGGAGTCGATGACCTCGTTGCCGGTGATCACGCCCCATGCGCAGTCGCGGATGATGAGCCCGTCCTTCTCGTGCCAGCAGAAGACGTTGCCGGTGAGGTTCAGTTCGTGCGAGACCTCCGCGACGAGCGCGTGCCCGGCGACCTGGAAGGTCCGGCAGCCGGACAACAGCACGCTGCAACTCCAGTTGTGGATGTGGAAGCCCGACCCGCTCGATTGGTAAACAGTGCAGGCGATGACGTTGACGACCGTGCTCTTGTGGATCTCGAACCCGACGCCGCCGGCGACGGCTGTGCAGTTGATGATGGTAATCGGCGGGAAGTTACCCCTGGGCCCGCGGTGGTGGGTGTCGACGATGAAGTTCGCCACGCCGTTGTCGGCGGCGGTGCAATTCTCGACGACCGGCAGGAAGCACTCGTTGCGAACCCAGATGCCGTACCACCCGAAGCCGACAGCCTCGACGTGCGTGAGCCTCGGCTGCCCGGCGCGGTCGACCACGACGCCGGCGACGCCGTGCCCGGGGGTCTGCGACACGACGAGAAGGTCGCGCACGACCACGCGGTCGGCACCTTCAACCAGGAGGCCGATGCCTTGCGGGTTGTCGTCCGTCACGACAAGCCGCGTTCCCCGTCCGGTACCGGCGAGCGTAACGTGAGACGGCAGCACGACGGGCTGCCTCAGGGGGAAGTTGCCGCGGGAGAGGTAAACCGTCCCGGGCCCGCCGACGGCGATGAAGTCGACGGCCGCCTGCAACGCGCGGTCGGCCTCGGTGTGGGCAACGAGCACCCGCCCCGAGATCTGGCCCCGGGCCTCGAAGTGCGTGGCGTGGTCGAGGAGGAGGACGTCCTCCGTCAGCCCGCGCGACCCGGGGTCGGCAGGCGGTATGTCGGTCAACGTCCGATCAGGCGAAACAGGGGTCGTGCTCACGGCAAAGCTCCACGCGTAAAGGTCAGCAAACCACACCCGACGGCCCGGCCCGGCCCGGACTACGCTGCACGCCGGCATGATACAACCCGATGCGGTTTAACGTTAATCTTAGAAGGGTTGAGGATTTTACGGAGGGCAGAGAGCAACTCCGGGATCAAGGCAGCGAAGGAACAAGCGGTTGAGGGCAAGAGCCGGCCCGAGGGCGTCGGCCGCTTCTGTGGAATCGACGCAGCGGCCGAGGCTTGGTGTCTTCGCGCCTTTGTGCCTTTGTGTCTCAGGAAGACCGCATCCTCGCCGGCGGAAGCTGCTCCCCGCTCCGCGTAGAAAGCTCCTCACTACGCGTGGAACGCTCCTGGCTACGCGGGAAATGCTTCTCGCTACGCGTAGGAAGCTTCTCGCTACGCGTAGAAAGCTTCTCGCTACGCGTCGAATACTCCTCGCAGCGCGTAGGAAACTCCGAAACTCACGTCGGATCGGACGTTCCCCGGTCCGACAACCGCCGCCGAGCCCCCCGCCGCGGTGCTGGGAGGCCCGGGGGGTGATAATACTCTCGTCAGTAGCAGGGGGCAGGGAGCAGGGGAGGCAGCAGGGAGCAGGCAACAGGCAACAGGGAATGACCAAATCCCAGGGAACCAATGACCAGGTTAGGGAGCAGCGGTCAGGCAGCAGGCGAATGACCAGAGGCGGCCTGGCCGGTCGGAGGTTGTGGGCTTGCGGCTTCATGGGGCATTGGTTTCTTGCTCATTGCTCATTCCGCCTCCTGCCTCCCTAGCGGTCGCGCCATGTTGGACCGTCGGGGGATCGCGTAGAATCGGGCGGCAGGTCGCGGCGGGCCGGGACTGGAACCGCGGGCCGGGATGTTGATCATGGCCCATCAGGCCACGATCGACAGACGCCTGACGACCAAAGACTGGCGACCGAAGACTGGCGACCGAAGACTTCTCAACCAACGGACCACGAACCCCACGAACCCCACGAACCCCACGAACCCCACGAACCCTATGCCCGAGATTCAACTACGCGAAGCCCTCCGTCAGGCCATGACCGAGGAGATGGAACGGGACGACGGCGTCTTCCTCATGGGCGAGGAAGTCGCCGAGTACAACGGCGCCTACAAAGTCTCCGAGGGCATGCTCGAGAAATTCGGGCCCAGGCGGATCTTCGACACCCCCATCTCCGAGGCGGCCTTCGCCGGCCTGGGCATCGGGGCGGCCACCTGCGGGCTTCGCCCGATCATCGAGTTCATGAGCTGGTCCTTCACCCTCGTCTGCGCCGACCAGATCATCAACAACGCACCCAACATGCGGTACATGTCCGGCGGGCAGTTCCAGGTGCCCGTCACCTTCCGCGGCGGCAACGGCATCGCCCACCAGCTGGGCGCGACCCACTCCCACCGCGTCGAGACGCTCTACGCCCGCATCCCGGGCCTCGTCGTCGTCGCCCCGAGTTCGCCGTGGGACGCCAAGGGGCTCTTAAAGAGCTGCATCCGCAGCAACGACCCTTGCCTGTTCCTCGAAAGTGAGATCATGCTCGGCGACCGCGGCGAGGTGCCGGATGGGGAGTACTACCTGCCCCTGGGCAAGTGCCACGTCGAACGCGAAGGGGCGGACGTGACGGTGGTGAGCTACTCCAAGACGCTGGCCCGGCGGGTGCGGCCGGCAGTCGAGAAGCTCGTGGCCGAGGGCATCGACGTGGAGCTGATCAACGTCTGGACGCTGCGGCCGCTGGACACCGAGACGATCGTCCAAAGCATCAAGAAGACCCACCGCTGCGTGATCGTGGACGAGGACTACGACTACTGCGGCATGGGCGCCGGCATCAAGGCGAAGATCTACGACGAGGTGTTCGACGACCTGGACGCCCCGATCAAGCGCCTGGCCAGCGACGAACACCCGGTGCCGTACAACCACTACCAGGAAGAGGCGATGATGCCGCAGATCGACGAGATCGTGGCGGCGGTAAAGGAAGTCTGCTACGTCTCAGCGTGAGCACTTGAAGTTGCTGGTTGCCAGTTGCTGGTTGCTAGTGGAGCCAGCCGGGAAGTAAGACCAGCAACGAGCAACCCACAACCAGCAACTCAGGAAACCACCCATGCCCGGCCAGATCACCATGCCCCAGCTCTCGGACACGATGACCGAGGGGACGCTCATCAAGTGGCTCAAGAAGGAAGGCGACGAGGTATCCGAGGGGGACATCGTCGCCGAGGTCGAGACCGACAAGGCCAACATGGAGATGGAGGCCGGCGAGGACGGCGTGATCGCCAGTATCCTGGCGCAGGAGGGAGATAAGATCGGTGTAGGCGAGCCGATCGCGATCCTGGCGCTGGAGGGCGAGGACGTCGAGCAGGTGAAGTCCGGCGGTGCCGCAACCGGCAAGAAGCAGGCGGCCGGCGGCAGCCAAGCTGGCGGTGGTGGGGCCGACGGTGGTGGGGCCGAGGCAAAGGCGCCGGCGGCCACGGCCGAAGGGGAAGAGGGTGCCCCCGGCGGGAAGGAGAGCCACCCCTCCAACGAGCCGGCCGACCTGAAGGCCTCGCAGAAAGCCGGTGCCGAGGGCGGGCAGACACGCCACACCGTCGCCGGGGACTACGGCGGCCCGAGCCAGACCGAGATGCCCATGCCCGCCGCCAACGGCACGCAGACCGCTACGGCCGGCGGTGGGGCCGGCGGTGGGGACGGCGGCAGTGGTGAAGGCGGCCGCGTGAAGGCCAGCCCGCTGGCCCGCCGCATGGCAGAGAACGAAGGCATCGACATCGCCCGCATCGACGGCACCGGCCCCGGCGGCCGAATCGTGCAGAAGGACGTGCTGGCATTCATCGACGCCGGCGGTGCCAAGCAGGGTGGCACCTCCGCAGCAGCCCAAGCCAAGCCCGCCGCAGCCACCACCGGCCAGGCCCCCAAGCCGGCCGTGCAGCTCCCGGCCCGTGTCCCCAGCGGCCAGACGGAGCAGGTCGAGCTCTCCAAGATGCGCCAGGCCATCGCCAAGGCGCTGCAGGCCAGCAAGCAGAACGTCCCGCACTTCTACGAGACGATCGACATCGACATGGAGGCGGCCAACGCGCTTCGCCAGAAGCTCATCGCCGCCTACGAGAAGAGCGAGGGCATCCGCATCAGCATCGGCGACGTCGTCGCCAAGGCCGTGGCATGCGCACTCAAGACGCACCCGGTGCTCAACAGCACGTTCAACGGCACGACCATCACCCGCCACGGCGACGTGAACCTCGGCATGGCGGTGGCGTTGCCCGACGGGCTGATCGTGCCGGTGCTCCGCCACGTGGACCAGATGGGATTCAAGGAGATCCGCGTGCGCTCCGCCGACCTGGTGGACCGCGCCCGCAAGCAGAAGCTCAAGCGCGAGGAGATGAGCGGCGCGACGTTCACCGTCAGCAACCTGGGCACGATGGGCATGCGGGAGTTCTCGGCCATCATCAACCCGCCGGAGGTGGGCATCCTGGCCATCGGCACCGCGGCCAAGCGGCCCGTGGTGGACGAAGCCGGCAACATCGTCGCCCGCACCACGATGACCGTGACGCTGTCCGCCGACCACCGCGTGGTCGACGGCGCGGACGCGGCCCGGTTCCTCACGACGCTCAAGGGCATGCTCGAAGACCCGGGCATGATGCTGGCGTAGCATCAGGCATTCAGGAGGTACGGCCGTGGCGAAAGTGACGCTCAAGGACACGCTGGACATGAGCCCCCAAGAGCGGCTCGCGCTGGCGGACGCGATCTACGACAGCCTCGTCATCAAAGACCCCGCCGATTCGGAGGTCGGAGAGCTTACGCCCGACTTCAAGGCGTTCCTCGAGCAGCGCGTCCGCGACGTCGAGGCCGACCCCGACCCCGGCCGGTCTTGGCAGGACGTCAAGGCGGACCTCCAACGAGAATTCCCGGGCAGCCCGGCGAAATAGAGATGCCCGCGTCGACGCCCGTCATCCTGGCCCCGCTTGCAGAGGCTGACGTGCGCGGCATTGTCCAGTGGTATGAGCAGGCGCAGGAAGAGCTCGGGCGCGCGTTCCTGCTGGCGCTCGACGAGACGATTACCCGGATCTCGCAGCGGCCCAAATCCTTCCCGCTCGTCCTCAACGACGTCCGTAGGGCGTCCACGCGGCGTTTTCCTTACCAACTGCACTACCGCCTGATGCCGACTTACGTGCACGTCATCGCCGTGACCCATGCCGCCCGCAACCCGCAGGCATGGCAGGACCGGGCTTGACGAACCGAGCTGGCCTATCTGCAACCGGGGGGGCGCTGCCCGCTCCATTCGACGCCCGCCCCTCGCTCCTTTACCCTCCGGCGATGGCCCAAGCCTTCTTCCGCGACGTGCAGGCCGGGGACGTTCAGGCCGTTCGCGCCGCCCTCGACGCCGAGCCCGGTCTCGTCGCCGTGCGGCAGCGGACGACCGACGCCGACGGCTCCCCCCACAAAACGGGCGGCTGGCCGACGCCGCTGTGCCTCGCCGCCTCGGCGGGCCAGCTGGACGTGGTGAAGCTGCTCATCGAACGTGGTGCCGACCCGGACGACAACGCCCGCTGGGGCTACCCGGCCGTCATGCACGCGGCGTGGGGCAAGCACCCGGCCGTGGTGCACTACCTGCTGCACGAGATGCCGAAACAGGACTGGCCGCCGGGCTACGGGCTGGGCATCGATGTGAACAACGCCGCCCGCGAGGGTTGGGCCGACGTCGTCGCGAAGCACCTGGCGCTTGACCCGCTTGCGGTGCACCGGCGGGGCGTGGTGGGGGAGACGCCGCTGCACTGGGCAGCGCATAACGGGCACACGAACGTCTGCCGGCTGCTGCTGGACGCCGGGGCCGAGGTGAACGCCGACGAGATCGGCCTGTACGGCGGCAAGCCGCTGCACTGGGCCGCCGAGAAGCAGGCAAACGTCGTGCGGCTGCTGCTGGACCGCGGTGCGGCGGTCGACGGCCGCAACGCCCGGGCCGCGGCGACGTACCACGGCTTCACCCCGCTGATCTGGTGCGCCAGCCAGTCGGACGACTCGGCGGCGTGCGCGCAGTTGCTGATCGACGCCGGGGCCGACGTCCACGCGACGGACGCGGGCGGGCGGAACGGCCTCGACTGGGCCACCGGCCGGGGTGCCCCGCAAGTCGCGGCGTTGCTGTCGAGGCACGGCGTCGTGCCCAGCGGCATCGGCCTGCCCGGCTGAACGGACCGGGCCGCCCCGCGACGGTGTCGCGCGACGGCCCGGTTTGCGTGGCCGGATGTTCCGACGCCGGCCTCAGGCCAGCAGGTTCTCCTCCACGTCGATGGCGCGGTTCGAGAAGAGCCCGGCCGCCGACGGCAGCGCGACGAGCCCCGGCCGCCGGCTCTCGAAGGGGTTGGCGGGCAAGCGGGTCTCCGGCTGGGACGATTCCGGCAGGGGACTTTCCGGCAGGGCGGCCGCGGCCGGTACCGGCACACGGGCGCTCTCGGCCGGGCCGGTGCCACTCGGGTTGTAGCCGCTGCTGGTCGTCAGCAGCACCTTGTCGGCCACGAAGCCGTCTTCACGCATCCACAGGTTGATGGTGTACGTGCCGGCCGCGGGAATCACGATCGTGGCCCGGGCCCTGTCCATGGTGCTCTTGCGCCAGCTGAAGCTCGTCTGGAAGCCGCTCATGCGGTCGGAACTCGCCAACAGTACGCCGTCGAGGCCGACGTGGACGGTGTCGCTGGAACCGCGGCTGCTGCCGCCGGCCCGACCACGGACCCACACGTAGTGCGTCCCGGCCGAGGTGAACGTCACGCGGTAGTCCAGCCGCGGGCTGTTCACCTGGGCGTTGCTGCCGTCGAGGGTCGTGCCGTTGTCCGGGCCGGAGAACATCCCTTCGCCGCTCGAGGCACTGCTATGTGTGATGAGGCTCCAGGCGTCGGTCGAGCCGGCGACAATTGCGTCGTAGTGCTCGGCCTCGAACGTCACCAGGCCGTTCACCTGCTGGTATGCGTAGATCGCCGGTTGGTCCGGCGGCGTGGTGGCACTGACGACGGCCGAGTAGGCGGACGCCCCCGAGGCGTTGGCCGCACGGACGCGATAGTGCCAGGTCGCTTCGGGGGATACGACGTCTTCGTAGCTCGTGCCGTTCGCCGCGACGGTGGCGAGCAGGCTCCAGTTGTTCAAGCCGTCCGCCGAGCGTTCGAGCTGGTACCCGCTCTCGCCGGTGACGTCGGACCAGCTCAGCAGGATGGTCGTGGGCGAAGTGGCCGACGCGGCCAAGCCCGTCGGGGTGGCCGGAACGGTCAGCACCGTTGCCACATTGCTTGCCGCGGCCGTGTTCACCGGGTTGCTGACGATCGCACGGAATGCATAAGTCGTCCCCGGGGCAATGTCGAAGTACTCGACCTCCGTGGCGTCGCCCAGCAGGTCCGCGAACTCGGTGAAGGCCCCGCCGGCCACGCTCACCTCGACGCGTGTCTGCGTGCCGAAGCCCGGGTTCCACGTGATGATCAGGCCCTCCTGAGCGATTGCGGCGGTCAGACCCGTGATCGGCGTGACCGGCGGCGTGTTGACCTGCCCGGCCTCGGCCCACGGGGCATCGCCCGCGGCGTTGTAGGCGGCCACCCGGTACTCGTAGCTCGTGCCCTGCAGGGCCGTCGCGTCGTCGTAATACGTACGGCCCGGCTCGGCGAGGGTCGCAAGTGGGGTCCAGGTCGTCGACCCGGCAATGCGCCGCTCGACCTTATAGCCGGCCTCGTTCTGCACGTCAGACCAGATCACCAGCACGTTGTACCGGTCGTTATAGGTCAGGAAGACGTCGTCGTATTCGGCGAACGTCGCCGCCGGCGGCTGGCTGACCATGCCGGAAGTCGTGACGGTGACCACGTTGCCCGGCTGGCTCGGCCAGTCGATGCCGTTGGCGACGATGCGGTACTCGTAGGTCGTCGACGGTGCGGCATTCGTGTCGGTGTAGGTCGTCACGTTCTGCGGCGTCGTGCCGATTACGTTGAACCAGCCCGGGGCCCCGACGACGCGACGCTCGACGGAGTACCCGACCTCGGCCCACCCGTCCGACCAGGTCAGCACCACGTCGCCCGTCGCATTGACGGAGGCGACCAGGTTGTACGGAGTCGGCGGCGGGGCGTTGATAATGAGCGCGTCGCTGGGCGGGCTGCTGCCAAGCTCATTGCTGGCAATGACACGCAGTTGCTCGGTCGAGCCGAGCTGCAGTTGCAGGGCGACGAACGGGTCCTCGACAACCGCCACGGTCTGCCAGTACTGGTCGTCGTAGTACTGGTCGTACATGAACATCTGCACGGTCCACTCGGTCACGTTGCCCAGCGTGGGGTAATCCCACGACACGCCGATGTAGTCGCCGTCGGCTTCTTCGACGAACAGGCCCGTCGGCTTGGCCGGAATGCTGTTGGCCGGCATTGTCAGTGATACCGTGGCACTTGCTGTCTGCCCGGCGGGGTTCTCGGCCACCACGCGGAAGAAGTAGGTCGCCTCGGGCGTCAGGCCGCTGAAGAAGGCGTTCGTGACGTTCTTGTTGCGGGTGTAGACGGTCGTCCAGTTGGTGCCGTCGCTCGACTGCTGCACGAGGTACCGCTCCTCGTTCGGCACGTCGGACCATGTAACGGTGGCGGAGTAGAGGCTGGTGGCGACAGCCGAGACGTTCGTGGGCATTACCGGCGGGAGCACTTCGTCGGTGGTGACGGGCGTGCTCACCGGGCCGCCGTCGGAGAAGGCACCGTAGACGAAGCTGACCAGCCGGTACTCGTAGGTCGTCTCCGGGGTCAGGCCGCGGTCGGTGAAGCTCGTCTGCGCGGTAAAGGTGTAGGCCTCCTGCCATACGTCCGAGCCGACGACACGCCGCTCGAGCATGAGCTTGGAGAAGCCGGTCTGCTGAGGCCAGCTCACCTGCACTTCGTCGTAGTTGAGTGCCGTGGCCGACGGCACCGCCGTCGGGGCCGGCGTGGGCGTGCGTACGCGGGCGGTGGCGCTGGGCACGGCGTCGCCGGCGGCGGCCGTCGTCACGATGCGGTAGAAGTATGTGCTGACCGGGTTGATGTTGGCATCGAAGTAGGACGTCGTGCCGGCGCCGACTGTACCCAGAGTCGACCAGTTCACCTCGTCGATGCTCCGTTCAATGCGAAAGCCGGTCTCCGTCGTGCTGTTGTCGGTCCAGAGGAGCTGCACGCCGTTGAGGAAGTCGGTTGTGGCGGCCAAATCGGTGGCGGGTGCGACCTGCGTCGTGGTGCCGGGGGTAAACTCGCCGTAGAGGTTGTACTGCCCGATGTCGAAGTAGTCGCCGGCGCTCTCGACGGCGACGACGTACCGGCCCGGCTGGGTGATGTTGACGCTGAGGAACTCGCCGAGCGATGCGGTCGCGGCCGAGGCGATCAGGCTCGCCCCGCCGCCGGCCAGGCTGTACACCTTCAGGCTCGCGTCGAGCATCGCGTCGAGCGGGTCGACCGAGAGGGTGAACTCCGCCATGCCGGTGCCCAGGTCCAGGGCGTAGGCGTCTACGTCGGTGCTCGTTTCGATGATGCCGTCGATGTCGAGGATGCCGTCGCCCGTGCCGGTCAGCAGGACAGGACTGGCCGGGGAATCGCTGATCGAATCGTGGCGGTAACCAAAGCCGTTGTTGGTGTTGGTGATCACGGCCAGGTCGCTCTGGCGGGCGACGCCGGCGGGGTAGTGCCGGCCGTCCCACCAGAGTGCACGATCGACCGAATAGGCCACGCCCATCATCGGGCCCTTGCCGTTGGCACCATAGTAGTACTGGCCCAGGAGGGTGCCGTCGGCGGAGTAGTTCCGCTGGTGCTGCAGGCCGAAGGCGTGCCCGGCTTCGTGGGCGACGACCTCGGCGATGTCGTCAGTCTGGCTGAAGCGGGCGCTGAAGGCATATACGGTGTTCTTCGCCGAGCCGGGCTTGATGCCGCCGAGGTTGTCGCCCGTGTTGTAGTACGCGCCGATGCTCGCTACGCCGCCGGCGTTGCCGTACCAGTCGCCCCGGCCGCCGGTGAGTACGCGGACCATCTTGTTGTTCGAGCGGTGCCCCGGGTCGATCGTCGTGACGTCGAGGTCAAACGGGCTGAACTTCTCGACCACCCGCTGCCAGATCTCGGTCATGGCGGCGACTTCGGTCGCTGAGAAGCTCGTCGGGTCGTTGTCGCGGTCGAACACGGGGGTCGGCCCGGCCAGGTCGTCGCCGGTGAAGTCGATGTAAAGCTTGAACGGGCTGGAAGGGTCGCTGGAAAGCTGCGGCACACCGACGTCAAGGTTCGTCAGGCCGCTGGCCAACTTGCCGCCCTTGGCGGGCCGGCTCATCATTGAGATTGCATCGGCGTCCGACATGGCGTCGAAGCGGAGTGCTTCTTTGGGCAGCGGAATGCCAAGGCACCCCGAGCAGCCGCAGGCCAGGCCGTGGCCTGAGGTGCCGGCCAGAAGCTCCGGGTCCTCCGCGGCGAGGAAGCGTCGCACTTCCAGCCCTTCGAAGGTTGCACGAACGGCCTTGGCCGCCGCACGATGAACACGATTTGAACAACCGCCGCGCTTCGACTCGTTCCGTAACCGCATGGGATGGTGCTCCAGAAATGACTGCCGCCGGGCACGTCGGCGGTCATGTCCGGAACAAATCCGCACCGCGCCGACGCCTGTGCGAGAACGGAGATCCTGCTCGAATGTGCTTCACGCGATGGTCGAACAGCGTGTTGCGCTAAGTTATTCGGAGCAATAACCACAATGAAATGGGCCGAAGAATGTCCGGCACGGCTTGCCGTGGGGCGGGTTGCCCGGCACAGTCAGGATGTAGGATCAGTTCCGGCAGGCACTTGCCAGGAGACAGGCATGTACGAGAGTGGCCAGTACCGCCCGCCGGCCGGGCACGATGACAACAACGACTTCTTCGACGACGACGGCACGCGCGACGGCCCGGTGAAGACCGTGGCACTGGGTATGCTCGCGCCGGCACTGATCCTCGTCTGGGCCGGCTGGATCGTCGTGTCTGGTGAGGTCGTCCTGTACGGCGACCGCAGGCCGCCGATGGTGTTCGACGGCTTCTGGACAGTCGGTGGTGCAGCCACCTGCCTGGTAGGCGTCGCGGGGATCTTCGCGGCGTGGTACGGCGTTGCCAACGTACCGCGGTGGGAGCAGTGGTACTTCCCTCTGGCGTACACCGCCGCCGGGGTGGCGATACTCGGCGTTGTCGTGTTCGGCGTCGGCGGGTTCTTCGACGTGTGACGCCGGCTTCGCCGACGAGTGCTGAGAGCCGGCTGCGGCGGGTTACTCCGCCACGAACGCCCCGACGAACGCGCTGGCCATCAGCGCGCCGACACTCGTTTCGGTCAGCGCTTCCATAGCCACGGCCAGTCGGTTGTACAGCCGCGGGTGGCTCTTCTCGAAGCCAGGCGGGAAGGGGTGGAAGTGGAAGTAGAGCAGCGACTTGCAGACGAGCCCGTGTGCCGCACAAGCCTCGCGGGCCGAACGCGGCGTGTGCTGCCGCAACTCGATGGGAATGGCCTTGCCGACGGCCGCCCCGACCGGTGCCGGCACGGCCTCTTCATCGGCGGCGAGGCGGGCCTGCTCCACCAGCACCTGGGCGTAGGTCTTTAAGTCCTCGGGACGGACACTTGCAGCCTCGGCCTGGTAGTCGGCCAGCAGGGCGGACATCTCACCCGCCTCGATCTCGCGCGACGTGTACTGGTTCTGACTGAAGAGGTTGAACAGCCGGTTACGGAACGCGATGACCGCCACGCCGCCCGGTTTGAGCACACGCCGAACTTCCGATAGCATCGCCGCGTCGGTCGTGAGGTACTCGATCACGCCCAGCGAGGTCACCGCGTCGAAGCTTTCGGACTGAAAGTCCAGGTGCTCGGTGTCGCCGGTGTCGAAGAGGACCTTGTCGGCCAGCCCATGGCTTTGTGCGGTCTTCTGGCTCTGCTCGACCATCCCCTCGGAGATGTCAATGCCGGTCGCCTGGTAGCCGAGTTGCGCCAGTTGGCAGGCGAAGTGGCCGGTGCCGCAGCCGGTGTCCAGCACGCGGCTGCCGACCGGCTTGTACTGCTGCACGAGGCGGCGGGCCTTCTCTTCGCGCATGGGGCCCGATGGGAAGATCGTCAGCGGCGCGTCCGGCCTGTAGAAGTCGGTGTACCGCTCGTTGACTTCGTCGAAGTAAGCTTGTGTCTTCTGCTTTCGCTCGTCCATAAGGCATCACTCGGTGAAGGTTCAGGCTGGGCATGCAAGCAGCATCTGCATGCACGGGCGTTGCGGGTTGAGGGTTTTGCCCAGCAGCGGGTCCAATGCGGCATGGAGCAACTCGAGGGTCATCGGCTTGGCTACTGGCCATGCGTCGGCGTCGCGGAGGGCTGCGGCCCGGGCCAGCAGGGCCGGGGCGAAGGGACGCAGGCCCACGTCCCAAAGGCGCATCACCTCGACGTCGATGGTGCCGCGGCGGTCCAGCAGCTTCATGCCTGCCTCCTGCAGGAATGCACGCCATGTGGGTTCATCGCGGAGGCGCTCGAACGCATGGCGGCCTCGATCGAGGGTGCGCAGGCGGTCTGCAAGCGGGGCGTTGTTACGCCGGGCGGCTTCGTCGGCCTCGTTCCAGAAGTAGGCGGCCTGCGCGAACGCGGGCGTCAGGCTGCTGGCGACGAGCCGGCCCTCGGGCCTTAGCACCCGCCGGGCCTCGGCCAAGGCGAACCGCAATGAGGCGTCGTCGAGCTGCCCGAGCATGTTGCTGAACAGTACGTCGACCGACGCGTCCGGCAGTGGCAGGGCGGTCAGGTCGCCGCGGGTGAGGCCGGCAAAGCAGCCCAGGCTCCTGGCGCGGGCCAGGGTGTTGGCCTTGAGGTCGATGCCGAGCAGCCGCGTGCCGCCGCGACGGGTGATCCGTGGGCGGGCGACGGCCGGGGCGTCGAAAAGATCAGCAATGTTCGTTGTGACGGTAGAGAATGCGTCGAAAGCGTCGTCGAACCGCCAGCCGGTCATGACGGCGGTGTGCAGGCCGTCGCCGCAGCCGGCGTCCAGGAGGGTCAGGCCGGCGGCATCGCCGAGCCAGTCGGCGAAGGCGGCGTGCTGCGCGATCAGCACCAGGGCCGTCTCAGGCCTTGCCCAGAAGAGCGAGAGGTACGCGTCCCACGCACCTGCGTCGAACGGCGGGCAGGCGCCCGGCTCGCGGCGCGCCTCGGCGAGGGTCGCCAGCAGGGCGTCGAGGCAGAGGGTGTGGTCGGTCGCGTGTTCCAAGGCGGCGGCCGAGGCGGCCGAGTCGCCGGCCGCGGGGGGCTTGCGGGGTGGCGACAGCGGGTTTCGGCAGTGGACGCACAGCGTCGCGTCTGCGGGCTGCGTGCGGCCGCAGGTCCGGCATACGGCGGTCGATGTTGGGGCGCACAGCAGGCTCACTAGGTTCTTATCGGACGCAGCCTGCCGAATGCTGAAGCCGCCGCCGCATCGGCATCGCCAGGGGCTGTCCTGTCTCGCATGCTGCAGGCCGGCTTCGGGGTTACCGCTTCAAGGCCCGCGACGTAGGCTTGCGGTGCCATGGCTGATTGGTTTTACGCCCAGAATCTCATTGTGCAGGCGGTGCTGGCGACGACGGGCACCTGGCTTTCGACGGCCGTGGGGGCGGCGGCGGTGCTGTTCTTCGTGTCGGTATCCCGTCGGGTGCTCGACGGCATGCTCGGCTTCGCAGCGGGTGTGATGGTGGCAGCGAGCAGTTGGTCGCTGCTGATTCCGGCGATCGAGTCGGCCGGGTCCGTCTGGCCGGCGGTGCTGGGCCTGCTGGCGGGTGCCGTGTTCATCCTCGCGGCCGACAAGCTCCTGCCGCACCGCCACCCGGAGGACGACAAGGCCCCGGTCGAGGGCCCGCGGGTCAACTGGCGGCGGACGTTCCTGCTCGTCTTCGCCATCACGATCCACAACTTCCCGGAGGGTATGGCGGTGGGCGTGAGCTTCGGTTCCGGCGAGAGCGGCCCGGCCACGGCCCTGGCGATCGGCATCGGGCTGCAGAACATCCCCGAGGGGCTGGCCGTCGCGCTGCCGTTGCGGCGCGAGGGGCTATCACGCGGCGAGGCGTTGTTCTGGGGGCAGGCCTCGGCACTGGTGGAGCCGCTGGGCGGGCTCTTCGGGGCGGCGTTGGTGAGCCTGGCGGTGCCCCTCCTGCCGTACGGCCTTGCGTTCGCGGCCGGGGCGATGCTTTACGTGGTGGTGGAGGAGTTGATCCCCGCCACGGCCCGTGAAGAGCACACGGACATCGCGACCGTCGGGTTCCTCGTCGGCTTCACCGTCATGATGGCGCTGGACAACCTCTTCGGCTGAGCGTGCTGCTTCACGTTACGGCTAAGAAGAGGTTCAGCACGATGGAGATGAGCGCGACGATGATGAGCGTGATGACCGCCGGGTGACTCCAGATGTCCGGCTGCTGCGCGTGGGTGTGGTCGATGTCGACGGTGTGGCTCTTGGCTTCCAGGTCATGGGCCAGGTGCTCCAGGTCGACCATGCGGTGGGCGTTCTGAGGGTTCTCGCCGCGCTGGATGGCGCGGAGGTCCTCGAGCATGTCCTCGGTAGTCTGGTAGCGTTCGGCGCGGTCCTTGGCCATGGCGACTTCGATGACCTCGGAGAAGCCGGGGGTGAGGGCTTCGTTGATGTGGTCCGGCGGGATGAGGGCTTCGCGCAGGTGCTTGTGCATCACGGCCGAGGGCGTGTCGCCGTCGAAAGGCGGGCGGCCGGTGACGAGGTGGTAGAGCGTCGCGCCGAGCCCGTAAATGTCGGCACGGTAGTCGATGTCCACCTCGCCGCGGATCTGCTCGGGGGAGATGTAGTAGGGCGTGCCGTAGGCTTTGCCGGCTTCGGTTTCGGCGGCGCGTTTGTCGTCCTTGTCGCGGGCCAGGCCCAGGTCGGTGAGCTTCGCGACGCCGGCCTTGGTCAGCAGGATGTTCTTGGGCTTCACGTCGCGGTGGATCAGGCCCTTCTTGTGCGAGTGGGCCAGTGCGTCTGCCATCTGCACGCCGATAGCCAGGGCCTCGGCCTCGGAGAAGCTGTGGTTCTCGCCGACGGGCGGCGGCTGCATCATGTCGTAGAGCGTCTTGCCCTCGACGAGCTCCATGACGAAGTAATGAAAGTTGTCCGGCGTGGTGCCGACGTCAATCGCCTGAACGATGTTGTTGTGGCTGAGTTTGGCTGCGGCCCGACCCTCTTTGTAGAAGCGTTCGACGAAATCGACGTTCTCGCTCATCTTCTTGGGCAGCACCTTGATGGCGACGGACCGGTCGAGGCTGATCTGTTTGCCTTTGTAGACGGTGGCCATCGCCCCTTTGCCCAGTTTGCCAAGGAGCTGGTAGCCCGGGATCTGGCTGCCGCGGCGGTCGTCAAGCTGGGCACGAATTCGGTTGGCCTGCCGCTGGGTAATGCTGCCGTGCTCGATCAGGGCCTGCGTCAGCGTCTTCTGATTCGGGTCGGAGGCTTGTTTGAGTTGCTCCTGGCAGGTGACGACCTCGTCACGCGTGGCCAAGCCCATCTCGACGACGAGCTTGCCGACCTCGCTGTCCAGACCGGCACCGGCGCTAGCGGCGTTCGGGTTGCTGGCAGCGTTGGCATTCGTGTCAGTCTTGGCCATGGACATAACAATCGCCTACCCGATGTGCGTTCGCGACGGCCGGCGGGTTCGCGCCGATGGGACTGAACTGGCGAATTCGCCAACTGTCAAGGCGGGCAAGAAAATGCGGTACACCTGACTGCGACTGTACCGGCCGTGCCTGCTGCAGCAAGTCTAATATCGTCAGCACCAGCAACCAACAATCGATTGCCTCCGTCACAGGGCCGATAACCCGCCCGACACGCCGTGGCAACCCTGCCCGGGCAGCCCGGTCGCTCCCGTCGGCCGCAAGCCCACCGGCCGCAAGCCCGTCGGCCGACGGGCTTGCGGCCGGTGCGGTCAACTCCCGCCTTCGCGACGGCCGCCATCATCGGCATCATCGCCGGCGTTCTTCGAGAACCCGTCCTGCAGGGCCTTCATCCGGTCGGTCGGGACGGGGCTCAGCTCCCTTGACTCCTGCTCGGCAACCAACTCCACCTCCCAGACGTGGTAGTTGCGGAAGCTGTGGTACGTCCAGTCCCAGCCGAACTCCTCGAAGATGCTGATCGCGTCGCGCAGGTACTCGGCCGCACCCGGTGCCCAGCGCGGCGCGCTGAACTCGCCGATGAAGACCGGCACGCCGTAGTCGAGCTGGAACTCCCGCACCGGCATCAGCTCCTGGCGGAGGCGTTCGCGGTCCCACAGTTCGCCGTTGATCATGCCGGGGTACTTCACGCCCGTCGGCGTCTGTGCGAACACGCCTTGATGTGTAAACTCCAGCGGGTCGTACACGTGGACGGTGTAGATGATGCCCGGCACGTCGATCGGTTCGAAGTAAGGCAGGTTGCCCCACCCGCCGGCCGGCCCCGGGGCGATGAAAATCGCCTTGTGCGGGTCGATCTTCCGCACACGCCGCGCGACGTGCTCGGCGAGCGTGCGCCAGTCCATCAGCCCCTCGGCGACGGCACCTTCGGGCGGCTCGTTCGCCAGGTCGTAGCCCCAGACGGCCGGCTCGTCCTTGTACCGCTCCGCCAGCCGGTCCCAGGCTTGGATGAAGTACTGCTGGTAGCGGGCGTCGGCGAACAACTCCCACTGGTTGCCCACCCCGCCGCCCGGCGGCGTATGAAGGTCGATCACCACCTTGATGCCCAGCTCCTCAAACAGCGGCAGCGCGCCATCAAGCTCGGCCATCGTCTCCACGAGCCACTCGTCGTAACGCTCCAGGTCCAGCCGCGTCTCAGGGAAGTGCGCGCCGTGGTAGTACATGTGGTAGCGGATGACGTTGCCGCCCCAGTCGGCCAGGTCGCGGAGGTCCTGCTCTTTGATCGCCGGGCCGTACATCACGCCGCGGAGGCGGGGCACGTCGGTCCGGCGGTCGAGCTTCTCCTGCGAGAACTCGGGCCGCTGCTCGGGCCGGGTCCGCGGCATGGCCGTGACTTCGAACGTCAGGTCATCGAACCAGACCTCCCCCGTCGTCGCCTCGATGCCCAGGACCAGGACGATTTCCTCCGCGTCGGCGGGAACAACCGAAGACACCGGCAACGGGCGCCAGCCGAAGCTGCCCCAGAGCTGTGTCTGGCTGGCGTACGTCGGGCCGGAGGGGCCTTCCGTCTGGATCATCGCCTTGACGCCCTGGTAAGACTCCGGCGGCACGGCCACGTCCTGGGCGCGGGCGCGCACGTCCATCAGCACGCGTGCCCCACGGTACGGCTCGGCCGGGATGCGCAGCCGGAGCAGCCGGCCTTCGGCCTCGCTTGCCGTGACGTGCAGCACGCCGTCCTCAATGCCGGAGGAACCTTTTCCCGCAGTGACCCAGCCGTTCAATGCGTCGGCATCGTCAAAGGTGTTCTGCAAGATCAGGTCCTTGGACGAGCCAAAGGCGCATGCCGCCAGAGCCATCACAGACAGGCACGATATCCGTTGAATGAAACGCATGGTCCCCATGATAACCGGAGGCGTCGGCCGATGCCTGCGTTAACAGACGCCATCCGTCTGTCATCACGCCGCCGCCGCCAGCACCGCCGCCCGCACCCGATTCGCCCCGGCCGTCTCGCAGCGCTAGAGTCCGGCACGATGACTCCGAACCAGCCACACCCCGACGTCGCCACCCTCGGCCAACTCAAAAAGACCGACTACCGCTACCTCAGCGTCAAAGACGAACTCCGCAAGAACCTCATCAAGACCCTCCGCGAAAAGAAAGACCCCTTCCCAGGCATCGTCGGCTACCGGGACACCGTCATCCCACAGATCATCAACGGCCTGCTCGCTCGGCACGACCTGCTCTTTCTGGGCCTGCGTGGCCAGGCAAAGACACGCATCCTCCGCATGCTCCCCAGCCTGCTGGACGAGTGGATCCCCGTCATCGGTGGCATTGAGATCAACGACGACCCGCTCGCCCCCATGTCCCAGCGCGGCCGCCGGGCCATAACCGAGCACGGCGACGACACGCCCATCGAATGGGTCCACCGCTCGGCCCGATACCAGGAAAAACTCGCCACGCCCGACGTCACCATCGCCGACCTCATCGGCGAGGTCGACCTCGTGAAGCACGCCGAGGGGCGGTACCTCTCCGACGAGTCCACGATGCACTTCGGGCTGATTCCCCGGGCCAACCGCGGCATCTTCGCCATCAACGAGCTGCCGGACCTCGCGCCGCGCATTCAGGTGGGCCTGTTCAACGTGCTCGAGGAGCGCGACGTGCAGATCCGCGGCTACCCGATCCGCCTGAACATCGACACGGCACTGGTCTTCAGTGCCAACCCGGAGGACTACACCAACCGCGGCCGCATCGTCACGCCACTGAAGGACCGCATCGGCAGCGTCATCCGCACGCACTACCCCGAGACGATCGCCGAGGGCCTTGAGATCGTGAAGCAGAACGCCTGGCTCGCGCGAAACACCGGCGAGGCCGGCAGCGGCGTGGAGGTGGTCATGCCGCAGTTCATGGCGGAGATCGTCGAGGACGTGGTGCGCCTCGCCCGCACCAGCCCCCACGTGTCGCAGGCCTCGGGCGTGAGTGTCCGCACGAGCATCGCCAACACAGAGTCCGTCGTGAGCAACGCGGAGCGGCGCGGCATCCTGACGGGCGAGACGTCCGTCGTCGTCCGGCCGAGCGACCTGCAGCACGTGATCGCCAGCAGCCGCGGGAAGATCGAGATGACCCTCTCCGACGAGGAGGGTGCCGAAGACAAGCTGGTGCAGGCCCTCGTCGGCGAGGCGGTGAAGAACGCCTTCAACCGCGTGGCTGACGCAGACGATTACGAAGAGATCATCATGCAGTTCGCCAACAACCTGACCTTCCCGGCCGGCGACGAACTGCCGGCCAGGGAGTTCGTGGCGAACATGAAGCTGATCAAGACGCTGCCGGAGAAGGCCCGAGAACTGGCCGACGAACTGAAACTCGACGCCAAGGACGCGGGCGTGCTAGCCGCCTGCGGTGAGTTGATTCTGGAAGGCCTGTACGTAAACAACCTGCTGAGCAAGTTCAACAAGAGCGGGCAGGCGTTCTTCAAGCGGTAGGCGATCTGTCAGATCGCGTACTCCTGTTCCTCGACGTCGCTGCCGGGCCCGTGGATGGTGCCGATGGCGACGGTCTGGCCGGTGCGCGGGTCGATGAGGATCAGTCCGCCGGTGCCGCGGCACTTCGTGTAGGCGTCGAACACCAGCGGCGCGCTGCTGCGGAGCGCCACGCGGCCGATGCCGTTGAGCTCCAGCCGGCCGGCGTCCTCCTCGAAGCGACTGCGTCGGCCGGTGGAGACGTCCAGCGCATCGTGCACCTGCTCCACCACCACCTGCGCACTGACCGAGGCGTGTTTCAGCAGCCAGCGGCTGCCAGCGGCCAGCGGGCGGTCGCTCATCCAGACCAGGTCCGCAACCACGTCGCGCCCGGTGTGCGGCAGGTCCGCCTCGGCCGCGGCGAGCGTGACGCCGCGCGGCGCGTCGATGTCGTCGGCCAGCACCACGGCGATCGACTGCCCGCGCCGCGCCTCGGGCAGGTCATGCTCGCCGAGCGTGATCGACGCGACGCTGGTGCGCTGACCGCCGGGCAGCACGACCACCTCGTCGCCGGCGGCGAGTCGCCCCGCGGCCACGCGGCCGGCGACGGCGCGGTAGTCCTCAAACCCGTCGGCCTGTGGGCGAATCACCCACTGGACCGGCATGCGAAACGGCGTGGTGTCCGCCGGCCGACGCACCGTGACCGTCTCCAGCGCCTCCAGCACGGCCGTGCCGGTGTACCACGGCATGCGCGGCGAACGCTCGACCACGTTGTCACCCTCCAACGCACTGATGGGGATGAACGACAGCTCGGCCGAGCCCAGCGCATCGACCTCCGCGGCGAAATCCAGGTAGGCTCGCTTCACGGCCTCGAACCGGGAGGCGTCGAAGCCGACGAGGTCCATCTTGTTCACCGCGACGAGGATGTGCCGCACGCCAAGCGTCGCCGCAACGACGGTGTGCCGCCGCGTCTGCTCGATGACGCCATGCCGGGCGTCCACCAGCACGATGGCCAGCTCCGCACTGCTGGCGGCGGTGGCCATGTTCCGCGTGTACTGCGCGTGCCCCGGGGCGTCCGCCAGAATGAACTTGCGGGCCGGCGTGGCGAAGTAACGGTAGGCGATGTCGATGGTTATGCCCTGCTCCCGCTCGGCACGGAGGCCGTCGGTGAGAAGGGCAAGGTCAATGCGCTCGTCCCCGCGGCGGCGGCTGGCCTTCTCCACGGCGGCGAGCTGGTCCTCGAACACCAGCTTCGTGTCGTGCAGCAGCCGGCCGATGAGCGTGCTCTTGCCGTCGTCCACGCTGCCGCAGGTCATGAGGCGAAGGAGCGAGCGTTGCGTCAGCGAGGCGGGTGGGTGTGCGGTTGTCATCATGCTCCGTTGAAAATCAATGATGAATGAGCAAGGAACCAAGGACCAAAAGCGCGACCTCTGCCTGGTCATTGGTTCCCTGCACATTGCTCATCTTCAGAAGTAGCCTTCCTTCTTCCTGTCTTCCATGGCCGAGTCGCTGAATTGGTCGTCAAGGCGGACGCCGCGCTCGCTGATGCGGGCCGCGGCGATTTCGGCGACGACGTCGTCGAGCGTTCGGGCCTCGCTGGCCACGGCGGCGGTGCATGTGGCGTCGCCGAGGGTGCGGAAGCGGACCGACCGCGTGACGGCCGGCTCCCCCGGCGGCGGCTGAAGCCATTGGCTGACCGGCAGCAACGCGCCTTTGCGTTCGATCACGTCGCGGTCGTGGGCGAAGTACAGTTCAGGCAGCTCGATGCCCTTCTGCTTCACGTACTGCCAGACGTCCAGCTCCGTCCAGTTGGAAAGAGGGAAGACGCGCATGTGCTCGCCGGGGCGGAGATGGGCGTTGTACAGGTCCCAGGGCTCGGGCCGCTGGTTGCGCGGGTCCCACTGGCCGAAGTCGTCTCGAACGCTGAAAAATCGCTCTTTCGCGCGGGCCTTCTCCTCGTCGCGGCGTGCGCCGCCGATGAGGCAGTCGAACCCGTGCTCGCGGACCGCCTCCAGCAGAGTGGGGCTCTGAGCCCGGTTGCGGCTGGGCGGCGGGCCGGGGTCTTCCTGGGCAAGGCCGGCGTCTATCGCATCCTGTACAGACGCAATTACAAGCCGCTCTCCGAGGCGCTTGGCCAGCGCGTCGCGGTAGGCGATGGTTTCGGGGAAGTTATGCCCGGTGTCCACGTGTAGGAGCGGAAACGGAAAGCGGGCGGGGCGGAAGGCCTTTTCGGCCAGCCGGGTGAGGGTGATCGAGTCCTTGCCGCCTGAAAAAAGCAGCGCCGGCCTGCGGAAACTGGCCGCGGCCTCCCGCAGCGCGTGGATCGCCTCCGCCTCGAGCAGTTCCAGGTGTGTGAGTACGGGCGTCAGTTGTGCGTCTCGGTAGTGCATGGTGGTATGGGCGTCTGGCCCATCTGGTGTGTCAGTATTATTTCCAGTTAGATGGGCCAGACGCCCATACCACGTTACGATCGCAGTGCTTATGAACCCCGCCGAACGCAACCTCACCTGGCACGGCACCGACGTCTCGGCTGAACTGCGCAAGTCGGCCACCGGTGCCGGCGGGTGCACGCTCTGGCTGACGGGGCTCTCCGGAAGCGGTAAGAGCACGGTGGCCGTGGCGCTGGAGCGGGCGCTGCTTCAACGCCGCGTCGCGGCGTTCCGGCTCGACGGCGACAACGTCCGCCACGGCCTGTGCGCGGACCTGGGCTTCGGCCCGGAGCACCGCGCGGAGAACATCCGCCGCGTCGGCGAGGTCTGCCGGCTGATGGCCGAGGCGTCCGTCGTGGTGATCGCGGCGTTCGTCAGCCCCTACCGCGGCGACCGCGACCGTGTGCGGCAGATTCACGCCGCGGCCGGGCTGCCGTTTTTCGAGGTGCACGTGAGCACGCCGATCGAAGTCTGCCGGAGCCGCGACCCCAAGGGGCTGTACAAGAAGGCGGATGCAGGGGAGATCGCAGACTTCACCGGCGTAAGTGCCCCGTACGAGCCGCCCGACCGGCCGGAACTCGTCCTGCCGACGCATGAGCTTGGGGTTGAAGAGAGCGTTGAGCATTGCCTTAGACTGCTTGAGCACCAACGGCGGATCGAAGCGACGTAGCATGGGCGTCCCGCCCATGTTCAGTTCTGAAGAATGGGCGGGACGCCCATGCTACGGCGCTTTAAAGCACGGCCAGCTTGACGGACCGCGGCTCTTCCTTGCCGGTAATTTTGGTTCGGCGCTCGGTCGCACCGACGTACCGATTGTAGAAGTCCGAAAGGTTCTCGCCGGGCTTTCGGTCCTGCTTGTATTGCATGAACAGTGGTCGCAGTGAGTCGGCCACGGCGTCGATCTTCACGTCGGCGGCCCACAGGTCGGCCAGGCGGTCGCCGGCAAGGCCGCCGCCTACGAAGACGTGGTACACCCCGGGCTTACGACCGACGAAACCGATGTCCGCGTTGTACGGCCTCGCGCAGCCGTTCGGGCAGCCGGTCATTCGCAGCGTCAGTTCCACGTCGGCAAGGCCGAGGCGCTCCAGTTCGTGTTCGAGCACCTCCACCACGGCCGGGAAGATGCGCTCCGCGTCGGCCAGCGCCAGCCCGCACGTGGGCAACGCCGGGCAGGCCATGCTGTAGCGGCGGGCGTTGGAAATCGACTCCACCGTCGGCACGTTGTGCTTCTGCAACACGGCGATGACGTCGTCCACCTGGTCCGGCGAGAGGTCGCAGAACAGGACAGACTGCATCGGCGTCAGCCGCACGGTGGGGCGGTGCTTCTGGACGATCTCGCGGAACGCGGTGCGGTACGCCGGGCCGTTCTCGACGTCCTTGATGCGGCCGTTCTCTACCCACACGCCGTAGAACTGCCGGCCGTCACCCTGGTCGTGCCGGCCGAGGTGGTCAAGCTGCTTCGGCTCGGGCACGTCACGCGGCAGGCTCAGTTCGAACGGCACGTACTCGGCCAGCTTCGCGCGGAATGCCTCGACGCCCCATGCGTCAATGAGGTACTTGATGCGGGCGTTTCGCCGCTCGCTGCGGTTGCCGTGGTCGCGGAAGAGGGCCACCACGCCGCGTACGGCTTCGACGGCGTGCTCCGGCTTCACGTACGCCACGGGCGAGGCCATGCGGGCGAAGGTTTCGGGCTTGTTGTGTGTCATGCCCAGGCCGCCGCCCACATACAGGTTGTAGCCGAGCGTCCGGCGTGCGGCGGGGTTCTGTTGCGTCGGCGCAGGCTCGGTGATCGCAAGCAGGCCGCAGTCGTTCGCCCACAGGTCCGTGCTGTTGTCCACGTCCAGCGCCACGGCGATCTTGAACTTCCTCGGCAGGTAGTTCGAGCCGTAGAACGGTTCCTCGCGTTCGATGACGTCGCCATTCTCGTTGAGCGTCTGGCTGTCGCTGGCAAGGTGCTTCTCGCCGTCGATCCAGATCTCATGGAAAGCACCCGTCGCCGGGGCCAGCTCGCGGGAGAGGTCCGCGGCCAGCACGGCCGCCTGCTGGTAGGCCTCGTCTGCGAAGCAGGCGGGCGGGGCCATCATGTTGCGGGGTATGTCGCCGCAGGCGGCCATGGTTTTCAGCAGTGCGTCGTGAATCTGCTTGAGCGAATCCTTGAGGTTGCCCTTGAGGATGCCGTGCAACTGGAACGCCTGTCGGGTCGTGAGGCGCAGTGTGCCGTTGGCGTGGGTCTCGGCCAGGCGGTCCATGTCCAGGTACTGCTCGGCGGTGCACTGGCCGCCGGGCGTGCCAATGCGCGTCATGAACTGC
Organism: Phycisphaerae bacterium; assembly: GCA_050329715.1. GTDB lineage: Bacteria > Planctomycetota > Phycisphaerae > Tepidisphaerales > Tepidisphaeraceae > DAIOTR01. The sequence goes on from JBHJOM010000005.1 coordinate 74,217, forward strand.
CAGGCCTTGTCCTGCCCGGCCTTCTTGCGGGCGATGCGTTCGTCGCGGTCGTCCTGCTGGTAGACGCCGTGAAACTTCAGCAGTTGGATGTCGTCGTCGCCGAAGTGGGAGGCTTGCTCGTCGGCGAGGGTCGTCGCGATGGTGCCGCGGAGGTTCCGGCCGTTGTGCTTGGCGTGCTCGACCTTGCTGAGCTGCTCGAGTTCCTCTTCGTTGGGGCGGTGCATGGTTGCTGTCCTTGTTCTATAAATGAGCGGAACGCTCATCCCACAGTTGTTACCGGGCTGTTGGTTCGTTGTCCGTGTAGTGCAGGCCGCACTCGGTCTTGCCCGTGCCGCTCCAGCGGCCCAGGCGGGTGTATTCGTCCGGCCGGCTGCCGGGCACGGCTTTGGTGCAGTGCGTGCAGCCGAGGCTCGGGTAGCCGCGCTCGTGAAGGGGGTTGGTCGGCACGCCGTGCGACTGGCAGTGCTGCCACACGGCCGGCCGATCCCAACTGGCCAGCGGGCAGACTTTCAGCAGGTCGTGGCGGGCGTCGTGCGCCACGGCCGGGAGGTTCGCCCGGCCGCCGCCCTGGCCGCGGCGCAATGCGGTCAGCCACACCTGTGCCCCGGCCAGCGCGCGATTTAGCGGCTCGACCTTGCGGATGCCGCAGCAGCGGTCCGGGTCGCGGGCCCACAGCGCCGGGCCGTGGGCCTCGGCCTGCTCTTCGGGAGACAGCAGCGGGCTGATGCGCTCGAACGCAAGCTGCGGGTACTTCTCGGCGAGGCGGTCGCGGACGGCCAGTATTTCGGGAAAGAGGAAGTCGGTGTCGATGTAGATGACGCGAAGCCTCGCGGCCGGGTCGGCCCGGCCGGGGCCCGCGGCGAAGGCCCCGGCGGCCAGGTCGAGCAGGCAGCAGCCTTCCATGCCGAAGCTCGTCGTGACGACGATGCGGCGTGGGTCGACGTGGCGAAAGAGCCAGCCGAGCACCTCGGCCGCGTCGACGGCCCCCTCACGCCGCGAAAACGCCTCCGGCACCGCCGGGAGGGCGGCCGGCGACGATTCGCGGTTTGTCTGTAGGGGAACAGGCATTACAAGGGAGATCATGACGATGCGCGATGATATGTCAAGTGGAAAACCTATTGCCGGCAGGGAAATAGGAGATTTGGTAATGGTTGACCGTCGACCAGCGACACCAGCTTAAGCCGCAGGCCGAAGGCCGCGCTCCTCCCGCCGGGGAAAGCGCGGCTTTCGGCCTGCGGCTTAGGTGCTTGTGGCAGACGCCGGCTTTCCGTCGGCGCGGCCGGGCCGGCAACTGAATCGCGGGGCGCAAAAAACACCCCCCGGGAACGTCCCGGGGGGTGTCGCCAGAAAGTGGGAAGGGGAGCGTCCTGTCAGGCCCCGGCGGTTTGTGGCCGACGGGTGCGTCTTGCCTGACACGCATCATGTCGAATACGAACGCCCGTCCGGCAAGCAAAACCTCCCCCGCATTCTGCCCTACACTCCTGCCATGACCCTGCACGACGCCAACACGCTGCTGGCCCTCCACCACGAGGCCGAGGCCGAGACTCAGCCCTACGCCGACACCGAGATCGTCACGACTTTCGGCGAGCCGCAGGCCGAGTACGCCGCCGTCCGCAAGGCGTGCGGGCTGGTGGACCTGCCGCAGCGGGGCTTCATCGAGCTAGCCGGAAAGGACCGGCACGCGTTCCTCAACAACCACCTGACGAACGCGACCGTCTCCCGCGAGACGGGCGAGCCGATGGCCGCCGGGCAGGTTGTCTATAGCTACTACCTGAACCTCAAGGGCCGTGTCGTGGCGGAGATGAACGTCATCGAGCTGGGCGAGACGACGCTGATCGAGACGGACGCCCGCGTCGCGCCCAAGCTCGTGCAGACGTGGGACCTGTACCTCTTCGCCGAGAAGGTGAAACTTGCCGACGCCACGCGGCTGAAGCACGCCGTGGCACTGCACGGGCCCGGGGCGGGGGAGCTTCTCAAGAGCGCGGGGTTTTCGAGGGAGCTTTCCCCGGCGGCCGCGGCCGTAGGGCACGTACTGGGGGTGCCGGCGACGGTCTTCCGCGACGACGTCTGCGGCGTGCCGGGGTATGAGCTGATCGTGGCCGCCGAGGAGGCCGCCGGGCTGTGGCGAGGGCTGCTCGAGGGCTTCGGCGAGCTGCATGAGCACGGGCGACGCCGGCTGCGGCCGGTGGGCTGGGCGGCGTACAACGCGTGCCGCATCGAGGCCGGGCGGGCGCTCTTTGGCGTGGACTTCGACGGCACCGAGCCGAGCCGCCCCGGCCCCAAACCGCCTGCCGGCGACCAGCCGGCCGAGGCCGCGCACGCCCCGGGCGTTCTCCCGGCCGAGCTGCCTGATTTCGAGCGGGCCGTGAGTGTGACGAAGGGGTGCTACCTCGGGCAGGAGGTGGTCGCCCGCATGCACGCCCGCGGCAACAAGGTGGCCCGCAAGCTCGTGCCGTTCCGCATGCAGGCCGAGGTACTGCCGGTGGCCGGCGTGAACGTGCTCGACAAGGAGCACAACGCCGTGGGCATCGTCACGAGCAGCACCATCTCGCCGGTGCTGAGCAACGCCTGCATCGGGCTGGCGTGGGTGAAACGCCCGCACTACGACGCGGGCAACACCGTAACCATCCCGGCGGAAGGCAGCATGCAGGAGGCGACCATCGTGCAGGGGCCGTTCCTGAACAAGGATGCTTAGGCGGGCTGAGGAGGACGCCCGGCCGTCGCTCCGGAAGGCCATTGCAGAGCTGCCGATATCGAGATGCACCCCGCGTCCCCACCCACCACAATACTTCTCTCTGTGGTCTCCTGCCCTCTGTGTTCTCTGTGCTGTCTTCCGAACAGCCGACCTGTCACCGCCGAGGCAGTTCGACCTGCACGAGGCGTCGGCCGTCCGGCAGGTCGTGGAGGCGGGAGGTGAACTTCTTCACGCCGACGCCGTAGCTGTCGGGCATCTGGCCGTCGGCCAGGCGGAAGGGCCAGTCGTGCAAGGGGCAGACGACGCAGCCGTCGGCGATGTAGCCGCTGGCAAGCGACCCACCGGCGTGGGGGCACAGGTTGTCCAGCACGTGAACCTCGCCGTCGTGTAGGAACACGGCCAGTTGCAGCGCATCAATCTCGACGTACTTGCCGACGTCTTCCTGCAGTTCTTCAAGCTCGCAGAGGGTGGCCCAGGGCATCGGCGGATTGTAGCGGCCCGGGTGGGCCTCGGCCCGTCTCCACCGGGTCATTGTGTGTGCGACGGCGTGCTGGTGGCGCCCTTCTCCTGCATCTTCCGGCCGCCGACGGTCATCTCGACCATCCGCACGGGGCTGGCGCCGAGCCAGCTCGGGTCCTCCTTGATCGCCTCGCCCGTCTTGCGGTCGATCTGCCCGAAGCTCAGCACGCCCGTCGGGCACATCTGCACGCAGGCCGAGCAGCGAACGCACTGCGGGTCGATCATCGGCTTGCCCTTGTTGGCGAAGCTCATGACGTCGATGCCCTGGTGGCAGACGCTCGTGCAGACGTTGCAGCTGATGCACTTCTTCTTGTCCGCGAGGATCGCGAAGCGGCTGAACCGGTGGTAGATGTGCATGAGCGCCGCCAGCGGGCAGGCGAACCGGCACCAGACGCGACCCGAAAAATGCCAGTAAAGGCCGACGCCCAGGATGCCCGCCCACAGCAGATCAACGAACCAGACGTAGTTGACCAGAGGGATCTGCCCGAAAAGGTAGCCGAACGCCCGGCCAGGCCAGCTCTCCGGCCCCATCACCCAGCCGAGTACCCGAAAGATCAACAGCGCGAAGGCGAACACCATGATCGCCTGCCCGAGCATGTTGAAGCGGTTCCAGAACGGACCGTGGGGCATCTTGTGGCGGTGGGCGTCGCCCAGCGTCTCGGCCAGTGCGCCGCAACTGCAGATCCACCCGCAGTACGCCCCCTTGCCCCAGACGTAAATCATCCCCGGGATCAGCACGAACGTCTGCACGAAGCTGATGATCAGCCACCCCCACAGCGGCTGCTCGGTGAAGACGTTCCAGATAAAGAGCGGCCAGGCGAGAATCAGCCCGAACGCCCGCCAGTACTCCCGCCCGTGGCCGTACTCCACGACCGGAAAGAGTGAATCGGCCAAGCTCCTGAGCCACCCGCCGTCGAACCAACCGTTGTTACCCACCCACGGCAGCAGGATGTACGGCAGCAGGAACAGCGGCACCACCTGGATCATCGCAAGCGCGACGGTTTGGATCTTCACATACGGCGTCTTGCGTCGACGGATGCGGATGACGCCGAAAATGACCACCGCCGAGCAGTAGAGAAACGAGTAGTAAAACCCCGGCTCGCCGAGGCTGACCTTGAGCGTGCCCAGCAGGTTCGCCGGGCTGGCGAAGGCGGCCCCGAGGCCCGCCCACCAGTCCGGCACGTTGTAGGGGAAGAGGTTGCTGTCCCGCCACGCGTCGCCGATGCCGGCGATCTGCTCGAACGGCCAGAACGGCGCGATCGTCACGCCGCCCTTCTTCCAGTGGTAAACGAACACCGCCGCCAGCAGGATGAGCACGAGCGACAGCACCTTCGTCCACGGCCAGTCGCCCACGACCTTGATGCCGGACTTGCGGAAGAAGTCCAGCGGCGGATCACGTCCGATCATCGCAAACACCGTGTCGTTCTCCACCGTCTGTACGGTGGCGTCGTCCAGTTCGACATCGACCTCGCCTTCGCGAATCGCCTTCACCCGGCTGCCCATCAGCAGCCGCAACGAGCCGGCCGGCTGCGCGCCGAGCCACGGCCCGGCGGAGGTGCTCTGGCGGACGTCACTGCTCTTGACCTGCGCCGGCGCGGTGGCATCTACGGCGAGTTGGTCGATCTGCTCCTGGTTCTCGGGCTTGGGGCGGTTAAATTCCTTCTTGCGGTAGCTGAGCGTGACGTTCGCGCCGCAGCGGGTCAGGGCGATGGCGGTCTCCAGTGCGCTGTCGCCGCCGCCGACGACGAGGACGTTCTGGTGGCAGTAGTCGGCCGGGTCGTGCAGGCGGTTGAAGACCTTGCCGAGTTCCTCGCCGGGCACGCCCAGCTTGCGGTAGTTGCCGCTTCGGCCGATGCCGACCACGACGCGGTGCGCCTTGACCACCCGCGGCTGCTTCTGCCCCTCCTGCGGGATGACCAAGTGCAGCAGGCCGCCGTGACGCTCGACGTGGCTGATGCGCGCCTGTTCCCACACCACGCCGCGGTCGACGGTCTGCTCGATGAGGTCTTCGAGGAGGCCTTCCTTCACGGCCGACTTCTCGTGCAACTGCAGTTCGCCTTCGAGCGGGGTGTCGGTCGGGTAGGTGTAGATCGGCTTGGCTTTGGGGAAGTTGACGATGGTGCTGAACGGTTCGGCCGCCTCGAAGACGGCGTAGCGCATGCCGAGGCGTTTGGCCTCCAACCCGGCGGCGAAGCCGCTGGTGCCGCCGCCGACAATGGCGACGTCGAGCACGTCCTGGTCGGCCGTGTTTCGTTTGCCGAAGCTGCTTTCGCTGTGAATCTTACGAATGACATTCACGCCGGCGTTGGCCGAGAGCTTCAGCAGCGGGATGCCGCTCAAGTCACCCACGACATAGACGCCGGAGACGTTGGTGCTGCCGTCGGGATTGACGAGCGGGAGTTTCTCCACCGCCCCGGCGGGCCATTGCGTGTGGAGCCAGTGCGTGTACCCCTTGAGCCACGCGAGCGGATTGGGCCGACGGTGCGAACCGGGCTGCTCTGGCGGGGCGGGCGAGGGCCGGCTCGGCTGCTCGACGGACAGGGTCATGGTCTCTCCTGAGGCATGTCGGCCGGTGAACTCGCCCCGGCGAATACCTCGACGTCAGTGCGGAATCGGGGTTGTCACTCCGGCCGGTCGTTCAATGACCAGTCGTACTCGGCCCACTTCACGGCGGGCTTTTTGCCGGCCTTCAGGGCCTTTTCAAGCTTTTCGTTGTATCTGGCGGCGAAGGCGAGGATGCCGCCCTTGTCCGTCACCTGCTCGAAGTCGTGGCCGTACCACTGGTAAAGCTGGGTGAGCGTGACGGTGCCGCCCTCGCCGGCGTCGGCATCAAAGCTGAACCACGGCTCGTTGTTGTGTACGTACCTGGCCTGGGCCGCGAGTTGCTCGGAGAGCTTCTCGCCGGTGAACGCCTCGTTACGCAGCGGCGGGCAACCGACGGCCGCACACACCACGGCCCAATGGATGTTCGGCTCGATGAAGTTCGGCCGGATCATCTCGTGCTCGATCTCGTTGAGGCTCACCTTCCGCCCGGCGAGGTTCCACTGCTTCGAATCCCAGCGTTTTTCAGGCGGAATCTCATAAATCGAGCCCACCGGCCAGTGGTCCAGGATCAGCCGGATCGTGAACGCGTTGTACGCGTTGATCAGGAACGCCAGCTTTTCGTCCCGGCCCATCGCCTCAAAATCGGCGGCGGCCAGGCTCTCAAGGTAAGCGTTCAGCGCGGCGGGGTCCTTGCGGATCGCTTCGTAGTTCACCAGGCCACGGTCGGGCGTAACGTGCTGCTGCAGCAGTGCGTTCCAGCCGCTGTGGTCGAAGACCGGGCCGTCGGGTTTGGCTTCGTAGGCTTCCTTCATCTGCACCTTATTCGATTGCGCGGCGACGAGGGCGGCGGAGAGGTCGTCGGCGAAGAACGCGGCCGTCGCCATGGCCGCGGCGGTTGCGACGACCAGCGGCGTGATGAACCGTCGGCGGGTTGTGCTCAAGGTTGCCTCCATGTGGGGTGTGATCGTCGGGTCGAGGTTGCGGAGTGTGCGTCTGGCGAGTCTCAGCAGGTAGACGAAGGTTATGAGTGTAATGCCGACGCCGAGTGCGAGGACGGCTGAATCCCAAAAACCGCCAAAATTGCCGGAAAGTACGTCATTTCCGATCGCGCCAAGGTACACCGCCGCCGCCGTCGCCGGCAGGCGGCCGACGAGCGTCATGAGGAAGAACGGCCGAAATCTTACACTGCTTGCACCGAAAATCATGCTCACCAGGAACGAGGGGATCGGCGGGCTGAGCCGCACCAGCAGCACGGCCCGCCAGCCGTCGAGCCCGACGGCTTTGTCCAGCGCCGCCAGCCGGACGTCGCGGGCCGTCCAGGCCGCCACGGCGTCGCGGGCGATGTACCTCGCGGACAGAAAATGCACCACCGCCACGAGCATGAACGCCGGCAAAACAAGCCCAAAACCCCGCCAAAAACCGAAAACCAGCCCCGCCGCCACGTTCATCGGCGGGCTCGGCAAGAAGACCAGCACCACCAGCACGTATGCCAGGGCGAACCCCATCGGCCCGGCCTGCCAGCCCACGTCCCGCACCGCGTAGAACACCTGCTGCACCGGCAACGCCTCGATCAGCACCAGCGTCGAGACGATCATCACCAGCACCGCCGCGAGCCGCACCGCCTGCGTCACCGAGGGGAGCAGTTGCCGGATGTCAAACGGTTGCGGAGCCGCGGGCGAGGTCATGTGCGACAGTCTAGGGCCGTTCCGCCCACGGCGGGCTGCCGCCGGCACACACACGCGCCCGACGTCCACCCTTTGCCCAGTTCTGTCCACCCGTACCGCGGCTCTGTCCACGGCCGGGCCATCGCATGTCCAGCTTATCCGGCCCCATGTCCGGCCGGGGCGGTCCCATGTCCAGCGCTTGCAATGCGTTTGTTCAGCGCTTACCCTCCGGCGGTCGCAGGCGGCCAACGTGCCTGCCGGAGCCCGAGATTCGGGCCACCCGGCAAAGGGAAGTCGGTGAGAATCCGACGCGGACGCGCCGCTGTAAGGGGTCGATCGACCCGTCTATTTCTGTCCCGCTCAACCCGGGTCAGCACCACTGCGGAGAATTCCGCGGGAAGGTGAGGACGGACCGCGACCCCGAGCCAGAAGACCTGCCTGCGACGGCCCGGGTTGCTCGCCCGGGCTCCGGCACCCTGCCGCCGTGGCGCGGGCCGGCTTCGTACGTCCTCGCGACTCGGGACGTTCGGATCGAAGCGCTGCCGGTCTCGTGCGCCCACCTCGCGGGCGTGCCACGTGGCCGCCGCGCCGAGGCCCGACCCACCGATTCGCGCAGGGCAGTCCTTGCCAACCCCGCGGCCCGCCGCGGAGAGGATGCTTATGCGTAACCCATACAAGCCGGCGCGAAACCCGGCTTCGATTGCTTCTGCTACATTCGCTTCTGCTGCATTCGCAACAGGCCTGCTCGCCCTCGCCGTCCCGGCTGAGGCGGCCGTGCCGTCACCCGTCGCCGCCTTCGATCTGCCGGCCCCCTCGGCCGTCAGCTTCGGCACCTCCGCCACCTACGGGCCGGACGGCCTGCTCTACGCCTTCGACGGGCTGAACGTACTCAAGCAGCAGGCGGCCAACACCGGCAGCTTCGCCGCCGTCAACAGTTCGCCGCTGAGCGTCGCCGGGTCGGACGCCGGACCGATCACCTTCAGCAACAACGGCACCTCGATCTTCGTCGGCACCGGGCTGGGCGGCTTTGACTTCTCGGGAAACAGCAACGGCCTGACCTTCGCCCTCCCGGCGGCCGGCGGCGCGTTCACCCAAATCCCTGGGACGACGCCGGGACAGTACAGCTTCGCCAGTTACCAGGGCACCGCGGGGCGGTTGCTCGTCAACCAGGGAACCAGTGACTTTTCCGGCTCCTTCGTCAGCCTCTACGGCACGACATCGGGCGACGTCGCGACCGTCATCGACAACATTCCCGGCGCGAGCACTGCCGTCGGCGTCGACAGTGACGCCGTCATCGTCGGCATCGGCTTCGGGCCCGAGCGGGGCACCTTGCGCCGCTTCGGGCTGGCCGCGGTCGTCGCCGCCGCGACGACGAGCCCGCTCGACTTCTCCGCCGGCGAACTGCTCAACCCCGCCGACGACAGCAACTCCGGCACTGGCATCTTCCAGTTGCCCGACGGCCGCATCTTCGTCGGCCAGGGCTCCGAGGGGGGCGTGCTCGTGCTCTTCCCTGACGGCGGGTCGCGAGTCTTCGACCTCGGGCAGGGGTTCAACACCATCGCCTACAACGCCGTCGACGATCAGTTCGCCAGCTTCGCCGACGGCCGGGCGCTGGTCTTCGACACCGCCGGGTTCATCCCCGAGCCGGCGACGCTGTCACTCGCCGCCGTCGGCCTGCTGGGCCTTGTGCGAAGGAGGGCGGCGTGAGTCGAGTAGAACCCTTGTGGAACGAGCTCCCGGCCGTCGGCCGGCCGAGGGCCGGCATCCAGGACCACGGGCCAGAGGCCCGTGCCACGTCACCGGCGGGCGTTCCGACGCCCGGAAAGCTTAAGGGGACGTACCCGTTTTCTGAAGAAAAGGGGTACGTCCCCTTTTTATTCGACTTGGTGTGCAGGCTTGGCGGCATGGGGTCACTCAGGTGCCTGTGGCATGGGCTTCTGGCATTCGGACGGCCGAGGGCCGGCATCCGGGACCACGGGCCAGAGGCCCGTGCCACGGCGGCCGGGGGGCGTACCGTGCTCGCCGTCGTTGCCGCCGTGGGTGCAATGTGCATCGCAACGCCATCACACGCAGCCAACTTCTTTGCCGAGCGCGTCGTCGCCGTCTCGCCGGGCAGCCCGAACCAGCCGGGGTTTCTGGACCCCACAGCCGCACTCGGCGGGCCGAGCGGCGCGCTCGTCGGCAACGCCTCGACAAACGTCTACAACCTGGGCGTCGGCGGCTCGCTCACCCTCGGCTTCGACGGGCAAAAGGCCATCACCGACGGCCCCGGGCCGGACTTCATCGTCTTTGAGAACCCGCTCTTCGCCGGCGGCAACCCCAATGCCGTCTTCGCCGAGCTGGCGTTCGTCGAGGTGTCGAGCAACGGCCTCGATTTCGCCCGTTTTCCGACCGTTTCGCTCACGCCCTCGGCCGTGCCGGCCTTCGGCACGCTCAACCCGGCAAACGTCTCGGGCTTCGCCGGCGTCAACCCCGTCGCCGCGAACGTGAACGACCCGACCAGTCCCAGCCCCTTCGACCCGGCCGAGGCCGGGGGGGATGCGTTCGACCTGGCCGACCTGGCCGACGACCCGCTCGTGCTCGCCGGCCAGCTCGACCTGTCGGCCGTGCGGTTCGTGCGGATGATCGACGTGCTCGGCGACGGCACGCTCACCGACTCCGCCGGCCGGCCGATTTTTGACCCCACCGGCCCCGGCAACGGCGGGGCGGACATCGACGGGCTGGCCGTGCTCAACGGCGTCGTGCCGGAGCCGGCCACGCTCGCCGCCGTGCTCCTCCCGGCCGCTTTGCTGCGGAGGCGCCGGTGAACCACCCCCGCCACCGCTCCCGCGCCGGCGTCAAGCCGGCGGCCGCGTTCACGCTCGTGGAGTTGCTCGTGGTCATTGGCATCATTGCCACACTTGTAGGCATCCTGCTGCCGGCGCTGGCTGCGGCGCGCGGGCGGGGGGAGTTGGCGGTGTGCCACAGCAACGTCCGCCAGCTCGTCACGGCCTCGGCCACGTACGCCGTGGATCATCTTGGCTACTGGCCGGTCGGCGCGCGGGACATGCAGACGGCCAACCTGCACCGCTGGTTCGGCACGCGCGCCACGGCGGCCGAGGCGTTCGGCCAAGCCGGCGGGTCGCTGTCGGCCTATCTGGGTGGTGGGGGCGACGGGGGCGACGGGGGCGTGCGGGCCTGCCCGGGGTTCGTGCCGGCCGAGGGCGTCGGCTTCGAGCGGGCCGCCGGCGGCTACGGGTACAACCTGCACCACCTGGGCTCAAGTGCGCAAACCCCCGCGGCGCAGGGGTCAAGTTCAGGCCCGGCCGCCTTCGCCGAGCGTTACGGCAACCGCCCGGCCCGCATGGTGGACCTGACGACGCCGACCGAGACGATCGCCTTCGCCGACGCGGCGATGCCGCTCTTCAACGGCCTGGCCGAGTACAGCTTCCTGGAGCCGCCGACGGTGCAGGCCGGCGGCGTCACACTGGAGACGAGCCCGAGCGTGCATTTCCGCCACGCCCGTTACGCGAGCGTGGCCTGGGCCGACGGCCACGTCACGGCCGAGCCGTTCGGCTGGACGCGGCCGACGAACGTCTACGGCCAACGGAACGAACCGGCCGGCGTCGGCTACCCCGGCGACGAAGCCGCCGGCAACCGGCTTTTCGACAGGGAGTAGTCGGCCTTTGTGGGCTCGGTCGGTTTGAATACAGAAGCACGGAGGCCACAGAGATGGGGAGCTCGGGGATGGGGAAAATGAGTTTTGTAGTAAATGCAATCACGGCTTAGCGTGCCGTCGTGGGTTCTGTTTTGAACATCTCCGACTTGTCACGGCCGGAGTGGCCATTTTCACCCCGAAGGGGTGACGGACTGTAGCCAGGGGTGGAGCGTGTCGCGGCGAGTGCAACGAGCCACGGCGAGCGAAACCCCTGGTGGCCGTCCCCCTAACACGAAGCCCCGGCGGGGCGACAGAACCGGCCGAGGCTTCTGCCGCCCTTCCGGGGCTTGGCTTGTTTGTTCCGCACCGTCCAGGGGTTGCGGTCGCGGCCGCTGCGCGGCTTCGCTCGCTCCACCCCTGGCTACAACCCGCCGCCCCTCCGGGGCTGACTTGGTGCGCCGATCGGCTCGGCTGGCGTCTCGCCTTCCCGACTCACTGCGCTGCGTTGAGACGGCGGCGTTTCCACGTGCGGGTGCCGGCCATGCCGCCGAGGAGGAGCAGGCCGCCCCAGACGCTTGCCGGCATGGGGATGACGGCGATTTCGCCGGCGGCGACGGGGAGGCTCGTGACGTAGACGCCGTCGACGAAGCCGCCGTGCACGACGATTTCGCGGAGGTCCAGCGGGAGGAGGTCGGCCAGGCCCATGACTTCCGGCACGCCGGCGAGGTCGGCGATCTCCTGGTTCGTGAAGAACCGCTGGTAGTTGATGATGCAGTCGGCGGGCGTCTGGAAGGGGACCAGCGGCAGCAGCACGGGGCCGTAGAACGGCAGGCCGTCGGCGATGGTGAGCACGCCGTCGTCGCCCGCGGCCGAGGGGGGCGGCACGACCGCATCACGTCCGTCGGGGAAGCCGTGGATGTGCTGGATGTGCAACTCGTCGGGCACCAGGCCCGTGGCGAAGAGGCGGACGTCCAGCCCGCCGTCGCGGAGTTCGAGGTCGACTCGGCCGGTCACCCCCGAATCGTTCAGGGGTACGAGGTCCGCGAAGTAGCGCGTTTCCGGCTCGGACATGCCGGCGTGACTTGCGGCGACGGGAAGGGCGAGGGGAAGGGCGGCGGCGCAGAGGCCGGCCGCGAGCTTGAGGTGGGTTTGCATGAAACCTCCCTATAGGAATGAACAGGGAACAGTCGTGCCGGTGGACATTCCACGACACCACTGATCGCTACGGTCGTCCGGGGGCAGCGGATGTGCAGCGCCGGTATTTTTCAGATGTTCCGATGCCGACTTGTCGGTGAAGAAGAAGCGGTGTGATGCGGTGAAGGGGTGCAGGGTCGCGGTGCGGGTCGGGCGTGTTCAGGCTTCGCGTAGTGGCTCACTCGGTTGCGTCGCGAGGGGGCGTTTGTCGATGGACATTTCGATCATTCGGCCGAGCACCGGCCAGCGGAGGCGGTGCGGGTAGGCGACTTCGCAGAAGGCTTTGGCGGGTCGGCCGGCGGGGGTTGTCGGGGTGGTCGCGTCGTACATGAGGCGCATGTAGAACGGGGCGGCGTCGATGATGCGCGGGTTGGTGAGTGCCAGCACGTCGCCGAACGTCGCCAGAGAGGGGTAGGCCAGGCCGGTGGCGGTGAAGCGGTTCCAGTTCAGGGTGTCCGTCGTGGGCATGCACCGGCGGATGGAGCGGGCGTCGCCCTGGATGAGGTGCACCTCGTCCCGCAGCCGCCGGTCGCGCGGGCGGGCGAAGTGGAACGTGGTGACGCGGTCCTCCTCGAGCACGCGGCCCCAGATCCAGCGCTTGAGCCCCGGGCCGATCGGGCCGGTGCCGTAGTTGTGGTCATGGTAGCCGCGGCCGGCGAAGTTGAGTGATTCGCCGCCGCAACGGACCGTGCCCGACACGTAGCACAGCGGGTTGGCGATGACCCACTCGTGCCGCGCGCCCCCGGCCATTTCCGGGCTGAAGAACGACCGCAGTTCCGGCGGGTGGGGCAGCAGCGGGGTGAACTGCAGTTCG
>JBHJOM010000006.1:0-26155 GCA_050329715.1 Phycisphaerae bacterium
GCGGATTGGGTGGACAGAACTGGACAGACGCTGCACGGACGGTGGCTTGGGGTTGGACATGCGATGGCTTGCGGGCGGGGTTGGGTGGACGGGTGGTGGCGGAAAGTGGGCGGGCGCGCGGCGGCGGGGTGGTGGCACTGGCCGAGCTTGCCCAGACTGCCTGCTCGACGGGTCGGCGGTGATTCTTTGGGGGGGTCGGTGGGGGTCGGTGGGGGTTGTGGCTGGCGTGGTTTGGGGCGGGTCCGGTAGGCTTGGTGGGTATGACGCACTTGACGCCCAAGCAGATCGTCGCGGAGTTGGACCGGTACATCGTCGGGCAGGCGGATGCCAAGCGGGCGGTGGCGGTGGCCATTCGTAACCGCTGGCGGCGTCGGCAGTTGCCTGAGGATGTGGCGCGGGACGTGGCGCCGAAGAACATTATTATGATCGGGCCGACGGGGGTGGGGAAGACGGAGATCGCGCGTCGGCTGGCAGGGCTGACGGCTTCGCCGTTCATCAAGGTGGAGGCGACGAAGTTCACGGAGGTGGGATACTTCGGTCGGGACGTGGAGAGCATCATTCGGGACTTGCTGGACTCGTCGATCGCGTTGGTGAAGGCGGAAATGGCCGAGGGCGTGAAGGAGCGGGCGGGCGAGGCGGTGGAGGATCGGCTGCTGGACCACCTGCTGCCCAGGCCCAAGGGCGGTTTCGGGCTGACGGGTGAGGACCAGAGCCAGGAGCGGTACGAGCGGACGCGGGAGCGGTTTCGTCAGCAGCTTCGGGACGGGGAGCTGGAGGGGAAGGAGATTGAGATTTCGGTGGAGCAGAAGGCGAGCCTGGCCGGGATGCTGGGGCAGCAGCCGGGCATGCAGATGGACGTGGAGATGGAGAGCATGCTGGAGCGGATGATGCCCAGCAAACGTCAGACGCGGAAGCTGAAGGTGTCCGAGGCGAGGCAGGTGCTGCTGGGGCAGGAGGCGGAGAAGCTGATTGATAAGGAGAAGATCACGGCCGAGGCGATTTCGAGGGTGGAGCAGGGGGGCATTGTGTTCCTGGACGAGCTGGACAAGGTTGCGGCACCGGAGCAGAAGCAGGGCGGGCCGGACGTGAGCCGTCAGGGCGTGCAGCGGGACCTGCTGCCGATCGTGGAGGGGAGCACGGTGGTGACGAAGCACGGCCCGGTGAAGACGGACCATATCTTGTTCATCGCGGCGGGGGCTTTTCACTCGGCGAAGCCGAGCGACCTGATGCCGGAGCTGCAGGGAAGGTTTCCGATTCGGGTGGAGCTGTCGGACCTGACGAAGGCGGATTTTATCCGGATCTTGACAGAGCCGAAGAATGCGTTGCTGGAGCAGCAGCGGCAACTTCTGGCGACGGAGGGTTTGGCGGTCGAAGTGTCGCAGGACGCGATCGAGGCGATGGCCCAGATTGCATATGATGCCAACCGTCGGAGCCAGAATATCGGGGCGAGGCGGCTGTATACGATCCTTGAGCGGGTTTTTGAGGATTTGGCATACGATTCGCCGGACATGGGTGGCGATCGGGTGGACATCGATGCTACATATGTACGCAGCCGGCTGGACACCATTATGCAGGATGAGGACTTGTCGCGCTTTATCCTGTGACGAATTTAGCAAAGCTGCTCGAAGTGGCGTGAAGGTGCGCAATTTCCTGCGAGTTGCCTGTCCGATGCGCATGTGAACAGTTTGGTCTGCCCGAATTTGAGCGAATGTGTGACTTTTTTTACGGCACCCCCTTGCCTCCGGGGAGGAGTGGGTCTAAAACATGGGTGTCGACACGAAGGGTCGACTTGAACGCAAGAACAACCCGGCGACGTCCTGAGTGAGTTCGCCGGTCATGACGCATCCTCCTCCTCCGACAGGCCCTGTAGGTGTTTACACCTGCAGGGCCTGCATTTTTTCAGGGGTTTTGATGGAAGAGGTGGATGGGCAGCCCTGGTGCGGTCGACCTAGAGTGTTGCATGCCGTTGCTTCCCGACCCCTTGCCTGACCGCATTCCCGAGCCGAGGCGAACCTGGTACCGCCGGGTGTTTTACATCGCGGCCGTGTACAACCTGTTGTGGGGGGTGGGGGTTATCTTGTTCCCGAGGCTGCCCTTTGAGCTCGGCGGGCTGCCGATGCCGGACGACATCGGGATCCTGTTCTGGCAGTGCATCGGCATGTTCGTGCTGGTGTTCGCGCTGGGCTATTACTATGCGGCCCGGGAGCCGGAGCGGTATGCGCCGTTCATCCTGATTGCGACACTGGGAAAGGTCTTCGGGCCGATCGGGTTTCTTTACGGGTGGCTCTGGCTGGGTGTGCTGCCTGGCGAGGTGGGGTTAACGATTCTGACGAACGACCTGGTGTGGTGGCCGGTGTTTATTCCCTTTGTTTTAGAGACTTTCCGCCGAAGGCCGGCCGGGCGGCTTGCCGCCGGGGGCGTCGCGGCGTGAAATAGTCGCGTGCGAAGCGGGTTCACAGTTGCGGTGCAGTTGGTTGTCGGGGCGGTGCTCCTGCTGGTGCTGGCCTCGATGGTGTGGGCCGCCTGGTGGCCGACGCGTCACTATGAGCCGCCGCGGGAGCGTCGTGAAAGGGGGCAGGAATCGCGGGCGGGGCAACATTTTTTGCCGTCGGCGGCAATTCTTGCCGATGAATATCGGACGTGATTGCCGATTAGAGGGTCATGGGCGGGTTGCCGTCGTGTGGCACGCCGCTTGAATAAGCGTCTGAAGGACTCGGACGACCCGATAGCCAGGAGGGCTGATGTTTCTCGAACGACTTCTCAACCAAGGCAGCGCACCTGTCCTCGAGCGAATGGCGCACTTCACCGCGCAGCGGCACAAGCTGCTGGCCGAGAACGTCGCCAACGCCGACACGCCCGGCTACCGGATGAAGGACGTCTCCCTCACCGAGTTCCAACAGCAACTCATCGACCGCGTCGAGGAGCGGAAGACGGCCAAGCCCGGCACAGTCGGGTTTGATGACATCACCGCCGACGTGCGCAACCCCCGCGCCAACATCCTCTTCCACGACCGGAACAACCGCTCTATGGACCAGTTGATGAGCGACGCGGCCCGCAACGGCCTGATGCACAACATGTACACCGAGTTGATCCGCCGCCAGTACGGCAGCATCGACTCGGCACTCAAAGAGCGTGTGACGTAGTGATTCGTAAGCGACCGGTTTTCGTTCTGTCGGTCTTTACACTGGAAAACCCTCATGTTTGAAGCCTTAGACATCGGAGCCAGCGGCCTGGCCGCCCAGCGCGTGCGGATGAACACGATCGCCCAGAACGTGCTCAACCAGAACACGACGCGTAACGAGCAGGGCGAAGCGATTCCGTTCCGCAGGCGGGTGGTGCTTTTTCAGGCCGGGCGGGAGGCGAACAGCAGCCTCGGCGAGCCGGCAAAGCCCGGCGTGCACGTTTCGGGCATCGAGCTGGACCAGAGCCCGTTCAAGCGGAAGTTCGACCCCGGCCACCCCGACGCGGACAAAGACGGGTACGTAAACCTCCCGAATATTGACCTTTCGACAGAGTTTGTGAACATGCTCGAGGCGAGTCGTGCTTTCGAGGCGAACGTGACGATGATGGAAACGACGAAGGCGATGCTGAACAGCTCGTTTCGTCTTCTAGCCTGACCGCCCGGCGTCGGAGACGCCGGCCTGAACGCGTGATCGAGGTGCCAGGATGAGCATCAACACCCACATGAATATTCGCGGCCTCTCGCCCGTATCACCGGCCTCCCTTTCCTCCGGCACCGACGCCCTTCGGTCGCCCGCCGGGAAGGGAACGGACACAAATTTCGCCGACACACTCAAGGCGTCCATTGACGAAGTCGTCCGACTTCAGCAGGATGCGGGCAGTGCCGTGCGAAGTTTGGCCACGGGACAGACGGACGACATCACCGGCGTGATGACGGCCGTCGAGAAAAGTTCGCTGGCGTTCAAAACTCTGCTTGCCATCCGTGGTAAGCTGATGGACGCTTATGAAGAAGTGAAGAACATGCCCATCTGACGCGTCGGGTCAGTGATGCACCGTTGTTACTCGATGGATCGAGTGCGTCGGTGCAAACATCACGCCCCATGACGTTTCCGGTGGCTCGAGCCAGGAGGGCTGAGCCGTGGACGCTTTCAGACAGCAGCTACTCCGCATCCAGCAGCAGCTCGGCTCGCTGTCGGCAAGCCAGAAGATGCTCACGGTCTGCCTCGTCGCCATCATGGTGATGACGCTCTTCTGGCTGTCGCGCTTCGCCGGCACCGCCGAGATGGAGATGCTGCTGGACAGCCCCATGGCCGGCGACCGATTCGTGCAGACGAAGGAGTTGCTCCGCGGCCGGGGAATCCCATTCGAGGTCCGCGGCGACCGCATCTTCGTTCCCGCCGACCGCCGCTTCGAAGCCATCAGCGACATGGGCTTCAACGAACTGCTTCCGGAAGACACCACTGACGTCTTCCAGGAGATGCTCGCCCAGATGTCCCCGTGGGACTCCCAGGGCAAAACCAACCAGCTCTTCAACCAGGCCAAGCAAAAGCGTCTGGAGCTGATCATTCGCCGCTGGCCCGGGGTCCGTGACGCGAGTGTCATGATCGACCCGACGAATACGCCGCGGGTGCCGCAAAGCGCAAGCGTGGAGCCGACCGCCGCGATCGACATCCGCACACGCTCGGCCGGTTCGGGCCAGAACAAGCGTCTTGCCAAGGCGGCCGCACGCCTCGTCGCCAACAGCCAGGCCGGGCTCAAGATCCACAACGTCAAGGTCTCCGTGGACGCCGTCCCGGTCGAACTCGGCGAAGAGGCTGACAGCCTCTGGGACAATACCGAACTCATGGACAAGGTCGCCCGGTGGGAGACGCACGTTAAGCGGAAGATCCTCGAGCAGTTGTCCCACATCGGCCAGGGCGTGTCGGTCAGTGTCGTCGTCGACATCAACACCGTCTCAACCCGCAGCCAGGAGACGAACGTCGATCCGGAGAAGGTCTCCACCCAGGTGCTGTCCGAAGAAATCGAAACGAGCGAAAGCACGGGCGGCGCACTTGGCATCGAGCCGGGTGTCGCCGTCAACACCGGCGGGCTGGAAGTCGGCCGGGGCGGCAACCAGCCGCCGCCGACGCTCAACACGACCGAGCGCAGCCGCACCGAGTTCAACGTCGAGGTGAGCCGCGCCGTCATCGAGAAGTCCGCCCCCAGCGGCGACCCGACGCCCCGCAGCGCCAGCATTCAGATTCCACGCTCGTACTTCGTGCGAATCTGGCAGAACGTCAGGGGCTCCACCGAGACGCCCAGCGAGGACGAACTCACCGAGATCAAGGACCGCGAGATCGAGCGCATCAAGCTCGTCGTCAAGAACGCCAGCGGCATCGAGTCGGTCGATAACATCACCATCTATCCGTTCTTCGAGGGTCTGCCGATGCTCGCCGCCGGCGAGGTCACCGCCACCGCCGGCGCGATGGGCACGGTCGGCGACATGGCCGGCAGTTACGGCAAGGAGGTCGCTGTCGGCGTCCTGGCACTCGTGAGCCTCTTCATGATGGGCATGATGGTCCGCAAGAGCGGCACGGCCATGCCGACCATCCCCGCGCACCTGCTCGAGGAGCCGGAGTTGCCCAAGCAGGAAGAGAAGATCGAAGGCGTAAGCGAATCGATGTCCGCACTCTTCGCCCAGGAAATGGACGAGGACGCAGTGGAAGCCAAGCAGATGGTCGAGCAGGTCGCAGGGCTCGTGAAAGACAACCCCGACGCCGCGGCGAACCTCGTGAAGCGTTGGCTCAAGGCGGGCTAGTGGCTCTTTGAAGGCGGCGCAGTTTGCCGTCGAGGACCCATGACTGAAATCGACGTCATACCAACGAAGCGCAAAGTGACCGGCGTCCGCAAGGCGGCCGTGCTGCTGCTCACGCTCGACGAAGACCAGGCCGCCGAGATCCTGCGCCGCCTCGGCCCGCAGCAGGTCGAGGAGGTGAGCCGCGAGATCGCCAGCCTCGAAGAGATCGACCTGCCGACACGCAAGGAGGTCTTCCACGAGTTCTACCAGCTCGCACTGGCCGCCCATTACATCTCCGAAGGCGGCCTGGAGCACGCCAAGAGCCTGCTCTCCAAGAGCCTCTCCCCCGAGGCCGCCGACCGGATGATCAAGCAGGTCACCCAGCAGGTGCAGACCCACCCGTTCAGCTTCCTGCAGAAGGCAGAAAGCGAAAACCTCCTGACCTTCATCCAGGACGAACACCCGCAGACCATCGCCTTGATCCTGGCGCACCTCTCCCCGCAGCAAAGCAGCGAAGTGCTCGTGGGCCTGCCGGCGCAAAAGCAGATCGAGGTCGTCAAGCGCATCGCCAACATGGAGCAGACGAACCCCGAGGTCATCAAGGAAGTCGAGAAGGGGCTGGAGCACCGCTTGTCCGACATCGTCAGCCAGAGCTTTGAAAAGTCGGGCGGCGTGGACACCGTCGCCGAGATGCTCAACCTCGCCGACCGCGCCACCGAGAAGGGCATCATGGAGGGCCTCGAAGCGGAGGACCCGGACCTGGTCGAGCAGATCCGCCGCCTGATGTTCGTCTTCGAGGACATCATGCTCGTCAACGACAAGGGCATCCAGAGCGTGCTCAAGGACGTGGACAACGAGACGATGGCCCTGTCGCTCAAGACGGCCAGCGAGGAACTCAAGAACAAGATCTTCAAGAACATGTCCGACCGGGCCGCCAAGCTCATCCAGGAGGACATGCAGTACATGGGCCCTGTCCGCGTCAGCGACGTCGAGGCGGCTCAGCAGAAGATCGTCGACACCGTCCGCCGGCTGGAAGACAGCGGCGAAATCGTCATCACCGGCCGCGGCGGCGAAAAGGAGATGGTCGTGTGAGGAACTCCGAGTTCCTGACTCCGAACTCCACCCATGGGTCTCATCAAGCAACAGGCTGTCCCTCGCGGCGTGCAGGCGTTCTCCATGGCGGACGTCGAAGCTGCGGCACGCGCCATCATTGCCAAGGCCCGGGCGCAGGGGCAGCAGATCGTCGCCGAAGCCGAGGAGCAGGCCGCCCAGATTCGCCGCCGAGCGCACGAACAGGGCTTTGAGGAAGGCCTGCGCGTCGGCTTCGAGCAGGGGCAGGGCGAAGGCGTGCAGGAAGGCCGACAGCAAGCCCTCGTCGATCGTTCCGAAGAACTCGGGCACCTCGCGACGGCGATGACCCACGCAGCAGAGCAGCTTGATGGCGTGCTCACCCGCATCGACGGGCAGGCGACCGACGAGGTGGCGAGCCTGTCGGTTGCGATCGCCTCGCGTCTGGCCCGGGCCGCCGGCCGGGTGGACCCGTCGGTCGTCCGCGACAACCTCGAGCAGGCCGTGAGCCTCGCCGTGAGCAAGCACGACCTTCGCATTGCCATCAACCCGCACCAGCGGGAGACGGTCGCCGAGGTGCTGCCGCGGCTGCGGCTCTACTGGCCGGAGCTTAAGCACGTGACGATGGTGGACGACGCGTCCATCGAGCCGGGCGGCTGTCGCGTCTACACCGCCGGCGGCGTGGTGGATGCGACGCTGAGCCAGATGCTCGACCGCATCGCCACGACCCTGCTGCCCGAGGCCGTGGTGCAGGACGTGGCGGACGACGGGTCGGTAGCCGGTGAACCGGCCACAGCCGTGGGTTCCAGCAGTGTCACCGAACCCAAGAGCCCGTCGTCATGACGCTTCTGGCTAGCCATCACGAGTCGCTCGAGGGGCTGATGCCCATGGGCATCACCGGGCGCGTCTCGGCGATCAGCGGCATGACCATCGAGGCCGGCGACCTGCCGCTGCCGCTGGGCAGCCTGTGCCGCGTGCACTCCTTCGGCGGCCGGACGAGCCTGGCAGAGGTCATCGGCTTCAAGGACCAGGTCACACTGCTGATGAGCCTCTCGGGTGTTGCGGGGGTGGCCCGGGGCGACCGCATCGAGAACCTCGCCAGCTCGCCCACCGTCGCCTGCAGCAGCCAGTTGCTCGGAAGGGTCATCGACGGCTTCGGCAACCCGATAGACGGGCTCGGCCCGCTCTCCCGCGGCCGCCTGCGCCGCATCGACGGCACGCGCCTGGCACCCCTGGACCGACACGTCATCCGCGAACCGCTCTACACCAGCGTCCGCGCCATCGACGCCATCCACACCTGCGGGCTCGGGCAGCGCATGGGCATCTTCTCGGGCCCCGGCGTCGGCAAGAGCACGCTGCTTTCGCAGATTTCACAGCACACGTCGGCGGACATCAGCGTCATCGCCCTCATCGGCGAACGCGGCCGGGAGGTGCAGGACTTCCTGGCCAACAGCCTCGGCCCTGAGGGCCTCAAGCGGTGCGTGGTCATCGTCAGCACCGGCGACGACACGCCGCTGCTGAAGGTCCGCGCTGCAAAGGTCGCCTGCACGGTGGCGGAGTTCTTCCGTGACGAGGGCAAGCACGTCCTGCTGCTGATGGACAGCCTCACCCGCCTTGCGCAGGCGCAGCGTCAGATCGGCCTGGCCGCCAAGGAGCCGCCGGCCACCAAAGGCTTTCCGCCGAGCGTCTTTGCCATGCTCCCGGAGATCCTGGAGCGGGCCGGCAAGACCGAACGCGGCAGCATCACCGGCTTCTACACCGTGCTGGTGGAGGGCGACGACTTCAACGAGCCCGTACCCGACGCGGTCAAGGGCATCACCGACGGGCACATCTGGCTGAGCCGCAAGCTGGCCGCCCGCGGGCACTTCCCGGCCATCGACATCCTGCAAAGCATCTCCCGCGTGCGCGACGACGTCGCCGACGAGGAGATGACCGGCGTCGCCCGCAAGGTGATGACCGTGCTGAGCGTCTACGACGACATCGAGGACCTGGTGAACATCGGCGCGTATGTCCCCGGTGCCAGCGAGGAGTACGACCTGGCCGTGCAGGCCCGGCCAAGAATCATTGAGTTCCTCAAGCAGCGCCCAGACGCCCCGACCACCGGCGAGCAGGCGATGGACCAGCTACGCCAACTGGGCCGGCAGATTCAGCAGATCGAGCTGACGCTCAAGACCCGCGGAAAACAGAAGCTGAACCAGCAGGCGGCGCAACAAGCGGCCCAGCAGGCAGGGGGGAGGTAAGCCATGGCGCAATTCACCTTCCGTCTCGACACGCTGTTCCGCCTCCGCCGGGACACGGAGAAGGAACGCCAGCGCGACCTCGCGCAGGTGCAGCAACGCTACCTCGAAGCCGAGCAGCAGCTGGCGGGCATCCGTCAGGAGATGACCTCGGCCGACGAGGCACTCCGCGAGGGGCACCTGACCGGCAAGATCGACGTCGTCTACCTGATGTCGCACCGGCGGTTCATCGCCGCACGCAACCTCACAGCCATGCAGCAACTGCAGGCGATGGCCCGGGTGCAGCAGGAGGTGTCGGCCGCCCGCACCGCGCTGCTGGCCGCCGCCCGCGACCGCAAGGCCCTCGAGAAGCTGCGCGAAAAGCGGCTTGAAGCCTGGCGGCACGACCAGTCCCGGCGTGAGCAGGCCGAGACCGACGAGGTGTCGACACAAATCGCCTTTGACAACCTGCAGGAGTCGTCATGTACGCACTGAAACGGATCCTGAGCGCGATCACGATGGCCCTGGCGGTGAACTTCCTGCTGCTGGCCGGGGCGGCCGGTTACCTGTGGACCTCGGCGGGCGTGGACCGCGAAAAGATAGACGCGATGAAGGCCGTGCTCTGGCCCGAGCCGACGGCAGAGGATTCTGCCGAAGCTTCGGGCGAAGAAACCGAGGCCGACGGGCCGATAGATCAACTAACGGCATTATTGGACGCCAAGTCCGACCTGCCGGACGACTACGACGCCGCCGGGGCCCGCACGCTGACCCCCGAGGCCGTCGCCGAGCTGGACCGCCGCCGACGCGAACTGCTGGACATGCGGCGGCAAATCGAAATGGCCAGGGCGCAACTGGCCCAGCAGCGTGCAGAAATCGAACGCCGTGAGCAGGCCCTGGCCGACCGCCAGGCCCTCTGGACGGCCACTGCCAGGGACGAGGGCTTCCAGCAGACGCTGGCCCTGTACGAAGGCATGTCGAGCAAGCAGGTGAAGGAACTCTTCATGCAGCTCGACGACAACACGGTGATCAGCTACCTGCGTGCGATGGAGCCGCGAAAGGCAGCCAAGCTGGTCAAGGAATTCAAGAGTCCCCCGGAAGTCGAGCGAATCACCCGCATCATGGAGAGCATGCGGCTGGCCCAGCTCGACGGCTAAAAGGCAAAGGAAGGCCGCCCATGGCCGCCACCGCCGTCGAAGCGTTCATTCCGCAGCCCGCCAAACGTGGCATCGCCACCACAGCCGACGGCCCGCGCTCCCGCAGCCGTCCCGAGCCGGCCGAGGCCTTCCGCGATACGCTGAAAGCCGCCCGTGCCAAGCCCTCGGCGAAGCCCGCCGAGCCGCAGGCCGCCAAGGCCGAAACGCGACGCGCCGACGCCGACCGTTCGCGAGCCACCAACGATTCGAACGACGCCCGCAGACCCGCAGCCGCCGAAAAGGGCAACGGCCGGGCCGAAGCCTCCGAAGCCGTCGAGGCCGCCGACGACGCCAACAAGTTAGCCGCCGAGGCACCGACGGACACGGACGCCGCCCCGGGCGAGCCCTCTCCCTCCGACGGCCCAGACCGGAACGCCAACCAGAACGCCGAGCAGTCCGCAGGCCAGCCAACCGCCGAAGCCAACCCCACCGCTGCCCAGGCCGAAGCGCCCGCCGGGCCGGCTATCCAAGCCCCCGCCGACCTCCACGATGAGCCGACCGTGGCGCAACGGCCGACCATGTCCCCCGGCCAGCAGCCGGCAGTCGCCCAGGCCCAACCCCAGACCGCCGAAGCGCAGACCCTCGCCGCGGATGTAACCAAGCCGACGGCCATCGCCGATGCGAACCCGGCCGATGTGACGAACGCCACCTCGGCCGCCGGGCGAGCCGCCACCGGCCAGCCCTCCGCCGACGACGCGGCCGAGCCCACCGCCGAGAGGCCCGCAGGCAGCCAGACGGCCGTCGGTCAGCAGGCGGCCGCCACCGCCGCGGCACGACCCGCCGGCACCGCAGGCGAGCAGCAGTCCGTACCTGTCGCCCAGGCCGACGAGGCGACAGCGGCCGCGGCGAAGCCCACGCAGGACCCCGCCGCCCGACAGCCCGCCGGGAAGCCCGCATCCATCTTCAATCCACAGAACGCAACGGCCGCCGAGGGCCAGCCCGACGGCCAGCGCGAGGCCGGTCAGGAGCAGGCGAACCAGCAGCAGGGCAGGAGCCCGCTGCAACAGCAGGCCGCGGCCGCCGCCGCCAATGCCCAGGCAGGCGTCGCGCCCGAGTCGGCTTCCAAGTCCGCCACGCTCCCCGAGTCGAAGCTGGAGACCAAGGCGGACATCGCCACCGCCCCCGGCACCACCGGCCCGAGGCTCGCCGGCGGGACGGAAGCCGCCAAGACGCAGGCCCTGCCGCCAGAACAACGCTTCGCCGCGGACAACACCGACAAGATCGTCAGCGGCGTACGCGGCCGACTGCTGCCCGGCGGCGGCACCATGCAAATCCGCCTGGACCCGCCGGAACTGGGGGCAATGAACGTCACCGTCAAGGTCGTCAATGGGCAGGTGACCGCGGAGTTCCAGACCGCCACCGCCGCGGCCGCCAAGCTGCTGAGCCACTCGCTCAACCACCTGAAGGCCTCACTGGAAACCGGCGGCATGACCGTCGACAAAATCCAGGTCCGCCACGTGCCCGATGCCAACATCAGCCGGGACGCCGGCAGCAACGGCCAGCAACGCGACGGCGGCTTCGACCAGGGCTCCCAGCAGTCCGAACAGCACCGCAAGGAGATGGTCAAACGCATGTGGGCCAAACTCGGCGTGACCGACGGCGTCGACATGGTCGCCTAACGCCCTGACTCCGAGACACAACAGACGCCGGTTCTGAGCGAAGCGATGAGCCGGGTCCCTGCACGACGCGGGGAACCAGGCTCATCGCTTCGCTCAGAACCGGCGTCTATCGCATCAGCAGAATTGGCAGCCACGAGAGGCCGGGCGCGCCTTCTGGCAGGTGGTTCCAAACAGATACCGACTTTTCTAACGCGGAAACCGGCGGTTTTGCCCTAGTTTCAGGTGCCTGAAGGCAACGCGGCGCGGCACGCGGGTTGTTCTGCGGTCTGGCGAGGAACCGCCATGAACCTGAACAAGCTGACGACCAAAGCCCAGGAAGCTGCCCTCCGCGCCAACGAACTGGCACAGGCCAAGGACCACGCCGAGATCACGCCGTTGCACCTGCTGCACGGGCTGGTCGCGGAGGAGGAGGGCGTCATCCGCCCGCTGTTGCAGAAGCTGCAGGCCGAGCCAACGGCCGTGCTGCAGTCCGTCGCCGCACAACTGGACCGCCTGCCCAAGGCCACCGGCACACAGACTGGCATGAGCCGGCAACTGCAGGACGTGCTGCGTGCCGCCTTCGTCGAGGCCGACCGCCTCAAGGACGAGTACGTGAGCACCGAGCACCTGCTGGTGGCCCTGGCCGCGGGCAAGACCGACGCGGCCGAGGTGCTCAGATCGGCCGGCGTGACGCGCGATGCGGCGCTGGCGGCCCTGGCGGATATCCGCGGCGGCCAGCGGGTCACCACGCAGGACCCCGAGGCGACGTACCAGGCCCTGGAGCGTTACGGCCGGGACCTGGTGGAGATGGCCCGCCGCGGCAAGATCGACCCGGTCATCGGCCGGGACGAAGAGATCCGACGCACCATGCAGGTGCTTGCCAGAAGAACCAAGAACAACCCCGTGCTCATCGGCGAGCCGGGCGTGGGCAAGACGGCCATCGCCGAGGGCTTGGCCATCCGCGTGCTCAACGGCGACGTGCCGAGCGTGCTGGCCAACAAACGCATTGTCGCCCTGGACATGGGCGCGCTGGTCGCCGGGGCCAAGTACCGCGGCGAGTTTGAGGAGCGCTTAAAGGCCGTGGTGCAGGAGGTGCAACGCTCCGACGGACAGGTGATCCTGTTCATCGACGAGCTGCACACCGTCATCGGCGCCGGCAAGACCGAGGGTGCGATGGACGCCGGCAACCTGCTCAAGCCCGCCCTGGCCCGGGGCGAGCTTCGGTGCATCGGCGCGACCACACTGGACGAGTACCGCAAGCACGTGGAGAAGGACAAGGCGCTGGAGCGGCGGTTCCAGCCGATCCTCGTCGGCGAGCCGACTGTGCTTGATACCATCGCCATACTCAGGGGCTTAAAGCCGCGGTACGAGAGCCACCACGGCGTGCGGATCACCGACTCGGCCATCGTGCAGGCGGCGACGCTCTCGGACCGGTACATCCAGGACCGCTTCCTGCCGGACAAGGCGATCGACCTGATCGACGAGGCCGCCAGCCGGCTGCGCATCGAGAACGACTCCCTCCCGGCCGAGCTGGACGAGCTTCGACGGAAGGCGGTGCAACTGCAGGTGGAGGTCGAGGCGCTAAAGAAGGAGAAGGACGACGCCAGCCGCCAACGACTTGAGAAGGCCGAGCGCGAACTGGCCGACCTGAAAGAGAAGGACACCCACCTGACCGCCCGCTGGGAGAACGAAGTGGGCGTGTTGCGGCAAATGAAAGAATCACAACAGACGCTGGATGAGCTGCAGACGAAGCTGGAAGACGCCCGCCGCCACGCCGACTACGAAACGGCCGCCCGCATCCAATACGGCGAGATTCCCGCGACGCAAAAGCAGGTGGCCGAGCTGGAAGAGCGGATGAAGGCACTGACCGCCGACGGCAACAGCCTGGTGAAGGAGGAGATCGACGCCGAGGAGGTCGCCGCGATCGTGAGCCGTTGGACGGGCATTCCCGTCGCCCGCATGGTCGAAGGCGAGCGGGAGAAATTGCTGCGGATGGAGGACCGGCTTTCGGCCCGCGTGGTCGGGCAGGCCGAGGCCGTGCGTGCCGTGAGCGATGCCGTCCGCCGTAACCGCGCCGGCCTGGGCGACCCGAACCGGCCGATCGGCAGCTTCATGTTCCTTGGCCCCACCGGCGTGGGCAAGACGGAGCTGTGCAAGGCGCTTGCCGAGTTCCTCTTCGACGACGACGGGGCGATGGTGCGCATCGACATGAGCGAGTTCATGGAGCAGCACTCGGTGGCGCGGCTCATCGGCGCGCCGCCGGGATATGTCGGCTACGAAGAGGGCGGCCGACTGACCGAAGCCGTGCGGCGCAAGCCGTACAGCGTGATCCTGTTCGACGAAATCGAGAAGGCCCACCGCGACGTGTTCAACGTGCTGCTGCAGGTGCTGGACGACGGCCGGCTGACCGACGGCCAGGGCCGCACCGTCGACTTCCGCAACAGCGTCATCGTCATGACGAGCAACCTGGGCTCGGACCGCATCATGCAGCTTGCCGGGGAGAGCGCGCAGGAGTGGGAGATCGAGGCGGCGGTAAAGGACGTGCTGCGGCACGCCTTCCGGCCGGAGTTCCTCAACCGCGTGGACGAGACGATCGTCTTCCACCCGCTGGGCCGCGAGCAACTCAAGGGCATCGTGGAGATCCAGTTGCGGCAGCTCACACGCCGGCTCGCGGCGCGCGGGCTGACGCTGCGGCTGACGGACGACGCCAAAGCCCTGTTGAGTGAGGAGGGTTACGACCCGACGTTCGGCGCCCGGCCGTTGAAGCGTGTGATCCAGAAGCGGATCGAAAACCCGCTGGCCGGGCAGATCCTGGCGGGTGTGTTCGCCGACGGCGACGTGATCGAGGTTGACGCGGACGAGTCGAAGCACGACTTTGGGTTCCGCCGCGGCGGCCCGGTGCTTACGGGAGAACCCGTCGAAGGCTGAGCGGCACGCGAAGGCAAATCGGCTTGCATTTACGAAGCCGCTCAGCCGTCGATGCTTGCTTTGCAGCAGTGCGTGTAATCCTGCAGCTGCAATCTCGAGTGCTTTTTCAACGACCTGCTTGGATGTTTCCAGGCTGGTGTTTTGCGCTCCAGAATGCCGGTTCGGCTGGCGTTTGGCCCTCCTGAAAGGTGCTGTCGCGTGCCGGTGAAGGGTGCTACGTGGTGCCCCCAAAAGGATGTGCTGCTGGCGGGCCGTTCGGAAATAGGGATGGGGTGTGCGTTTGACAGGTGTGGAGGCAGGCTTATACTTCGCCGTCCCGACGCTACCCGTATGCGCTGCATAGGCCTAGCCTCGGCGTGCTGCTGCGGTCGGGACGATGTCGCGACCGGGGTAACTGGCAACAGGTCCAGTCGCTGGCATAGCTCAGTGGTAGAGCGCGTCCTTGGTAAGGACGAGGTCCTGAGTTCAATCCTCAGTGCCAGCTTTTGAATCGTGCGATGGTGTATCCTCTCGTTTGCTGCTGAGCCGGTCGGTCCGGCCGGGCACGGCCGGATTTCACTGTCGCTTGTGGTAGACATTTTCCCAGCAACAAGACCTTCTGGAGGTTAAGAACAATGGCCAAGGGCGTATTCGAGCGGACCAAGCCCCACGTGAACGTCGGCACGATCGGTCACATCGACCACGGCAAGACGACTCTGACCGCCGCGCTTTCGGCTCGGTCGGCCCATCGGTTTGGCACCAGCGCCAAGAGCTACAAGGATATCGCCAAGGGCGGTATCGACCGTGACTCCACCAAGACGGTGACGATCGCGGCAGCCCACGTGGAGTACGAGTCCAACGACCGTCACTACGCCCACGTCGACTGCCCCGGCCACGCCGACTACGTGAAGAACATGATCACCGGTGCCGCCCAGATGGACGCGGCGATCCTTGTGGTCTCGGCGGCCGACGGCCCGATGCCCCAGACCCGCGAGCACATCCTGCTCGCCCGTCAGGTCGGCGTGCCCCAGATCGTCGTCTTCCTCAACAAGGTCGACCTCGTCGACGACGCCGAGCTCCTGGAGCTCGTCGAGATGGAAGTCCGCGAACTGCTCAGCAAGTACGGCTTCGACGGCGACGAGTCGCCGATCATCAAGGGCTCGAGCCTTCCGGCTTTCGAGAACCCCGGTGACGACGCCGCCTGTGCCGCCATCGACGAGCTCGTCAAGACCCTGGACGAATACGTCCCGGTCCCCGAGCGCGAAATCGACAAGCCGTTCCTGATGCCCGTCGAAGACGTCTTCAGCATCAAGGGTCGCGGCACCGTCGCCACCGGCCGTATCGAGCGCGGCAAGGTCAAAATGGGTGAGACCATCGAGATCGTCGGCCTGGCCGACACGAAGACGACGACCGTCACCGGCATCGAGCAGTTCAACAAGACGATGGACGAGGGCATCGCCGGCGACAACGCGGGCCTGCTGCTTCGTGGTATCGAAAAGGACGCGATCGAGCGTGGTCAGGTGCTGTGTGCTCCCAAGAGCATCACGCCGCACACCGAGTTCGAGGCCGAGGTCTACGTGCTGACCAAGGAAGAAGGCGGCCGGCACACCCCGTTCTTCAACGGGTACCGCCCGCAGTTCTACTTCCGCACGACGGACGTGACGGGTGCCGCCGACCTGGTCGGTGCGGAGATGTGCATGCCGGGCGACAACGTCCGCATGAAGGTGAAGCTCGGCAAGCCGATCGCCATGGAAGAGAAGCTTCGTTTCGCCGTGCGTGAAGGCGGCAAGACGGTGGGCTCGGGCGTCGTGACGAAGATTCTGGCCTGAGTCGGGTTCATTCAGATTACCGCAGCCCCGGGCTACTGAGCCCGGGGCTGCCCTTTACAGCACCGGAGTGCTAAGATGGCAAAGGAAGCACGCGAATGGGTCTGGCTTCAGTGCACCGAAACGGGTGACCTGAACTACCGCACCCAGATCAAGGTCGCCGGCGGCGTCCAGAAGATCGAAGTTAAGAAGTACAACCGTAAGCTCCGCCGGCACACGCTTCACAAGGTGAAGCGCAAGTAAAGCCGCCCGACCGGTACGCCCGTTAATCACGGGAGAACGTCCGCCGGCGGCCAGGCAGGTTCTTGCACGCAGGTTCTTGAGCGCCGCTAGCTCAATTGGCAGAGCAGCCGTCTCCAAAGCGGCAGGTTGGGGGTTCGACTCCCTCGCGGCGTGTTGTTCAGCAAGGTTCTCGACGCCATGGCCAAAACCGAAGGTACCAGTCCCGAAGCCGCCGTTGTAAGGCGGAACCCCCTGGCACTCTACAAGCCCGGTCAGGGCTTCTGGACGCGTCTTGGCACCGCCATCGGGGCCGGGCTCGTGCTGCTGCTGTTCACGAAGTTCCTCTTCGACCGGTTCGCCGGGACCGAAGCCTTCCGCGACGACAAGGGGCAGCTCATTCTGCTCCTTGTCGGGGTGTTTCTGGTCGTCGGGTTGCTGGTCTACTACTTCGTGAACCGCCCGCGGCCGACGGACTTTCTCATCGCCACCGACAGTGAGATGAAGAAGGTCAGCTGGTCGAGCTGGGCGGAGATCATCGGGTCGACGAAGGTCGTGATCGTCTTCATGTTCTTCATCGCGCTGTTCCTGTTCATCGCGGACCTGATTTTCGGCTACCTCTTCTTCTTCATGGGCGTCCTCAAACTCGAACCGTTCTAAATGGCAGAGAACGAAACACCATCCGAGCAGCATGTTCAGACGGCCCCCGGGCCGGATGCCGCGCCGACTCGCGCGACCAATCCGAACTTCCGCTTCTACGTCCTGCGTGTCGCCAGCAACCGCGAAAACCGCGTCCGCGACGCCATGCAGCGCAAGGTCAAGATCGAAGGCCTTGAAGAGAAGGTCGGCCGAATCCTGGCACCGACCGAGCGCGTCCGCAGCATGAAGGGCGGCGTCAAGAAAGAGACCGAACGCAAGCTCTACCCGGGCTACGTGTTCGTCGAAATCGCCCCGGATTCCGACGGGCGAATCCCCGAGGACGTCTGGTTCATGACGAAGGAGACCGACGGCGTCGGCGACTTCATCGGCTCCGACGGCAAGCCGATCCCGATGACGCCCAAGGACCAGGCCAAGATGCTCGAAGAGGCCGAGCGCCCCGAGGAAGAGGCCAGCCTCAAGACCGAATACAAGAAGGGCGACCGAATCAAGGTCACCGACGGGCCGTTCGAGAGCTTCGAGGGCGAAGTCGAAGAGATCATGCCCGAGAAGGGCCAGGTCAAGATCATCACGACGATCTTCGGCCGGCCGACGCCGCTGGACCTGGAGTACTGGCAGATCGAGAAGCTGTAACCGCCGGCCGCTTCGCCGCTTAAGTCGCTTCGAGCCTCAGGGAGCTTCCGATGGGCGTCACCGCCGGGTTCAACCGCTTCGGCGGGGTTCAGTTGAGCGTGACGACGCTGCCGGGCTGGGGCAAAACGGTGCTGCTGGTGTTTGCGGTACCGGGATTGTTGCTGCTGGGCTTGTCAGCGGTGGCCGTGGCGGCTAGTCTCCTCGTCCTTCTGCTGACGGTGGGGCCGGTGTTCTGGCTCCTCCTGAAGCTCTTCGGCGAGCGTAAGGCCGTCGGGCTCGGGCCCGGGGTCGGCCGCGGGGATGGCGTAGCAGACGGAACACCCGCCGGCCGACGTCGCATCGACGCGACGGTGGTCGAGGGTGAATGAAAGACAACGCGGGAGGCTCACCGAGCCGTTCGAACCGCAAAGGACGTTTGAGAGATGGCGAAAAAAGAAGTCACGAACCAGTTCAAGATCATGGCTCCCGGCGGCGTGGCGACGCCCGCACCCCCCATCGGGCCGGCTTTGGGCCAGTACGGCGTGAACCCCGGCCAGTTCATCCAGCAGTTCAACGCCGCGACCCAGCACATCAAGGGCAAGATGGTCGGCGTGGTCATCACCACGTTCAAGGACCGCAGCTTCACCTTCGAGCTTAAGAGCAGCCCGGCCAGCACGCTGGTCGCCGAGGCCGCCGGCGTGCAGAAGGGCAGCGGCGAGCCGAACCGGAACAAGGTCGGCAAGATCACCATGGACCAGTGCCGGGCGATCGCCAAAGAGAAGTTCAGCGACATGAACAACTTCGACATCGACCAGGGTGCCCGCCAGATCGCCGGCACCGCCCGGAGCATGGGCATCACCGTCGAGGGTTGAAGTGGTAGCTGGTTGCCGGTCGTCCGGCGGCAGCAATCACCAGCAACCCACAGCCAGTTCATCAATGAGGCCGCACCACGGGCCGTAACAGTGGGAGCTTTTCACCGCCGGCTACTTTCGAAGGCGGTTGCAAGGAGCGAAAGACATGGTCATCAAGGCCAAGCGATTCCACGCCCGCGGCAAGCGGATGCAGGCCGCCGAGAAGAAGTCGGTTCTTCAGCCGGTCCCCGTCGCGGCGGCGATCAGTATCGTCAAGGCGTTCGACGCCCCGAAGTTCGATCAGTCCGTCGAGTTGATCGTCAACCTCGGCATCGATCCCCGCCAGGCGGACCAGATGGTGCGGTCCAGCGTCTCCCTGCCGCACGGCGTGGGCAAGACGAACCGCGTCATCTGCTTCTGCGACTCCACCCGCGAGACCGAAGCCCTCAACGCCGGAGCCATCCGCGCCGGCGGGCAGGAACTCGTCGAGGACATCCTCAAAAACAACTTCACCGACTTCGACGTCGCCGTCGCCACCCCGGATCAAATGCGGTTCGTCGGCCGGCTCGGCAAACTTCTCGGCCCCAAGGGCCTCATGCCCAGCCCCAAGGCCGGTACCGTGACGCAGGACATCAAAACGGCGATCAAGGAGTACATCGCCGGCCGACTGGAGTTCCGCAACGACGCCGGCGGGAACATCCACACCATCGTCGGCAAGGTCAGCTTCGACGACGACAAGCTGCAGGAAAACATCCAGGCGATGCTGGACACCGTCATCCGCCTCAAGCCGTCCGCGGCCAAGGGGCTCTACATGAAGAAGGCCTTCCTCAAGGCCACCATGACCCCCGCAGTGCCCCTGAGCATCTCTGCCGCCTGAGCCCAAGGCATTAAGGACGAATCACCATGAGCAAAAAAGTAAAGAGCCTCATTGAACGCGACCTCAAGCAGGCCTTCGACGGCCTGGACAGCGTCGCCGTCATCAGCGCACGCGGCATCGACGCGAACAAGAACAACGCCTTCCGCCGGGAACTCAACGGCCTTGGCCTGAAGATGACCGTCGTGAAGAACACCTTGGCGGCCCGCGCCGGTCAGGGCACCGGCATCCAGGGCTTCGAAAAGCTCCTGGAGCAGTCCAGCGCCGTCGTCTACGGCAAGGGTGAGAGCATCTCGGGCATCGCCCGCATGCTCGTCGACGCCCGCAAGAAGTACGACGGCCTGGAGCTTCGCGGCATCTTCTTCGACGGCGAGAACTACTTCGGCGACGACGGCGTCGAGAAGGTCTCCAAGTTCCCGACACGAGAAGAAGCGATCGCCAACCTCGCCGGTGCCCTCATGGGCCCCGGCCGCAAGCTCGCCGCCGCCATCAAGGGCCCGGGCAGCAAGCTGGTCGGCGTACTCAAGACGATCGAAGAAAAGCAGGGCGGCGAAACCGCCTGACCTGCAGTGTCACATTGCGGGTTTAAGACGAAAGATTTCATAGTGCAGTCCGCACCGGACTGGCCCCTCGGGGTTAAACGGCCGCAACGGGCGGTCGCCTCTTCGGTGACGGGCGAATCGACACGGCGGGCCCACGACACGGGCCGGCAAGGGCCCGATGGGCCGGAAAGTTACCACCATGGCAGACGAAGGAACCGCAGTCGCGGAAGTATCCAGCGACCTCAAGGAACTCGGCGACAAGATGGCCGGGCTCACCCTCAAGCAGGCCGTTGATTTGGCCGCTTACCTCAAGGATGCACACGGCATCGAAGCCGCCGCCGGCGGCGGCGTGATGATGGCCGGCCCGGCCGCCGCGGCCGCCCCCGAGGCGGCCGAGGAGAAGACCAGCTTCGACGTCGTCCTGGCGAGCTTCGGCGACGCCAAGATGGCCGTCATCAAGGCCATCCGCCCGATCACCGGGCTGGGCCTCAAGGAAGCCAAGGACCTCGTCGAGGCCGCCCCCAAGGTCATCAAGGAGGGCGTCGACAAGGAAGAGGCCGAGAAGATGAAGAAGGAACTCGAAGAAATCGGCGCGAAGATCGAACTCAAGTAACGCCCGCTTCTCCAGTTGCCAAAACACAGCAAGGCCGTCCCCGGTTCGCCGGGGCGGCCTTTTTCGTTTCTTCGTTGCGCCCGGTCGCTTAAGCCTCGGGCGTCGCCGCCGCCGGTGAATCGTCGTGCCGCACCGCCACGCCGCACCGCGCCAGGAACGCCGCCAGCTCCGTCGCATACCCGGCCGGGTCCGCGGCCAGCCCCAGCACGTGCCCGGCGTCGGGCATCTCGAACGCCCCGTCCTCCGCCCGGTCGCGGCGGGCAAGGGCATCCCTGAGCTCGGCGCGGTCCTCCGGCGACACGAACGCGTCCTCGCCGCCGTACGCAAGCAGCGCCGGGCACGGCACCTCGCCGATCAGGTCGCGCGGCGCGACAACGGCGAAGTCCGCCTCGGCAAGCCACTCCGACAGCCGCGCCGCCGCCGGCTGCAGTGCCAGGAACGGCAGCCCCCGCATCCGCCCATGCGCGAGAATTGCCCGGCGGTAGTCGGCAAACGGGCTGTCGAGCACCACGCCGGCCAGGTCGTCGCGCTCGCACGCGGCCGCCAGCGACGTGGCCGCACCCAGCGACACGCCGAAGAGCACCAGCGTGCGGCAGTCGTCCGGCTTCTGGGCCAGGAGTTCGTCGAGCAGGTGGTTCAGGTCGTGGCGTTCCAGGAAGCCGCCGGTGGAGTACTTCCCGCCGGATTCGCCGTGGGCCCGCAGGTCCGTCGCCAGGATGTTGAAGCCCATCGCGTGCCAGAGCGGCGCCCAGGCGAGGGCCCCGACTTTCGCGTCGCCGAACCCGTGCACCAGCACCACGCACCGCCCGGCCGCGTGCGGGTGGGGCAGCCACCAGTTGGTCAGCTTCAGGCGTTTGCCGGCCGCGGCGGCGTCGGGCACTTCCACGGGCCAGTTTTCCCAGGGCAGGTGCAGGTCGTCGGGGGTGAGGCGCCCGAGGATGCGCATGGCCTTGGCGTCGGTCATCCTCGGCGGGCGGATCAGCGTCCTGGCCATGCCGAACACCACCACCGCCGCCCCGACGCCGCCGACCGCCAGCAGGAGCAAACCGAGCGTCAGAAAGGGCCAGATCACGCCGGTATGTTACGCGACCGACGCCGAGCCCTTGCACAACCCGCCTTCGCACGCCAAAACGGTAGCCGATGCTCATCCGCCCACGCCGTACAGCCGCGAAACCGACGGTCGAGCCGCACGCGCCGCGTGCGCTGCCCGAGCGTATCCGGCTGGTCGCGGTGGACCTGGACGGCACGCTGCTGTGCTCGAAGAAGCAGATCACCCGTCGCACCGGCCGGGCGATCTCCGCGGCGCGTGAGCGTGGGGTGCGGGTGGTGATCGCCTCGGCCCGGCCGCCGCGGTCGGTCCGGCACATCCACAAGGCGCTGGGCCTCGACGAGTGGCAGATCAACTACAACGGTGCCCTGGTGTGGGACGAGCCGGCCAACCGCGCGATCCTGCACCGCCCGCTCCGAGGCCGGCTCACGCAGGAGATGATCACCCTCGCCCGCGACCAGTTCGAGGAGGTCATCGTCGCCTGCGAGATCCTCGACCAGTGGTGGACCGACCGCCACGACAGGAGCCACACGACGGAAACCGGCAAGCTCTTCTCGCCGGACCACGTCGTGCCCGTCGAGGCCATCTGCCGGCAGGACGTCACCAAGCTCATGCTCCTGGGCGAGCCGCCGGTGCTGCACCGCATCGAGCCGATGATCGTCCAGGCGTTCGGCCAGCGCGTCAGCGTCGTGCACACGGACCGCGACCTGCTGCAGATCATGGACAACCGCGCCAGCAAGGGTACGGCGCTGCGGAAGGTCGCCACGCACTACGGCGTGCCGATGGAACAGACCGTCGTCATCGGCGACGCGATGAACGACCTGCCGATGCTGGCCGTCGCCGGCTACGCGATCGCCATGGGCAATGCCCACCCGGCCGTGCAGGCCGCGGCCGATTGGGTCGCGCCGGACAACGACCAGGAGGGCGTCCTGGCCGCCCTGCAGCATTGCGGGCTCTGCTGAGGCGGCACGCACACTCGTCACGAGACGACCTTTGCGCCCGGCTCACGCCCGGCGGCGACGAAGCAGGGGCAGCAGCAGCGCCCCGGCCGCGAGCGACGTCGGCTCCGGGATCTGCACAAGTGCGGTGACGAATTCGCCTTCAGGCGTCTCGCCGGTGACGGACATGACGAGTTCGCCGCGTGGGTTGATGGCGAAGTTTTCCGTGCTGATCGTGCTGATCGGCGGAAGGTCCTCGATGACGTCGCCGCCGCGGAGAAGGATGCCGCCTGCGCTGAAGAGCGCGACGTCGTTCTGACCTTCGTCGTTGAGAATGGTGCCCAGGGTGAACCAGTTGCCGGCCGCGTCGAGCAGCGGGGTGTAGCGCAGGCCGGTGATCACCTCGCCGTCGAAGGTCTGCCCGACGGTCAGCACGGCCGCGCCGTCCACGACAACGGAGAACAAGCCTCCGTCGCCGCCTACCAGTGCGGCGTACGAGCCGGCGTTGTTGACGAAGAACCCTTCCCCGTTGACGAACGTCACGGTGCCCACGCCCGGGATGCTCTGCCCCTCGGCCAGAATGCGGGTCTCGACGCCGCCGACGAGCCCGAAGATGGCGTCGTTCGTGCCGCCGTCGGTGCGTGCTGGGAAGTAGACGTCGCCGTTGTCGGTGTGGTGGACGCCGCCGAAGAAGCTGACCTCGATGTCGAAGCCGGCGAAAGGTCTGTCGTCACGTGCGATGACCGCACGGTCCAGCCCGACGAAGTTCACGCGGTCGCCGCCGGTGGGCGCATCCTGCTGGCCGAGGTAGGCGATGCTGCCGGTAGCGCTGGTGGCCATGCGGCCGCTCCAGGTGTCGGTGCCGAAGATGACGAAATCGTTCAACGGCCCGACGACCGAGCCGGGCTGCAAGAGGACCTGGCCGTCGCGGATGATGTAGTTGTTGTTCTCGAAGAATGGCGAGGGGTTCGTCCGCACCTGCACCATGAAGCCGACAGTGCCGTCGGGGGTGAGCGTGACGCTGTCCCGCTCGATCCGGCTCAGGGCGAACCCGAGGTAGACGTCCTCGTCCGAGGTGACGACGGAGGCCGCCGTCGGGTCGGCAATGCTGCCGGAGAAGAGGGTGGCCCCGGCGAAGCCCGGCTCGGTGTACGCCAGGTAGACCAGGTCGCCCGCGTCGTTGAAGGCCGTCGCCTTGTCGCTCGGGAAGTTAAAGATCGTTTTGCCGTCGACGACGTCGCCCGGACGCACGAGCACGCGGGCGTCGGTCGGAGCGGCGGCGGCGTCGGTGCCGACTGCGGCGACGGCCGCGGCCATCAGGCAGGCGAGGCGGGCCGGGGTAGCGGAACCCATCACACGGAGGGTGGCCAGGTGCATCATTCTCTCCCAATGACAAGACGAGCCAAACCCGAGGGGCGGCCGCGAGGTGCGGTCAGACTTCCCCCCGGTTCTTGCCGAACGGTAGGCCCGGTGTTCTCGGGAGGTTGGGAAAAATTGAAGTTTGTTCGCGCGGCGTGTGGTTTTGGCGATGTGTCTGTGTCGGCTGGGCCGGCCGATCGTGTTTTGCAGCTTTGGCCGGTCCTGCTCCCTCGCTGGCCGGGGAGGAGGAAGCCGCCGCGCGGCGGTCCGGCTACCGTTCGGGCGTTTGTGGTTCGGCAGGCTGGCGTTTGAACACGTACGCACCGCCGATGGCGCCCCAGGCTTGTTGGCCGTCGTTGGTGAAGCCGCGGTCCCAGCTGGCCAGCGTCTCGGCCGTGAGCTTGACTTCGCTGGTGACGTAGTCGGCCCCGCGGAGCGAGCTTTCGCAGCCTTGCCCCTCGGTGCTGCCGGTGTAGGCGGACTTGTCGGCGTGCCAGGTGAGGTAGATCGTGCAGCCGTCGCGGAGCGTCAGGTCGGCGGGGGTGGTGTCGGCGAAGGCATCAGGCGTACGCCACCGGCCGGCGTGCTGGAGTGGGTCGTCGTTGAAGGTGTAGGCCTCGCTGAAAAGCCGCCCGCCGTCTTCGGGCGTTTGCCGGCCCAGGCGATAAACCCGCTGGCGGTAGGGGCGGTCCAGCGCGGTCGCGGCGGCCTGCTCCACGTATAGCCAGGGCCCGTCGTCCCGCCCCGGCCAGATCGGCACGACGTGCAGGCGAATGTCGAAGTACGCCGGGTCAGCCTGCGCCTGCTCCGCCGAGCTGAACGCGCCGCTCAGCCACGCGGCAAGGTGCCCGACGCCGCCCGGTGCAAGCTCGGCCTGCGCCTGGTGGGGAACGGCCGGCAGTGCCAGCTGCGTGGCGGGTGCCTGAAGCCAGAGGGTCGCGATGAGCAGGAGTAGCGTCTTCACGCGGCCATCATCGGCAACGCGGTCGCGGGTGTCGAGCGGAGGGCGAAGGCCGGGCCTGTCGCGCCCGGGCCTGCCTCCACCGCCGGCTTCGGGTAAGCTCGACGCGTGGGAAAGCTCCGCATCATCGTCGGCGGCCTGGTGGGGCAGTACCCGCTCGGCGGCGTTGCCTGGGATTACTTTCATTACGCCCTGGCGCTGCACGAGCTCGGCCACGAGGTCTACTACCACGAGGACACCTGGGTCTGGCCTTACGACCCCGTGAAGGGCTACCCCACCGACGACCCGGCGTACACCGTCGAGTTCATCCGCTCCTTCTTCGCCACCTATGCCCCCGGCATGGCCGACCGCTGGTGCTACGTGCTGCTGCACGAGACCTACTTCGGCATGACCCGCGAGGGGTTCGAGGACGTCTGCCGCTCGGCCGACGTTTACCTGAACGTCAGCGGCGCGTGCTTCGTCCCGGAGATGCTCCCGGCCCGCTGCCGTCGCGTCTTCCTGGACACCGACCCGGGCTACAACCAGATCGTGATGGCCACCCGCCCCGCCTGGAGCGAGAACGTCGACCGCTGGGTGGAGCAGGTGCGTGCCCACGACGTGCACCTGACGTACGCCGAGAACATCCACGCCGACGACTGTGCCGTGCCGAAGGTGGGCCTCGACTGGCGCGTGACCCGCCCGCCGGTGACGCTGACGCACTGGGCGGACCTGGCCGCGAACCCGCCGGCGGCGGATGCGCCCTTCAGCACCATCATGACGTGGAGTTACTTCAAGGGGGCTTTGGTACACGACGGCGTGGAGTACTTCGGCAAGAGCGCCGAGTACGACAAGTTCGACAAGCTGCCGAAGCAGAGCGGCGTGCCGGTGGAGCTGGCCGTGGCCGGCTACACCCGCCCCGACGAGCGGCTGGTGGCCGACGGCTGGCTGCTGGCGGAC
>JBHJOM010000007.1:0-64024 GCA_050329715.1 Phycisphaerae bacterium
ATGTAACCGTACACCAGAACCAGCTAGGCGTTGGGCTTGCCGGCGGTTCGGTGGCGGGCGGTTCGGTGGCGGGCGGGGTCTGGGTCGTGCCGCCGCGGTAGAAGTTCAGGCCGATACGCAGTTGATCGACGTTGTCTCCCGTCGCGCTGCGCCCGGTGTAGGTCCAGAGTTGCATTTCCTGCTTGCCGACGACGGCCGGCCTGCCGTTCAGGTTCTGCCCGCCGGACGTGTCGCCGAAGCTGGCGATCGGCTCGAAGCTTTCCGTCGCCGTGACCTGCCCGTCGAGGTGGAAGACGACGCTCCCGCCGAACTTCCCGGCCGCGTGGGCGATGACGGCGAAGTTCTCCAACCCCGTCGCGTCCAGGTCGATGCTGTTGGCGGCCACCAGCCGCTCATACCCGGCGACCGGCTCATTCGTGTCGGCGTTGTAAAGCGCGACATGGCTGATGCGTGCCTCGGCCGGCTTGAGCGTGCCGAAGTTCGGGTCGCCCCAGAGCCGGACGTTGTCCACGCCGTAGAAGTTGATGACGCTGTCCCCCTCGGTGGCGACCAGGTCGTTGACGCCCGGCCCGCCGTCGAGCAGGTTTCGGCCGGAGTAGGCGTAGATTTTGTCGTTGCCCGCGCCGCCGTGCAGGCT
Organism: Phycisphaerae bacterium; assembly: GCA_050329715.1. Taxonomy (GTDB): domain Bacteria; phylum Planctomycetota; class Phycisphaerae; order Tepidisphaerales; family Tepidisphaeraceae; genus DAIOTR01. The sequence continues at coordinate 638 of JBHJOM010000007.1, forward strand.
GTCGTTGCCGGCGTTGCCGTGAATCGTGTCGTCCCCGCTGCCGCCAAGGATCAGGTCGTCGCCGGACCCGCCCTCGGCGTAGTCGTCGCCGCCGCCCAGGAGAATCACGTCGTTTCCGGCCATGGCGTAGACGGTGTCGTTGCCTGCGCCGGTGCGGATGAAGTCGTCACCGTTGCCCGTGCGTACGAAGACGGGGATGTTCAGTGTCCCCTCGACGTAGACATGGTCGCCGCCGTCGCCGCCGAAGATCTCGATGCGCTTGACGTCGGCAAGGTCGATCCAGTCGCCGGCGGCGGCGTTGGCCACGCCCCGGAGGCGGGTGCCGTCTGCATTCAGGCCGACGGTCAGCTCGTTTGCCTCGACGGCGTCGCCGCGGAGGGTCAGGACGCCCTCGTTGAAGACGGCCGCGGAAAGCAGCTTGCGAACTTCGAGCTTTTCAAGGCTGGCACGCCCACGATTACTGGATTCTCGCTTGCTCATGCCCCTCGAATCGACGGGCTTGAACGGCAAGATAGGTTGTTTTGACCCTAGTTACTGATCTTTTCCAGCTTGACACGCCGCCCCGGTCGGCGCGACCGTCACAAAGGGAAAAAGTCGGGCCCGATAACCACGGCCGTACCAGTATTGCCCGGCGGGTTTCGGTTGCATTCCCGCGAACCGCCGATGGCACATTCTGCCGCACCCGCCGAGCCGGCATTCGGGAGGGCGAGGCCTCGGCCGAGCCGTTGGCCGAAGGCCGTACGCGGGCTTGCAGGCCGGTGCGCATCAGTCGTTGATGACACCGCAGGGCCGCAGAGTTCGCGGAGATGAAGAGATCGTGGAGAGAACAACCCCTGAAGCATGCATTTCATCTGAGGATCGAACAAACGTCATCTGACCCCCCCGATCTTTCCCCCTCTGCGACCTCTGCGACCTCTGCGTCTCTGCGGTGAGACCGACCGATGCCACCCGGGAAGCTACGCGTTAAGACGTAGCGGCTGCGCCGATTGGCTCGGCTGGAGCCGCGCCCTCCCGAACGCCGGCTCGGGCGTCGCTAGTCCCCCACGACCCGGTCGATCTCTTCGAAGCTCGTGTCGCCGCGGGCGACCATGGCGTACCCGTTCTGGGCCAGCTTGCGGAAGCCCTGGCTTTTGAGCACTTCCACCACCGGCATCGGCCCCTGCCCGGCCTGGATGGCGTAGCGGACTTCGTCCGTCATGTTCAACAGCTCGAAGATCGCCCCGCGGCCGGCGTACCCGGTGCCCAGGCACTTGCCGCAGCCGACGCCGGTGCAGATCTTCTCGAGCCCTTCGGCCTCGGTGCCCATCTGCTGGCGTTGGTCCGGGGTGATCGCCACCGCACGTTTGCACGCGTCGCACAGCCGCCGCACCAGCCGCTGGCCGAGCACGATCTGCAGGCCGCTGGCCACCGCGTACGGCTCCACGCCCAGGTCGATCAGCCGGAAGATCGTCCCCAGCGTGTCCTTCGAGTGCACGGTGCTGAAGACCAGGTGGCCGGTCATCGCGGCCTGAAGTGCGGTCTTGGCCGTCTCGTCGTCGCGAATTTCGCCGACCATGATCACGTCCGGGTCCTGCCGCAGTGTGCTGCGCAGCAGGTTGGCGAAGGTGTTGCCCTGGTCGGCCACGACGGGCATCTGCGTAACGCCCGGCAGCTTGATTTCGACCGGGTCCTCGATGGTCACGACGTTCCGCTCGGCCGTGTCGATGGAGCGGATGCTGGCGTACAGCGTGGCCGTCTTGCCGCTGCCGGTCGGGCCGCAGACGAGGAACATGCCTTCGTCGCGCTTCATGGCGCGTTCCAGCGGCTTGTAGTAGCTCTCGGGCAGGCCCAGGTCCCAGAGGTAGCGCGGGCTGTTGGCCGCGTCGAGCACGCGGAGCACGAGCTTCTGGCCGTACATGCTGGGGGTGAAGCTCACGCGGTAGTCCACGCCGCGGTCGGTCAGGCGGACGCCGAAGCCGCCTTCCTGAATGATGTTGCGTTGCGCGATGTCGATGTCCGCCAGGATCTTGACGAGGGAGGTGAGGCGAACGCCGGTTTCTTTCTTGAGCTTGGCGACCTCGACCATGCCGCCGTCGACGCGGATTCGGATGGTGTACCCGCCGGTCTTGGGTTCCACGTGCACGTCCGAGGCGCGGGTGCGGAAGCAGACGAGCAGGACCATGCGCAGGAGCATGACGGCCTCGGCGGAGCCCTCGGGCGTGGTGTTGGCGGCGTGTACGATGTGGCCGCGTGCGTTGAGGATGTCAAACCCCAGCACGCCGAAGGGTTTCTCGGGCAGGCTTTCGGCCAGTTGCTTGAGGGACTTGTCCGGCGGGGCGGAGGTGTCGATCTTCTCGGCGCGGGGTGTGGGGGGCTCGGGGATGGGGTCCGGCTCCATGCCGGCGAGGCTGACGGCGGAGTCGAAGGTGATTTGCGTGCGGCCGACCTGAATGAGGTCGCCGTCTTCGAGGCGGCGGCTCTTGACGGGCTGGCCGTTGACCTTCACGCCGTTTCGGCTGCCCAGGTCGCGCAGCTGCCACTGGCCGTCGGCCTGTTCGATGACGCAGTGGAAGCGGCTGACCAGGTCGTCCTTCAGCATGAGGGTGTTGCCCATCTGCCGGCCGACGGAGACCGCCTCCTTGTCGAGTTCGATCGTCTGGTGGCCGCCGGGAGTCTGGATGTCGAGGTTGGGCATGGTTCTGAATGCCTGGTTGTACTAACGTTGCGATTTAAGCAGGCACGTCCACACGTGGGAAGAGGGGCGTCCCCTCGCCGAGCTTGTGGCCGACGGGCACGCCGGCCTCGAGCAGCTCGGCCATCGTTCTGCCCGCCGGGTCGATGTTCAGCTGCCCCAGCCCCTCGGCCGCCTTGTGCGGCAGCACCGGCAGCAGCGCCACCAGCGCACGGAAGATCGCCTGCACCATGTGGTGCAGCACCGCGTCGAGGCGGTCACTCCTGGCCGGGTCCTTGGCGAGCTTGAACGGCTCCGTCGCGTCCACGTACGCGTTCATCTGGCGGGCCAGGTTCAAGGGGAGCATCGCGGCACGCTGCAGCTCCAGCTCGGCATAGGCGGCGGCCAGTTCGGCGGGCAGTTTGGCCGCCTCGTCCAGCAGCAGCCTTGCGTCGTCCACGAGTGTGCCGGCCGTGGGGTCGGGCACGAGGCCGTCGCGGTACTTGTGCACCATCTTCAACGTGCGGTTGAGCCCGTTGCCCAGCACGTTGGCCAGCTCGGCGTAGGCGCGGGTGAACTCCACGTCGCTCCACTCCAGGTCGGTGCCGAAGGGTGCGGCCCGGAGCATGTACCACCGCACGGCGTCCTGGCTGTACGTCTGTGAATACTCCCGCAGCCGTTCGATGCCGATGAAGTTCCCCAGGCTCTTGCTCATCTTCTCGGCCTTGCCCGTCTCCGGGTTCACGACCGTCCACCACCCGTGCGCATAAACACACCGCGGCAACGGCTCGCCAATGCTCAAAAGCATCGCCGGCCAGTAAACCGTGTGGAACCAGAGAATCTCCTTGCCGATCAGGTGAACGTCGGCGGGCCAGAACATTCGGAAGGGATCAAGGGAAGAGGCATCGAGGGATCGAGGGGACGAGGGCGAGCCGGTTGCCTCCCTTGATCCCTCGATCCCTTGATCCCTTGATCCCTCTTCCAACCCATACCCCAACGCCGTCACATAGTTCGACAGTGCATCAATCCACACGTACAGCACGTGCTCGGGGTCGTTCGGGAGTTTCACGCCCCAGGTGAGGGTTCGACGGCTGATGGACAGGTCCGACACGCCTTGCTTCAGCTTCGAGAGCACCTCGTTCCGCCGGCTTTCGGGGCGGATGAAGCCGGGGTTCTGCTCGATGTGTGCGATCACCTGCGGCACGTACTTCTCCAGGCGGAAGAAGTAGCTCGGCTCGGTGAAGCGCGTCAGCGGGCGGCCGGAGATGCTGCTCTTGAACTCGTTGGCCTTGGCCTCGGTCTCGGAGACGAATTCCTCCTGCCCTTCGTCGTACCAGCCTTCGTAGCTGCCCAGGTAGATGTCGCCGGCGTCGAGCATCTTGTTCACGACGGCCTGCGCGCCGGCCTTGTGGCGGTCGGAGCTGGTGCGGATGAAGTCATCGTTCGTGACCTCGAACTCCTCGAACGCCGAGGCGAAGCGGGTCATCATCTGCTCGGCCAGCTCGGCCGGCTCGATGCCCTTCTCGGCGGCGGTCTTCACCATCTTGATGCCGTGCTCGTCGGTGCCGGTGAGGAAGTGGACCGCATCCCCCGCCAGGCGGTGGTAGCGGGCCAGGGCGTCGGCGCAGAGCGTGGTGTAGAGGTGGCCCAGGTGCGGCTCGCCGCTGGGGTAGTAGATCGGGGTGGTGATGTAAAAGCGGGCCATAGCGGCAAATGGTACACGCCCGGGCGAAGGCCGCGAAGCGTGAGCGACGGGTTGCGACGGCTTGCCGCGGGCATTCGCCGCGTCGCGGCAATTTCATATTCCGGCTAGACTTGGCGTGCTGATGGAGCTTCCGGACGACATCCTTCAGGGCATACGCCGCCGAGCGCCAGAACACGACATGGCCGGCACCTGGCCCGAGGCCGACCTGGCAGCCCTGGCCGCCACCGACGTGCTGCGCGGCTGCATCCCCGAAGCCTACGGCGGCCTGGGCCTTGACGCCGTGACGATGCACCTGGCCTACGAGCAGATCGCCCGGTACTCCATCGCCACCGCCCTGATCCTCACGCAGCGCGACGCGGCCGTTTCGATGATCGAGCCGACGGACAACCCGGCGCTCAAGGACCGCTGGCTGCCGGCGCTGGCGCGCAACGAGCTCTTCGCGACGGTCGGCATCAGCCAGCTGACGACGAGCCGGCAGTTCGGCCGGGCGGCCGTGCAGGCCGACGAGGCCACCGGCGGGTGGCACCTCGCCGGCGAGGTGCCCTGGGCGACGGGCGCGGCGGCGGCGGACGTGATCGTCGTCGGCGGGGTGACGGCGGACGGCGGGCAGGGGCTGTTCGCTGTCGAGACGAGCCAGAAGGGCGTACACGTTCAGCCGCCGCCGACGCTCGTGGCGATGGCCGCGACGCAAACGACGGCCGTGACGCTTCAGGACGTGTTCGTGCCCGAAGGATCCCGCTGCCTCGGCCCGGCCGAGGGCGTGCTGGGCCTGCGCCGTAAGGGCGTGCCCATCGGGCAGGCGTTTTTATCACTGGGGCTGTGCCAGGCGGCGATCGACGTGATGCGGGAGATCGACGACGACCGCGTCGACGAGACCGCCTCCAGCAGCGAGAACGAACTGGCGACGCTGCGCAACAGCGTGCTGCAGTTCTGCTCGGGCGGGCACAGCCCGTTCGTGGACGGCTCGCAGTTGCGGGCCGAGACGATTGACCTGGCCGTGCGGCTCAGCCACGTGGCCGTGGCGCTGCACAAGGGGGCGGCGTTGCGGAGTGACCACCCCGCGCAGCGGCTGGCGCGGGAGGCGATGTTCCTGCTCGTCTGGAGTTGCCCGACGGTCGTGCGGGACTGCACGATCGACCTGCTCGTGCCCGGCTACCTCACGAACGGGTAGGGGCTACCAGCCCATCCACTTGGCGTACTCCTGCAGGAAGTTTTCAATGACGGCGTCCCTGTTGAAGTCGGCCATCGCGTACTCGTGCGTGTGGACGCCGCGGACGAAGACCTCGGCCTTGAGGCTGCGCGGCTCGTCGGGGCGTTGCAGTTCGGGGAAGGCCATGTCCGCGCGGCGGTAGGCGCGGGCGCGGACGGCGTAGCGGAACTCCTCCACGTCGTCCCGCCGCACAGAAAGCATCGACCAGTACCGGTGCTTCTCGATCACCGCGTGCCGGCCGGACTTGTCCAGCTCACGCTTCAGGCTCATGAACGCGGCGTTGACCGTTTTGTCGACGTACACCGTCATCTCCCGGCGGGCGAGTGTGAGCGTGTCGGTCGGGGCGGCGGTTGTCGGGCGCGTGGCCGTGCTGCCGTTGCCCTCAACGCTGCCGAGGCCCGCCAGCGCCGGTTCACGCCGGCCGATGATCTGCGCCAGCCGTTGCGGCCACTCGGCCCCGGCGGCGTCGGGGGCGTCCTCCGGGCCGAGCGTGCTGACCGTCTCCAGCGGAGGGTCCGTCAGTGCCGCGCGATGCTCGGCGCGCAGGCCCTTCACCAGCGCGTAGCACATCACCAGCAACAGCGCCGCAACCGGCAGGCCGGTGGTGATCGCGGCGGTCTGCAGCGCCGCCAGCCCGCCGGCCAGCAGAAGGGCGGCCGCGACGGCACCTTCGGTCGTGGCCCAGAAGACGCGCTGCCACGTCGGCGGGTTCGTGTTGCCGCCGTTGGTGAGCATGTCCACCACCAGCGACGCCGAGTCGGAGCTGGTGATGAAGTAGAGTGCGATCACGCAGATCGCCAGCACCGTCATCACGCTAGAGAGCGGCAATTGGCCGAGCATGACGAACAGCGCGCTCTCGTTGAAGCCAACGGCCGGGTCGCGCAGCGCCGCCGTCAGCGGGCCGGCACCGAAAAGCTCCTGGTAGAGCCCGGTGTTCCCGAAGACCGTGAGCCAGATGAACGTCAACAGGCACGGCGCGAGCAGCACCCCGCCGATGAAGCTGCGGATCGTCCGCCCGCGGCTGATGCGCGCGATGAACATCCCCACGAACGGCGACCAGCTGATCCACCAGCCCCAGTAGTACATCGTCCAGCCGCTTTGCCACTCGGTGCCGACGTACGCGTCCGTGCGGAACGTCCGCTCCACCAGCGAGGTGAGGTAGAGGCCCGACGTCTGCACGAAGCTGCTGGTGAGAAACACCGTCGGCCCGGCGATGAACACGAACAGCAGCAGCACCGCCGAGAGCCCCAGGTTCGCCTCGGAAAGCCTGCGGATGCCCACATCCAGCCCGCTGACCACCGACACCGTCGCCGCCAGCGTGATGACCGCGATCAGCACGATCTGCACGGTCGTCGAGTTGGTGAGGACGTTCAGGTATTCGAGGCCCGCACCGATCTGCTTCACGCCCAGCCCGAGCGAGGTCGCCACGCCGAAGAGCGTGCCCAGAACCGCGACGATCTCGATCCCGTCGCCGATCGGCCCGTAAATCCGCCGGCCAAGCACCGGGTAGAAGCAGCTGCGGATCGTCAGCGGCAAGTCGTGCCGGTACGCGAAGTAGGCCAGCGACAAACCCACCACGATGTAGATGCTCCAGGCGTGCAGCCCCCAGTGGAAGAACGTCGTGCTCATCGCCTCGCGGGCCACGGGTATCAGCGTGTCGCGGGCGGCCTGCTGGCGGACTTCGAGTGCGGCGAACGTCTCGGCGGCGGCCTCGGCCTGCGGGGTCAGTGCGCCACGCGTCGGGTCGTTCTCGGGCAGCGCGGCCAGTTGCGCCGTCAGCGCCTTGCCGCGCGCCGAGGCCTCCTGCAGCGGACCGCGCACCTCAGACAGGTCGTCGGCTGCGGCGGCGACGAGAACCGAGTCGCCCTGCGGCGGGTAGGCCAGGTGGTACATCGGCTCGGCCACGCTCCAGAAGACCAGCCCGATGCCCATGCCGGCCGAGAAGAGCATCGCGAACCAGCTCAGCGTGCTGTACTCCGGCTCCTCATCATCCTTCCCGAGCTTGATCCCACCGTACGAACTGAAAAACAGCCAGAGGACGAACACCAGGAAGACCGTCGCCGCGAGAATGTAAAACCAACCGAACTGCTCCACGATGAACGACTGAATCGCCGAAAACGCAACGCCCATACGCTCGGGAATGCTCACGCCGAGTATGACGAACAGCAGCACGAACGCGGCGGAAGTGAAGAAGACCGTCGGGTCAACCTGCAGATGGCTTTTCTTGAGCATGGGACTACCGGGCGTCGGTTCGCTTTGCAGCGGGCGTGTTCGCACCGCGTACGGAGTTATCAGGGGCCACAAGGCACCGTAACGGACAACGGGGCGTGGTGCCAGCCAAAGCCGGTGCCACGCCCCGTGTCCAGTTCATGTCGGGCCTGAGCCTCGCCCGGGTGGTTACCGCGGCTCTTCGGGCGTGATGCTCACCTGCTTGCCGGTGCGGCTGCTCTCGTAGATGCCGTCGAGAATCTTCTGCACCGTCAGCACCTCGTGGTCGAGGCAGCACTTTTCCTCGCGGCCGAGCACCGCGTTGATGAAGTTGTGGAAGCGGTCGCAGTGCGGGAACTCCACCGGCACGCCGATGCTTCCCTCCTGCGGGCCTGCGCCCGAGCCCTCGTCGCCGATGGTGAGGGTCTCAAAGACCGACTTGGAGACGTCCGCCTGGTTCGGGTCGGTGCCGTCGGCGACGGCCTCGGCGGCGGCGGCGCCGCGGCCCAGGCGGTGGAGCTTGGCCGGGTCGACACTCGCGCCCGCCTCGGTGCCGAAGAGCTGGCTGCCCATGCGGCTGTCGTTCTCCATGAGGGCGGCCCAGCTGATGTCCAGCGCCAGCGTCATGCCGTTCTCGAAGTTGATCAGCGCGCTGGCGAAGTCGTCGACGTCGAAGGTCAGCTTCGGGTCCGGGTCGGACATGCCCCAGCTGCCCTCGCCGATGCCGCGGTGGCCGAACTTGCTGTACGTGCGGCCGGTGACGCTCACCGGGCGGAAGTTGTCGGCCATCCACATGGTCACGTCGAGCATATGCACGCCGATGTCGAGCATGCAGCCGCCGCCGGAGATGGCGTTGTGGCCGAACCACGTGTTGAGCTTCGGGATGCCGCCGCGGCGGAGCCAGAAGCCCTTGGTGTGGTACACCTCGCCCAGCACGCCGTCCTTCACCAGCCGGCGAACCCGCTGCCTGTCCGCCGTGAACCGCTGGTTCATCCCCAGCATGAACGTCTTGCCGACCTCGTTGGCCTTGTCCACGACGCGCTTGGCCTCGGCGTAGCTCAGCGCGAACGGCTTGTCGAGCACGCAATGCCGCCCGCTGTTCAGCACGGCCAGCGCCGTCTCGGCGTGGTACTTGTTGGGCACGGCCACGTAGACCGCCTCGACCTCGTCGTCGTTCAGGAACTTGTCCAGTGTCTCGTGGGTGCGGGTGATCTTCCCCTCTTCCTTAAGCTCCGCCAGCCGGCCCGCGTGCGGGTCCCACGCCGCGACGATCGTCGCGTCGTCGTGCTTGAGGATGCTCTTGACCGCCCCGCGGCTGACCATGCCCGCGCCGATAACTCCGAACTTCAGTTTTGCCATGATGCCCGCGAGGCTAATGGCTGCCGGGCCGTTCGGCAACCGCGACACCTGCGGGCAGGGAACCCCGGCGGGGGGGGGGGACGGCAGGCCGGGTGGAGTGGGGGCTGCGCTGTAAACCGTTCGTGCGGTAACATCTTGCCCCATGCCCACCGAGACCAACCGCCTGGCGGCCACCAAAGAGAAGCACAACCCGTTCTGGCAGAATGCCCACCTCTACTTCGACCGCGTCTACGCCACCATGAAGCTGGACGAAACCTGGCGGTCCCTGCTGGCCTCGCCCAGACGGGTGCTGACCGTCAGCCTGCCTGTGCGGATGGACGACGGGAGCATCCAGGTCTTCACCGGCTACCGCGTGCAGCACAACAACGCGCTCGGGCCGTTCAAGGGCGGGCTCCGCATGAGCGAGGCCGTCGACCGCGACGAGGTGATGGCCCTGGCCATGTTGCAGACGTGGAAAAACGCCCTGGTGAACCTGCCGTACGGCGGGGCGAAGGGGGGCATCGTCTGCGACCCCAAGAGCCTCTCGATGCGCGAGAAGGAGGCCCTCTCCCGCCGGTACTGCTTCGAGATGTACCCCATCATCGGCGAGGACAGCGACATCCCCGCGCCGGACCTGGGCACTGATGCACAGGTCATGGCCTGGTTCATGGACACCTACTCCATGCTCCGCGGGCACCAGGTGCTCGGTGTGGTCACGGGCAAGCCGGTCTTCCTCGGCGGCAGCGTCGGCCGGGAGGAGGCCACCGGCCGCGGCGTGATGAACATCCTGCGAAAGTTCCTTGCCACGCAGGAAAAGACCCTGCAGGGCTTACGAATCGTCATCCAGGGCTTCGGGCAGGTCGGCTACCACGCGGCGCGGCTTCTGGCAGAACGCGGCAGCGTCATCATCGCCGTGTCGGACAAGTACGGCGGCGTCTACGACGAGGGCGGGCTCGACCTGGAAGCCGTCGGCCGCTACTACCGCGAGACCGGCCAGCTCACCGACTGCCCGGACACCGAGCCGCTCACCAACGACGAGCTGCTCACCCTCGACTGCGACGTGCTGATCCCCGCGGCCATCGAGAACACCCTCACCGCCGAGGTCGCGCCGCACGTGAAGGCCAAGATCGTCGTCGAAGCCGCCAACGGCCCGACCACCCCCGAGGCCGACCAGATCCTGCAGGACATGGGCGTCACCGTCATCCCGGACATCCTGGCGAACGCCGGCGGCGTCACCGTCAGCTACTTCGAGTGGGTGCAGGGCCTGGACAACTACTTCTGGGGCCTGAAGCGCGTACAGGATGAACTCCAGAAGGTTATGGAAAAAGCCTTCGACGCCGTGAACGCCAAGGCCGACGAGGCCGACTGCGACTACCGGACGGCCGCGTACACGCTGGCGATTAAACGCGTGACCGAGGCGGCCGCAGCCCGAGGCATCTTCCCCTAGCATCTTCACCTGGGCCCGCCATGTGGTTTGACCAGTCCGAGCACAACCCGGCGTGGGCGAAGGGCGTGGAGCACCTGGCGGCCGACCCGGTCCTCCGCGGGCTGATCGAGCGCGTCGGGCCCTGCACGCTCTCGCCGCGTACGGACCACTTCGTGGTGCTGTGCCAGAGCATCTTCAACCAGCAGTTGAGCGTGAAGGGGGCGGCGACGCTGTTCGGGCGGTTCCGCGACCAGTTCCCCCGCCGCCGGCCGACGCCGAAGGTCGTGGCCGCGTTCATCGCATCGGCACCCGAGGAGACGCTGCGGCACGTGGGGCTTTCCCGGCAGAAGCGCAGCTATTTGGCGGACTTGTCAGCGCAGTTCGCCGACGGCCGAATCCGCCCGGCGAAGCTGGCCGCGATGTCGGACGACGAGGTGGTGGATTACCTCACGCAGGTGAAGGGCATTGGCCGGTGGACGGCCGAGATGCTGCTGATCTTCAACCTCAACCGCCCGGACGTGCTGCCGGTGGACGACCTGGGCCTGATCGACGCGGCGAAGCTGGCCTACGGGCTGCCGGCCCGCCCGACGCGGCAGGAGCTGGCCGCCATGGCCGAGCCGTGGCGGCCATGGCGAACACTGGCGACGTGGTACCTCTGGCGGGGCAAAGAGGGTTGAGCGGTGGCGGTCGGAAGCAAGCGACGCTGCCGGAGTGTGGCTTGTGTCTGATTGAGCGCAAAAAAGTGCCCGCCGGCACCAGGGGGGAGCACCGACGGGCGGCAGCCGACGTTGAGGGGGGCAACATCGACTGCGGGGACCGAAATATATGATGTTCTTCAGACCCGTGCAACCCTCGACAAATAAACAGACAGCAGACGGTTTCGCGTATTCATCGACACCACAATCTTAGTCAGCCTGAATGCCACAGATCCACTTTTGTGCAGCGGGTCGTTCTGCGGCGGGAAAATACACGCGGCTGGGCTCGAACCAGCAACCTTCGGTTCCGTAGACCGATGCTCTATCCAATTGAGCTACGCGTGCTCGTGAAACTACCCGCCGACGGCCGACCGGCGAACGGCTCAGTATGGTTGCCGCGGGGCCCGTCAGTGTCAAGCGCCGCCGTCACTCGCCCATCACCCGCCCATCACCCGCCCGCCGCGTGGCGACGGCTGGGGTTTGTGCCGGTTTGTCAGGTGGCGTGGCGTTTAGTAATCCCGCCGCACGAAGATCCAGCCGGACAGGAGCAGCAGGACCGCCTCGGCAGCGAGGCTCGTGCCGATGATGTAGACCCAGGAACGCTCACGCCGCTCTTCGACCAGTTCGCGTGTCACCGACGGGTCGTCGACGAGCTCCATCAGGCCGGACAGGTTCGACTCCTCGGGTTCCTCGGCCACGAAGTCGTCGTCCTCGTCGCGGAGTTCGGCAAAGTCGATGATCCACCGTTCGATCAACGCCGTGGTTTCTCCGGTCTTGGGCGTGACGGTGTAGATGCCAAAGGCGATGTTGTGCAGCAGGCGGGTCGTACTTCGGTTCGTCTCGGCCCGGGCGGCGTCGTCCTTCGAGTCGTTCAGGAAGAAGTTCGCCTCGCTGAGGGTCGCCTGGTTACGCTCGGCCTCGGGTTGGGCCATCTCACGTGACAGCCGCGTTTCGTAGCGCCCGCGGAACGTCTCAACTTGTTCCACCTGCCGCTCGGCCGCCAGGGCGAACATCTTCGTCACGAACTCCGCGGTGCCGACCAGGAACATGCCGAACCAGACGAGCACGGTGAGCAGGATCGCCGCGAGCGTACTCCGTGATATCACGCCGAACAGCGTGCAGAAGACGTAGATGTAGCTGTAGAACAGCACCACCAGCGGCACCGCCAGGAAGATGCCCCACACCCACTCCCCGCCGCGCAGGCCAATGACCAGGAACGACGCCGTGCAGAACACGGCCACCTGCAGCGCCACAAAGAGCAGTGCCGTGACGTACTTGGTGAGGAAGAGTGTCCAGCGTGACAGCGGCTTGGAGAGGTAAAGGTCGATCGCGCCGCCACTCATCAGGTCGGGAAAGAGGCTGGCCGTGGAGATCAGCGCCAGGATCACCGCGCCGAGTGTCAACCACCAGCCGACGCCCAGGTTGGTGAACAGCAGCTTGTAGAACCTGGCCTCGGACATCATCTCGGTCGTAAGGAACGGCAGCACACGGAAGCCGGCGAAGGTCACGCCCTCTTCAGTGATGCCCAGCAGCAGGAAGACCACCACCAGCAGCCCGGAGATGCCCAGCGTGACCCAGAACAGCCTGGCCGCGTTGAGCTGCCGGTAGCCGTCCAGCAGCAATGCCCCGACCTGCCCGACGAGCCCGAGACGGCGCTCCGGCTGCTGGCCGTAGTCGAGCGGGCGGTTCGGTTGCCGGTGCCCGGGCGTGGTCGTGGGGGGGGTCGTCTGGTGCATGGTCACTTCCCGAGGCGTGCCCCGGCCGCGCCGTCCGACTCGCCGACGGCTTCGATGAACAGGTCTTCCAAACTCGGCCGGCGCAACTGGACGCGGCTCCCCGGCAGGTTCGCCTGCCGCAGTGCGTCCACCAGCGGCTGGACCGCCAACGGATCGCCGGTGCGAAGTACGATCAGGTTGCCGCGAACCTCCGCCTCCGGCCCGGCCAGCTTCGCGATGTGCTCGGGCAGCTGCGTCGTCGTCTCCACCTCGTACCACTGGCGGTTGAGGGCGAACTCCGCCAGCGTGCCCTGCGTGTGCACCCGCCCGCCGACCATGATCGCCACGCGGTCGCAGATCAACTCCAGGTCGCTCAGCAGGTGGCTGTTGATGAAGACGGTCTTGCCGCGGTCGCGCAGCTCGGCGAGCACGTCGCGAATCTCGCGGCGGGCGACGGGGTCCACGCCGTCCGTCGGCTCGTCGAGCAGAATCAGGTCCGCGTCCGCCACCATCGCCTGCGCCAGGCCCACGCGCTGGGCCATGCCCTTGGAGTACTGGCTGATCTTCTTGTCGGCCCAGGCGGTCATGCCCACGCGGTCAAGCAGCATGTCGGTACGGCGGTGGCGCTCCCGGCGGGGCACCTTCTGCAGGCGGGCGAAGAAGTCCACCACCTGCCGGCCGGTGAGGTACCGCGGAAACCGGTGGTTCTCCGGCAGGTAACCCACGCGGGCCAGCGTCGGCTTGTGCCCCACGCGGTTGCCCAGCACGGTGCCCTGCACGCGTGTCGGCCGGATGACCGTCATGATGATCTTCACGAGGGTGCTCTTGCCGGCCCCGTTGGGCCCGAGCAGGCCGAACACCTCGCCGGGCGCAACCTGCATGCTCACGCCCTGCAGCGCACGCACTTTGCCTCCGTATGTCTTTTGAACGTCGTGAAGGTCGATGGCGAGTGTCATGGGCAGGGAGGATTACGCGGCAGCGGGGGGAAAGTTTCAAGAATTGTTGCCGCGGCGGACACGAACGTCCTCACTCGAACAGCTCCAGTTGATGCTGCTTCGCCGGCGGCTCGGGCTCGCGGTAACCGAAGTTCGCGGTGCTCTGGTAGACCTCCGCGACGCGGCTCAGGCGGTCGGCGTCCTCGGGGCCTTTGTCTTCACGGATGCGCTTGATCCGCGGGAACCGCAGCGCATAGCCGCTCTCGTGCCGGTCGCTCGGCTGGATCGCGTCCGCGGCGATCTCCAGCACCACCTTCGGCTCCACCTGGTGCACCCGGCCGTGCTGCTCGCGTGAAAGCGAGAGGAAGGTTGCGGTCAACTGCCTGATCTGTGCGTCGGTCGTGCCGCTGTAGGCCTTGCCGACGTTCACCAGCTTCCCGCCGGCGTCCGGCTCGCCGTCCCACACGGCGAAGGTGTAGTCGCTGAGCCACTCACGCTTGCGGCCGTGGCCGTATTCCGCGGCGGTGACGACGCAGTCGAGTGTCGGCAGGTGGGTCTTGAGCTTGAGCCACGCGCCGCCGCGGCGGCCCGGGGCGTAGGGGCTCGCCGGGTCCTTGAGCATGAGGCCCTCGTTGCGCCGAAGCCGCGCGGCGTCGAACCGACCGGCGATCTCGCTCTCATCCCGCACAATGACGGCTTCTGATAGCATCACGCCGCTCGGTGCCTCCTTCAGCAACGCCTCGAGCCGGGCCCGGCGTTCAAGAAGCGGTTCGTCAAGCAGGTTCTGCCCGTTCACGAACAGCAGGTCGAAGGCGACGAATGCGCATGGGTACTTCGCCAGCAGGCCGGGCGTCACGCCGCGTCGGCCGAGCCGTCGCTGCAGCAGGGCGAACGCCTGCACCTGCCCGGCCTTCCACGGGACGATTTCACCGTCGAGCAGCACATCGCCGTTGATTCGGGTCACGGCCTGAACCACGTCCGGGAAGCTTTCGTCGATCCGGTCGAGCGTGCGGGTGTAGATCTCCACGCGGCCGCTTTGCTTGTGCACCTGCGCGCGGATGCCGTCGAACTTGTCCTCGCACAGAAAGCCGCCCTCGCCCGCCTTGGCGACGGCCGCGGCGGCGTCGGCGGCCGTCTCCTGCGGGGTGGCGAGCATGAACTGCACCGGGTGGAACAGCCGAAACGCCGCCTCGGCCAGCCGGTCGTGCCGGGCGAGCACGGCCACGTCGTCCAGGTCGCCCAGCAGCAGGTGTGCCCGCCGCACGGCCTGGGCCGGCCGGCCGAAGGCTTGCGCCACCGCCGCCTCGATCACCCCCGCCTTCACGCCGGTCCGCATGTCGCCCAGGATCACCTTCGCAAGGTAGGCCGCCTGCCGGCCATCGGCGGCGCGGCGAAACAGCCCGGCGAGCAGCTCGCGTTTGCGTGCCTGGTTGCCGGTCGTGGCCAGGGCGTCAAAGGCCGCCTCCATGTCCGCCAGAAGCAGCGGGCCGGTGGCGGCGGGCCTGGGCTCGCCCCACAGCTCGCCGACTGCCTCGCCGATCTCGCCGTGCCGTCGCGTCGCGGCCGAGAGGGCTTCTGCCGACACGCCCAGCACCGTCAGCGCGACGTCGCGGAGTGTGGCGGAGCTGACGCCCAGCACACGCGCGTCGGTGGAGGCGAACGGCCGGCCCGCCATGAAGCGCACGCCGCGGCGGAGGTCGGCGTCGTCCGCCAGCCGTTTTAGCCACTCGGCGACGACAGCCTGCTTGTGCAGCTTGCCGGTGTCGTGGGCGGCGGCGTCGTTGCAGGCGGCAAAATCCTCGAACGTTGCGGGGGGCACCCCCGATTCTAGACGCTACCATGTCCACATGGTGTCTCTCGCCGAGCGGGTTTCCTGGCGCAGCTTCGCGGCACAGGCCACGTTGTGGGGTGTGCTTGGGCTGTGCGTGCTCCTGGCGCTGGCCGTCAGCCGCTACAAGACCGGCCAGACCGACGCGAGCCTCGGCGAGCCGGTGTCGCTGGGCGCGCTGGTGGTGCGTCCGCCGGCAGGGTGGCAGACGGAGGTGGTCGAAGCCTCGGGCGTCTGGCAGTTGGTGGCGGCCGAGCGTGCAGAGCCCGCCTTGACCGGCCCCGGGCGGGTGCTTGTGGTGCGGAACGTGCCCTTCGCCGAGCCGGTTTCCGACGTGGCTTTGATGGAACTGCTCGTCGACGGCGGGATCCAGGCGATCGGCGAGGTGCAGGTCGCCGGGCGGCCCGGGCTGTACGGGCAGGGGTACGCGCGGGCGAGCGAAAGTGGCGTGCCGTTGCCCGGCCTGGAGACGGGCGCCGGCGGGCTCGTGCCGGTACAGGCCGGGGTCTTGGCCGTGGCGAATCACGGGCTGATGTTTGCGATCTACCACCCGGCCGGCCCGGGCCCCGAGGCCGAGGACCTGAGCCTGATGCGGCTGTTGCTGAGCCAGGCCGAGTTGCAGCCGCCCCTGGCCTCGGCGGCGGCTGCGGCGGCGGCGGCGGGGGCTACAGGTGATGCAGGCTCTGCGGCCGATACGGCCGATATGGCCGATATGGCCGGTACGACTGTTCAGGGCGTTTCGTCGGCCGCTGTGCGTGCACGCTTCTGAGGCGCGGGTAAACTGCCCGTGCCGGTGCCTCGGTCGCGGGCCGACGGCAGGACTTACCCAACCCGATTCGACTCGTTTTGAAAGACCCGAACATGCGCCAGACCATCGATCGGACGTTCATTGGCATGTTGGCGCTGCTGGCGTGTCTCGCCTGCATGGCGGGGCCTGCCGGGGTGCTCGCCCAGGCACCGGCCGAGCCCGCCGACGACCTGCTCGGCGAAAAGCAGACGGTGATGAGCGGCGGCATCAGCTTTCGACCGCCGGCCGGGCTGAAGCTGGCCGAGGAAGTCGGCGACGATAAGGACGCCACCCGCTTCCGCGACGAAAACACCGACCGCAACTGGCTGCTCACCGTCGACGTGCTGCAGATGCCCCAGCCGACGCAACTGCTGGAGCAGACCGCAGCCGGCGGCCGACGCGTGCCGGGCCTGCTCGAACAACAGGAGCAACTGCTCAGCCAGAGCCAGCCGGGGGAAATCGTTCGCAACGACGTAACCAACGCCGGCACCGCCGAGGTGGGGCTGCTGTTTAACCACTACAGCCTGGGCCTCGGCACGCGTCTGTCGCAGCGGGCGTACGTGCGCACCTCGCAGGACCGCTTCGTCGTGCTGCACCTGGTCGTGCCGGCACCACGCAAGGACTTCCGCGAGGACGAGAACGTCCGTCAGGCAGCCAGGGCGTTCCGACAGATGATCGACTCCGTGCAGGTGCTGGACCTCTCGGCCATCCGCCGCGACCAGGAAGACCGCCTCTTCCGAACCCGCGCCCTGCTGCTGAACTGGAACGAGCGCAAGTACCGGGAAGTGCTGCCCAGGGAGCAGTGGCTGCGCCACGTGCGCGACGGCCGGGACATCGGCTACACGTACATGCTCGGCGAGTTGACCGACGGCATCGCCAGCGACGGGCTGGGCGACCCGGCCGCGCGGCTCGGGCCCGACGGCAAGGCCGACGGCGTGCTCGTCGGCACGCGCTCACGCCTCTTCTCCGCCGACGGAGACCAGGTCGACGACGAAACCCTCGCCTGGACGAGCTTCGACCACGCCCGGGAAAACTTCCAGTACGTGCGGGTCCTGCAGGCGGACGCCGGCACCAGCGCCATGAGCCAGGTGGGCATCGGCGAGCGGGGCATGCGCGTCATCGCCGACCCGTACGGCGGCACGGAAAACAACCCGCGCGTCCGACAGGTGAAGGTGCATGCGCTGCGGGTCAACTTCGCCGGCGACGGTGCCGCCGGCGGCAACGAGCTCTACCGCGAGCTGCCCCCGTTCTACGTGCCGCAGGTGGCCCTGAGCCTCATCCCCCGGCTCGTGCCGTTAAACCAGCCGCGAACGTTCATGTTCGCCGGCTACGACCCGCAACGCCGCGAGGTCATGAGCCGCTATGTGGACGTGCTGCCGGTCCGCACGATGGCCTTCGGCGGGCAGAACCAGGCGACCGTGGTCGTCGAGGAACGCGTCGGCCTCGAAGGGCCCGTCACACGCCACTACATGACCCCCGCCGGCCGATGGCTCGGCTCCGTCGATACCGGCCGAAACCTCACCACGCTGCCGACCGACGCGGCCACCCTGCAAACCATCTGGCAGAACGCCGACCTCTCCCGCCCGACACCCAATGCCGAAGCCAAAGACTGAGAAGCACGCCCCTCGACTTGCCTGCACCTGATAACATCACCCCATAAGCAGGGCGACCAGCCCCGCCGAGGCCCGCGGCGACGAGACGCCAGTCGAGCCGACCGCCCAGGGCCACTCCCCCGTCGCGAAGGCGGCCCGCCGGGGTGATGCGGTTCAGATAAGCGTCCAGTCTGCCGTCGTGGGTTTTCACGTGCCTTCGCCACACCCGCGGTGCATGAACAGGTGGCCGGCGGAGAAGCGCGTGACAGACAGCGGACATCGGCCGAGACGCCGACTTGCCGAAACGCCGTGCAGATAACCGTTGCTCGCCCCGGCAAGACGGCTCTCTCCTCGCCCCGGAGGGGCACCTGTCTACTTGCCCCGGAGGGGCGGCGGGCTGTAGCCAGGGGTGGAGCGAACCGGTCCGCGCAGCGGCCGCGAGCGCAACCCCTGGGAAAGTCGCCCCACGAAGCCGAGCCCCGGAGGGGCGAAAGAAACTTCGGCCGATCCCATCGGCCCGAAGGACGCCGCCGGCCGCCCCGCCACGTGCCGAACGGCTTGTCAGCGAAGAGTGCTCCGTGGCATTCGACAGCATCGCCGAGTTTGAAAGTGGCGCTGACGTACGCCATGTAGCGGAGGATCGCAGTCAGCCAGTGACGGATGAGTCGATCTCAGAGGTGAATGTTCCCGCTGACTTACTTGAATCAGACGAAGAGTGTTGGGTTCCGAAGGAGTTTCGCTAAGCGCACTCATGATGTTGCATTGAATGCATAGTGCGGGTTTTTTGTCGGCGCGAGGGTTGTAGCAGTTCGCCTTCCGGTCGCACTCGTCACTTCGGCGGCGAACCGGCGAACGCCGCGGGCGTCTGGTGCAGCAGGCTGCTGTGCGGCCGGCAATGGGTGTAGTCCAACCGCCATGCCGTCGCCAGGCACCACATGCCTCGTGCTGCGCAAGATGTTCGGCCTGACCGACCGCGGCATCGAGGCGCTGCTGGCCGGCAACGACGGGGCTCGGCGACTGGCTTTGCGGCGTCTATACCGAGACTCGACGCCCGCCCTCCAACTTTGTCGCAGGATTGCCGCTTCGAACCAAAATCCTTCTGTTAACTTGCCCCCGCAGGCCGGCGACGGCGTCGGCTTGCGAGGCT
The DNA here is from genome assembly GCA_050329715.1 of Phycisphaerae bacterium. Taxonomy (GTDB): domain Bacteria; phylum Planctomycetota; class Phycisphaerae; order Tepidisphaerales; family Tepidisphaeraceae; genus DAIOTR01. The sequence continues at coordinate 19,874 of JBHJOM010000007.1, forward strand.
TTCGTACCATTCCAAGGGGGCGATATGAGACGACCGGAGAGATCATCCATCACCGCGGCCCGGCACACGCTCGAGCGGCTGGAGCCTCGGCGGCTTCTCTCGGCGGAGCCGACGGCGCTTGAGCAGTACATGCTGTTTGAGTTGAACCGCTCGCGAACCATCGCCGGCCTGCAACCGTTGACGATGCACCCGGCGCTGCTCGAGGCCGCCCGGGCGGATGCGGTGTGGGGGTTGACGGCGGAGTCGGACAGGCTCGGGCCTGCCGAGGTGTTCGGCGGCGTCGGCCAGTTCGGCCGCACGGCCGAGCAGCGGGCCACCGCCGCCGGCTACCCGGCGGGGCGTGGCGACGGCTCTCGGAGCATGGCTATCGATCGCGAGCCGATCTTGCTGGCTGACGGCATCCGTCGGGCTCAGCAGCATCTCGGACACGGCTACGTAGTGGTGGACGGCGTCGCCAGGTTTCAACCCGAAATGAGCCTTGCCAGACTCAAGATGCTACGACCTGATGCCACGCACTTTGGCGGCGGCATCGTGCTGGAGCAGGCGGCGTTCCCGCAGGGCGGTACGACGCTATACGGGGCGACGGGCACCTACAGCATCGGCACGCACGACACCGGCAACTACATTACTGGAACCGTCTACCATAGTTTTGACGGATCATCGGGTTCGTTGTCTCCGGTACAGGGCCTGCCCGGCGTGGCGGTGACCGCGGTACGGCTCTCCGACGGTGCCGCCTTCCACGGCACCAGCCAAACCGCCGGCGGTTACGCGATCAATGTGCCTGACGGCGCGTACAAGGTGTTCGCCGCCGGGGACGCCCTCGACGGGTACCTCGTTGAACGCGACGTGGTGCTCGTCCGTGGCGAGAACGAGTTGGTTAACCTTGACATGACGGAACTGGAGCCGCACCCGCCATTCCTGGAAATCTCCGTTCCGGCGGGGGGCGTCTGGTACATCAAGCCGTCAATCAGGCTTCAGAACCGCATTGTCATCACGCAGGACGCGGATCGCATCTACGCCAATGTCAACGGCCAGATGCTTGAGGCCCCTCGTGCCGATGTGCGCCAGATCTACATCAAACCGGATTTCGGGCCAACGCACATCGTGGCCTCTGTCGGAGCGTCGTTGTACTTCCTGGGCCTGTACAGAGACGACACCGTCTTCTCCGGCTGGGGCGACGACTACCTGCGCATGGGCGGTGGTGATGACTGGGTGAACGCCGGCGGCGGGAACGACACCATCCTGGGCGGTCGGGGTGATGACTACCTCTTCGGCGCGACCGGACGCGACAGCATCGACGGCGGCGAGGGAAACGACCGCATCTTCGGCGGCTCGCATGACGATCTGCTCGACGGCGGATTCGGCGACGACCTGATCTTCGGCGGCCCGGGCAACGATACCCTGCTCGGCAGTAGTGGCAACGACCGCCTCTACGGCGGCCTTGGCGACGACTGGCTCAAAGGCGGCAGCCACAACGACCGCCTTGAAGGCGGCCCAGGTGCCGACTCCATGTTCGGCGGGCCCGGCGTCGATCTGGTCGATTACAGCACGCGGACCAACCCCGTCAGTGTCGACATCGGCCCGGAGCCCGGCGGCGTGCCGGCCGTGGGCACCGACGGCGAGGCGGGCGAGGGGGACTTCATCAGCAACGACGTCGAGCGCGTGTACGGCGGTGCCGGAGACGACACGCTCCGCGGCGGGTCGGGCCAGGCCGTCTTCTGGGGTTGGGGCGGCAACGACCTGTTCGTCCCCCGCGGGGCCGCGACCCTGTACGGCGGCGACGGCGACGACGTCTTCTTCGCGAACGACGCGGCCGTGACGTGGATCTTCGGCGACGCTGGGGAGGACCAGGCGAAGCTCGACGTGCTTGACGTCATCAGCGGCGTCGAGCACTACATGCGTGTGTGAGCGTTGCAATGGTTGCTGCGCCGGCCGAGGGTATCGTATGGAGGCCGAGCATCAGGCTTGGCGACGGCGGGGGGCGGCGCTCCGATTTTCGTGGAAATACGAAGTTTTCAGCGCACGGCGACCGTGCCCATGGGCTCGAAGCCGAAGGGCAGCACGATGGGCCTGCGCGGGGTTTGTGGCTGCTGGATGAGTTGAAGCAGCTCCTCCGCCGCGGCCCGGCCCATGGACAGGTGGGGGACGATGAGGCGGTCAATTCGGAGCTGATCACCGGCGGAGGCATCGTTATCGATGTCGACCACGCAGACGTCCTGCGGGACGCGCCGGCCGAGTGCCATGGCTGCGGCCACCAGGGTCCGGCCGTGGCCGTTGCAGACGTAGGCCGTGGCGCTTTCTGGGCGTTTTAGCTCAGAGACGCAGTGGTCAAAGAGGTGGCCGGCGTGGCGTTTTGGCGGTGAGTCGGCGGATGACTTGCAGAACGTCGGCTGCAGGCCTGATTCGGTCATTGCGCGGGTGTAGCCGTCCTGGCGGTCCTGCCTGCTGTAGTGCTCCATGTGGGCGCGCTGGTGTGTGTCCGGGCCGTCGCTGTAGCGGATGCGGCGGTGGCCGTGGCGAATGAGGTGCATCGTCGCTTCGTAGCCGGCGCCAGTGTCGTCGGGGCGTACACAGTTGGCGTCGCGCTTGCGGTTGATCCAGATTGCGGGGATACGCCAGCGTTCCAGTGCATCGCGGATCATGGGGGGCGTGCCGAACGCGTAGTTGATGAGCACGCCGTCGACGACGCCTTCGCGTATGATGCGTGGCAGATGGCTGATTGAGCCGTCGGGCTGTTCGTCGATCAGGTCCTTGACCAGGCAGCTTCCCTGTTCGTACAGCCGCTGCATGAGGCCTTGTTCGAAGGCCGGAACGTGAACGGAGAAGGCGAACTCGAAGCTGCTGACCATGCCGACAAGCCCTGTCCGGCCGGTGCGGGTGGCGCGGGCGGCGGCGTTGACGCGGTAGCCCATGGATTCGGCCAGTACGCGGATGTCGCGTGCCCGCCGGGCCGCGTCGGAGCGGCCCGCCTTGTAGTGCCCGCGGAGGACGTTCGAGACGGTTTTGGTCGTGACCCCTGCGCGCTCTGCGATTTCTTCAAGCGTGACCATCGGCCTGGGCGTCTCCTTGATGCTTGTAACATACAACGATGAATGTTAACCTGCAACATCGCGTTTGGCATCCAGGTGGCCTTTGCGGAGGCTCATCACGATCAGTGACGCCGGAAATTGACGAGGAGGTGATCGATGGTCCGTTCAACCGCTGGGTCCTGGTTCTGGTTGGTGCTGCTGCTGGCAACGGCAACAGCAACGGCACCGGCGATCGCGAACGCGGCCCGGCCGCAGTTCGCCTGGCAGGAGTCGCATGCGCGCGTGCTGCCGACGGGGGATCTGGAGTGGACGCCCCGGCCGTTCGTTTTCAAGGCGGGCACCTCCGTCCGCTACATCGACTACCAGAACGGCGACGACGACCGCGACGGCGCGACAAAGGAAACCGCCTGGAAGCACCACCCGTGGGACACACAGGCGGCCGGGCGCGCCAAGGCGGCGGGGGGTGAGGCGCACACCTACGTCTTTAAGCGTGGCGTCGTCTACCGCGGCGCACTGCGCCCGCAGGCCGCCAAAGGCACCGCCCAAGACCCCGTCCAGCTCACCAGCGACCCGGCCTGGGGTGAGGGCGAGGCGATGATCTACGGTTCGGCCGTCGTCTCGGGTTGGAAGAAGGGTGCCGGTGCGAACGAGAAGATCCCCGAGGCGGACAAGGTCTACGTCGCGGAGGTTAGCTTCCTGCCGCGTACGCTCTGGGCGGTCAGTGGCGACGGAACGATCTCGCGATTGAAGCTGGCCCGCACACCCAACTGGACCGAGCCCGACCCGAACGACGTGATGAGCCAATGGCCGGCGTGGCAGAACCCGGAGTGGTGGAAGGGCGAGGGTCACACACTCCAGGCCGGTGGCCGGAAGCTTCACGCCGGCATCGACAAGAAGGGGTTGACCGGTACCCGCGAAGACTACGTCGGTGCCACGGTCTGGAGCGAGTGGGGCATCGTCATGGGCAGCCCCTACCCCGCCCGCGTCGAGGCGTTTGACGCGGCGCAGAAGGCCGTCGCATTCCGTGGCCCGTGGACGTGGGAGCGGTCCGAAAAGATCATTGCCGGCAACCGGTACTACCTCGAGGACAAGCCTCAGTTCCTGGACGAGGCAGGCGAGTTCTGGGTCGAGAAAATCGGTGACACCAAGGCCCGCATCTACCTGCGCCTGCCCGGCGACGCCGACCCGTCGAGTGTTACCGTCGAAGCCGGCCGGTATGAGAACATCCTCGACGCCGGGCAACTCGAACACGTGCATGTCAGCGGCCTGACGTTCCGTTTCACCAACGTGCACTGGCAGTACAACGCGCCGAGCTGGTCGCACCCGGACCTGAAGGCTGCCGTCATCCGGCTCACCGGCTCGGGCGACGGGATCGTGATCCGCAACTGCACGTTCGAACACGTCAACATGGCGACGCGCCTGCTCGTCGGCTCGACCAGCGACCGCATCGGCAGCGTTTCAATTACCGACAACATCATCCGCCACACCGACCACGGCGCTGTGCAGGTGGCGGCCAGGTTCGATACCGCGACGCCGGGCACCTACGGCAGGCTCGGACACGTGGATTTGCTCCGAAACCACCTCCACCACATCGGCTGGCGGATCATCAGCGGCGAGCACGGGCACGCCGTCAATATCACCTTCCCCGAATCCTCCCACCTGGCCGGGAACTTCCTGCACCGGATCGCCGGCTGGGGCCTCAGCGTTACCGGCGGCAAGCCGAGCGGCGCACACCGCGGGCCGACCGCCGTCGAGATCCCTTTCAACCGGCACCTCATTCACCACAACCGGGTCGAGGACGCACTGCTGAAGAGCAATGACTGGGGCGCTATCGAAACCTGGCAGGGCGGGCCGTTTTACATCTTCAACAACGTCGTCTTCAACCCGGTCGCGTTCAAGCACTGGACCTTCAAGCCCGGCGACCCCACGAACATCGGCAGCTTCGGCCATGCTTACTACCTTGACGGGTCGTTCAAAAACTACGTCTTCAACAACATCGGTGCAGGCCGGAACAACGAACTGGGCACCAAGGGGGTGAACTCCACGGCCGTCCAGAACATCTTCAGCTTCGAAAACACCTTCTTCCACAACACCTTTCACAAGTTCGCCGCCATGACCCGGCAACAGGCCCCCGCGGCCGGGCGGTTCCGCTACCTGGGGAACGTGATGGAAGACATCTCCGGCATCCTCTTCCGCCATGCCGACCCGAAGGAAGGTCAACGCGACCCCAACGCCGCGCACTACACGCAGGGCGGCCAGTTCGCCTACAACACGCTCGCCTACGCCAACAACGTCATCCACGACTTGCGCGGCACGTTCGGCGTCTTCGAGGAAACCGGTTTCACCTACGCCGACGACGCCTCGATGAAGGACTCGCTCCGGCAGCTCAATGCCCAGGCGGCCGACATCGGCGTCGTGGCCGGGCGGTCGTCGCTCCGCGATCCGGCCGGCCGCGACTTTCGGCCCGCCGACGGTGCCGCCTCGGCCGGCCGCGGCGTGAAGGTCTACGTCCCCTGGGCGCTGCACGGCGTGGTGGGCGAGTGGAACTTCGTCCGCAACAACGCAGACCCCGCCGAGATGATCGACGAGCACTGGTACATGACCCCCATGTATGGCAAACGCGAGGATTACAAGCAGATGCCGCGTTACCCGCTGACCCTCGTCAACGGTGACGCAAACAGCCATGTCCCCGGCGTGCTCGAGGACTGGGCAGAGGCCACCGCCGTCAGGCTCAACGGGAAAGACCAGCACCTGGTCCTCGAGCACGCCAGGCTCGTGCTGGATTCGGCACCCGTCGACCGCAAAACCACCGAATTCGCGTTCGGCACGGTCGAACACCCCACCCGCCTGATGCCCGGCCGGCCGCTGGATGTGGTCGTCCGTCTGGCAGACGCCAGCCCCGCGCAGCAGGTCGATCTGCACGTTCACTGGCTGAAGAGGGACGGCTGGGGCGGGTTCAACACGCTCGGCGGCCAGGGAGAACCCGTCGAGGGTGAACCCGGCGCGTTCCGCTTCCGCCCCGTCGTTCAGGCGAAGAACAAACTGACGGCGTATCAGTTCGTCGTGTTCCTCTCTCCCGACGGCGAGTTCAACAACAAGACCGCCGATGCCAAGATTTCTGTACCGCCGGCGACCCTCGCCGACTCACTCGACACCCAACAACTCAGGACCGTGAACATCGACACAGGCCCCTTCCTCATCGAGGCGATGCTCCAGACCACCGACGGCGACGGCCTGATCGTCGGCAAGTCGGCCGGCAAGGCCGGGTACGTGTTCGACCTGACCGGCGGCAGGCCCCGGCTGCGCCTCCTGGACGAAAAGGGTGCCACCTACACCGCGACCGCACGGGCCGCGATCAACGACGGCGCGTGGCATCACGTCATCATCGAAGTCGATCGCAACGCCGGCGCGCGGTTGTATGTGGACGGCCGCGAAGTCGAACTGGCCGCCGAGGGCCGCATGCCCGGCGGGTCGCTCGCCAACGCCGCCGACTTTTACGTCGGCGGCGGGCCGGACGTCGAACACCTGGAGATGACCCTCGACACCCTCCGCATCGCCCGCGGCACACTCGCCGACGCGAAGACGACGATCGAGGAACTCTACGCCTGGCAATTTGAAGGCCCGCATCACCGCGACTTCGCCGGGAACGACCGCCGAAACGGCACCAACGCCGCGGGCGCACTCGTCAAGTGATGGAGCGTAGCGGCAAGCCGTAGGCGGGAGGCGCGTGTGTCGAGGTCCGCGGAGCAGCGCGCCGCACGCGCCACCACGATGCCGCGGCGACGGACGGGTGGCAAAGCACCAGGTGCGGCCGACGGCAGGGGACCCGCGCGCGTCAATCCCGGCGTCCCGCCGGTTCAGGCCCGGCGGCGGGCCAGGCGGCCGAAGGCGGCCAGCAGCCACGCGGCCGAGGCCGGCTCGGGGATCGACCAGATCGCGACGCCGCTGCGGCCGTCGGCGAGCCTGTAGCTGTAGGCGACCAGGCCCAGGTTGTTCAGGCCGCTGCCCTCGTCCTGCTGTGAAAAGCCGGGCGAGAAGAAGAGCTCGGTGATCATGCTGCCCAGAAAGGCGTCGCCCTCGCGGGCGACCTGGAGCAGGCCGAGCCCGTCGTCGTAGAGGTAGATGCCGAGGTCGTCGGCTGACCCGCCGCTGGTGTCGGTGAGGAAGGCGGTGAACGCGGCCTGACCCGCATCGTTGAGTGCGATGTCGGCACCAAAGTCCAAGAAGATGCCGTTGCCGTCAGGCGCGGCCTGACCCGCGCGGACGATCTGTACCAATGCGGCGGACCCGTCACCGCGAAAGATGCCCTCGTCGTCCGTCGAGCCGCCGGTGGTGTCAAAGAGATTACCAAGAAACGCGGTCTGTCCCGAGCTATTCAAGGCGGGGCTGCCGAAGAAAAAGAAGGTGCCGTTTCCGTCATGCGCCCCCTGGCCGCCGCGTGCGATCTGGACCGGCTGGGCCGACCCATCACCACGGAAAATGCCAATCCAGTCCACATCCTCATCAACGGTGCCGGTGAGTTCGGCACGGAACGCGACTTGGCCCAAGTCGTTGAGGCCGATCGAGTTGGTGTAGGCGGCCCGGACGAAGAAGCCGGCAAAGCTGCCGTTGCCGTCGGGCGCGGCGTCGCCGGTCTGGGCGATCACCCGCGTCGTGCCGGTAACGCCGGGGCCGCTGGTCGTCCCCGCGGCCGCGGCTGCGGCGGCGGGCAGCAGCCCCAGCAGCGCGGCCAGCAGGCGGGCCCCGGCCGGCAGGCCGTCTGGCGGGATGAACGCGGGCGGCGTGAACGATGAGACAGGCGGTACGGGCACGGGGTCCCCCTTGTGAAGTTCCGGTGAAATCACTAACGGCACGCGAACCGTACTGCTGCTGCGATAAGAAACAATTCCCTCTGCTGCCTCCCAACCTCTGTGTCCTTTGTGCAAGATTCCCCCGCCGGCCTTCGAAGACCCCCCGCTACTCCAACGGCGGCAGGCGGCCGAGTTTGCGTTGCAGGCTTCGGCGGTGGATGCCCAGTTTGCGGGCGGCGAGGCTGATGTTGCCGTCGCAGTCGGACAGGGTGCGCTGGATGTGTTCCCACTCCACGCGGGCAAGTGACGGGGTGTCCGGGTCGTAGTCGTCGGAGATTTCGATCGGCTTGCCGCCCAGGGCCGCCATGATCTGGTCGGTGTCGACGGGTTTGGTCAGGTAGTCGGCGGCGCCGCGTTTGACGGCCTCGACGGCCGTGGCGATCGAGCCGTAGCCGGTCAGCACCACGATGCGGATACCCGGGACGCTCTCCACGAGCAGGGGCACCAGGTCCAGGCCGTTCATGCCGGGCATCTTCAGGTCGACGACCGCGCGGCGGGGGCGCGTCTTTCGGGCGACGCTAAGGGCCTCCTCGGCGTCGCCGGCGCCCATGGAATCCATGCCGCGGCTGATCAGGGCGCGGATCAGGCGTTCGCGGAAGATGGAGTCGTCGTCGACGACCAGAACCTCAAGGGGCGGTTGCGTACTTTGCTCTGTCATCTGCGTGATTTTCCTGCGGCGTAGTGTCGCGGGTTATGGCCGGGACTGCAAATGTCGCGGTCGTTCCTGCACCGGGTTGGCTCTGCAACTGGAACACCCCGCCGGCACGCTCGGCCACCAGCCGGACCAGGAACAGCCCCAGCCCCATGCCCCGCCCGGGGCTCTTGGTGGTGAAGAACGGGTCGCCGGCGCGGCGGAGGACCTCCTCGGGCATGCCCTCGCCCTGGTCGATCACGCGGAACATCACGCCCTGCTCGCCGTGGGGGAGCGTCACGTCGTCCACGTGCAGGGCCACGCGGCCGTCGACCGGCGAGGCGTCGAAGGCGTTGCGGATCAGCACGTTCAGGCTCTGGCGGACGGCCAGGGCGCTGGTCACGTGGCGGGTGTCGGGGGCCTGCTGGTGGACGTCCAGCCGGTCCGGCTCGTTACGCTTCAGGTCCTCGCGGGTGTGCTTCAGCAGCAGCGGCAGGCTGACGGTGGCGGCGGCAGGGTCGGCGTCCACGGCGACGTCCACCCGCATGCGGTCCAGGATCCGCCGGCAGCGGTCGCACTCTGCGCGGATGAGCTTCGCGTCCTCCACGAGGTTCGGGTCGTCGACCTTCAGTTTGTCGATCTCGCGCTCAAGCTCCTTGGCCACCACGGCGATGGTCCCCAGCGGCGTGCCCAGCTCGTGGGCCGCGCCGGCGGCGAGGGTGGCCAGCGCGGTGATCTGCTCGGCGCGGGCGGCCTGCTCGCGCATGCGGGCCAGCTCCGCCTCGCGGCCGACGAGGGCGGCGGTCACCCGCCCGATGAAGTAGCTGATCAGCACGCTCACCAGCACGAGGCTGAGCCACTGCCCGGCCATGAGCACGCCCCGGCCGGTGTCGTCGTAGAGCCCCATGCTCTGCGGCTCGAACAGGAACAGCAGGCTGTAGGACGCGACCGCCACGGCCACGACGAGCCACCGCCAGGCGGACTGCATCACGGCGGCGGCCATCGCCACGTGCACGACGTAGAGGATCGCAAACGGGTTCCGCGCCCCGCCGAAGAGGTAGAGCAGGACGGTGAGCAGCAGCACGTCCAGCACGAGGGTGCCGGGGACGAGCCACTTGGCCGGGGCGTCGCTGTAGCGGGTGTCCAGCACGAGGGCCAGGTTCGTGCCGAGCGTGACGGCCGCGACGGCCAGCACGGGGGACCACGGCACCGAGACGCCCAGCAGCACGGCCGCGGCCACAACGGCCGCCAGTTGCCCGGCCACGGCCAGCCATCGGAGGCGCACCAGCCACGTGAGCGCGATGCGTGGCGTGCGCATCGAGGGCATGACGGGCGACCGCTGCAGCGGCGAGGGCGGGTTGAGGTGGACCTGGGTCACGATGCGAGGAGTCTACCGCGGTTCCTCGTAAGTGCTCGGATCCTCGGAGTTTCCGACCGGCCGGGTCATGGCATGGCCGTTGGGCCAGAGCGCCAGGAACAGCACGAATGCCACGACGGCCGGGACGATCGTCGGGATCAGCGTCTCGACGAGCAGGCAGGCGATCATGCTGGCGACGCCGATGGCCACCAGCGGCGTCCAGACGATGGCCATGCCGGCCAGGTAGTTCTTCGGCGACACGGGCCGGCCCTGGAAGTACTTCTTGAACAGCAGTCGGCGGAGGAAGAACGACAGCGGGATGATCAGCGCTGTGATGATGCTCAGGACGGTAAACCACGTGTAGGCGGCCTGCTGCACGTCGCCGGCCTGCAGAGTTCGTTGCCCGAGGATGAAGACGACCACGAGCAGCAGCAGCATTGGGGCCAGAAGCATCGCCAGCCAGAGAATCCAGGCGCTGCGCATCGCCGATTCGTTGAGGGCGGCCCGTGGGCTTGGCTCTCGGCCGGCGTTCCGGGGGGGGGCCGAGGGTTTATCGAGGCTGTCGCCGTGGTCCCTTGAGGTCACTTCCATGCTCACAGGCTAACCGGCCTGTCGCGGCGACGAAACGGAGGAAGCCGGCGGCTCCGCGGCGGCTTGGACCGCCGACTCCAGCAGCGTGACGGCCTCGAAGGTGTCCGTCCAGGCCGGTCTGGCGTCGGCCGCTTCGAGCCGAAGCGTCACGCCGGTCCGACCCAGCACGCCCCCGGGGACGGGCAACTCCAGCCACGTGACGGCCGTCGGCGGCTTCACGAAGCCCATGTCCTTGAGTTCCTTCACCACGCTCGGCAGGAGCGGCCGGGCCTGCATCGCCTCCGGGCGGCCCGCGGTGACCTCGGTGCCGTCTACCAGCCAGGCGTAGCTCAGGTCCGTGGTGTCGTCCCAGACCATCACGCCGAGCCGCTGCTGGTCGCCGCGGCCGGTGCGGGCGACGACCTGAAACTGGCGCCGGCGGCTCATGGCGGGCATGGCCGGGCCGTCCACGCCGTCTTCGAGATAGAGGCCCGTCGCGTCCATCTGCGCCATGGCCGTCTGACGGACCCACGCCGCGGTAACGGGTGGGACGAATCGGTTGACGTACTGGAAGCCGACCTGCGGTGCCATGTAGGGAATCTGGTCGCGGCTGGGGGCTGGCAAGTACATTGCCGGCTCGGCGGGGTCGAGTTTCTTGTTGAAGAGGATCACCGCGCCCGGCAATGAAAGCACCAGAAAGCCGATGAGAAACAGGAGGTTCGCCTTCGTCTCGCGCATCGCCAGAGTATAGGCCGCCGACAACAAACCATGCTTCGCCGACTGCTACAGACTTGCGGCATCCGCACAATGCGGCTTATGTTCGCACCAGACGCTCACGCCCACCCAAGGAGAATCGACCATGACGCAAGGCCGACCCACGCACGCCTTCCTGCTGCCAGGCTTCATGCTTGGCGTTCTACTGCTCTTCATGTCGGCCTCCCCGGCCGCCGCCAGGCCCGGGACCGTGCAGACGACCGACGGACGCGTCTTCCAGGGCGACGTCACCGAGACGCAGGACGGCTACGCGGTGAACGTCGGCGGCATCCGCACGGTCGTGCCGAAGGAGCAGGTCGAGGCGGTGTTTTACGGCACGTTTACCGAGCAGTTCCGCCAGCGGATCGAGGCGCTCAAGGCCGACGACATCGCCGGGCGGCTTCAGTTGGGCCGCGAGGGTCTTGCCGCCGGCGAGTATGACCTGGCCCGCGAGGCCGCACTCGCCGCACTGCGCATCAGGGCGGACAGCGCCGAGGCCGAGACGCTGCTCCAGGCGATCGACCGCCAGCAGCGGCTCTCGGCGTTAGGCCGGCCCGGCGGCCAGCAGCAGGATGCCGCCGGTGAAGGTGACGAGCCTGACGGCCAGGCCCGGGCCGACGCCCCGGCCGAGCGACGCTTGCTCGAAATGGCCGACGTCTACGAAATCCGCCGTAAAGAACTCAAGCCGGGTGACAACGTGCGCGTGCGGTTCGTCGGGCGGGTGAAGCAGGACTTCGCCGCGGCCAACGGCGAGGACTTTGCGGCATTCAACCGGCTGGACCCGGTGGCGCAGGCGCTTCGCATCATCGAGGCCGGTACGCCGGAGATGGTCCAGCAGGTCGAGATCACCACCGACCCCGAGGCCCTGGCCGACTTCCGACGGCAGATCCAGCCGATGATTCAGAACTGCCTGACGAGCGGCTGCCACAACAGCGGCGGCTTCGTGCTCTTCGACCGCGCGACACAGGTCGAGGTGGCCTACACGAACTTCTACATCCTCACGCAGTACGCCAAGGCCCCGGAAGGGGGCCAGGGCGGAATCTTCGGCGGGGCGGCACGCGGGATGATCCAGCGCGGCCAGGGCAATACCTCCCTGCTCGCCCAGTACGCACTGCCCCCGCGTGACGCGGAGACACCGCACCCGGACGTCCCGCGGTACAACGGCGTCCTCCGCGGGACGAACGACCCGAACTTCCGCCGCCTCGTGCAGTGGCAGAACGAGTCGCTGAAGCCGATCAGCCCGAGTTACAACATCGACTACAAAATCCCCGGCACTGCGCCCGCCGCACCGGTGCAGGGCGACTGAAGGCCCCGCCGCCCGAGCATGCATGTGCTGACCGTCATTGCCGTTGCGCTCCCGTCGTTCGCCGCACCGCGGCCGGCGGCGCTGCTGGCGGCCCTGCTGCTGGCCGTGGTCGTCGCGCGGCTCGTATGGGCGGTCGTCGGGTCACGGCGGCGGCGGCGGCTGGTCGCGCTGGCGGCCGCCAGGGAACTGCGATTCTCACCCCGCGACCGCTTCCTGCTGAAGCAGAAGGTGCAGGCCGTCTGGCACGAGGTCAGCGGCCGGCCGGACGTCATCGACGCACCCACGCGCCTCGCCGTCAGTGACGTGCTCTACCGTAACCGCAGGCAGTCGCTGGAGTGTTTCTGCACGGTGCGATTCGCCGAGCCGGACGGCCATTGCGGGCGGCGGGTGGCCCGCCTGCTCGTCGCGCCGCGGGCGGACGAAGTCGCCGCCGGCGTTCGCCCCGAAGTCACCTTCGGGGCTGCCGGCGGCGACCTGGTGCATACCTACGAGCGTCTCATCGACGAGGCCGCCCACGCGGCCGAGACGGCCGAGCAGGCCCGGGTGACTCAGCCTCCACGCATCACTCCGACCTGATCAGCACGAATCGCGAGCCTTCGCGGCTGGTCACCATCAGCGTGACGCCCTGCCTGAGGTCCGCAGAGGCCAGTGCTTCGCGGGCCTCGTCGGCGTTGGTGACGGGCGTAGTACCCACACGCGTGATGACATCTCCGGTCGTCAGCCCGGCGGTCGCGGCGGGGCTGTTCGGCTGCACGCGGAGAACCACCGCACCCTGTGTCTGCTCCGGGACGTCGAGCGTGCGCCGCCGGGCGTCGTCCAGCTCGCCGAGGCGGACGCCGACGTCACTGACCTCCGGCGTCACCTCCGGGGCGGCGGCCTGGCGCAGGGCCATGGGGTCGCTCGGCTGCTCGGCGAGCGTGACGCTCACCTGCACGGTCTGGCCTTCACGCCAGACGTCCAGCTTCACCTCCGTGCCGGGGCGCTTGGCGGCGATGTAGTTTCGCAGCTCCTGCATCCGCTCGATGGGCCTGCCGTCGAGGCCGGTGACGACGTCGCCGGGCTTGAGCTGGCCGAACGCCGGCGAGCCGCGAAGCACCGCCGAGACGAAGACGCCGGTGAGCTTCTCGTAGCCTGCGGCACGTGCGACGTCCTCGACGCGGCTGACGTCCGCGATGCTCACGCCGAGGTACCCGCGGGTGACGCGGCCTTCCTCGCGCAGCGCCTGGTACACCTCGCGTGCCTGATTGCTGGGGATGGCAAAGCCGATGCCTGAAAAGCCGCCGGTGCGCGTGGCGATGGCCGTGTTGATGCCGACGACCTCGCCGGCGAGGTTCACCAGCGGCCCGCCGGAGTTGCCCGGGTTGATCGGGGCGTCGACCTGTATGAAGTTCTCGTAGGCGAACTGGCTTTGCCGGCGGAGGATGCCCACGTCGTTCCGCCCGGTGGCCGAGACGATGCCCTGCGTCATCGAGCCGACGTAGCCGAACGGCGAGCCGAAGGCGAGGATGATGTCGCCGCGTTCGAGCTTGTCGGAATCGCCGAACTCGGCGGGAATGAGTCGGTCGGCCTCGATGCGGACCAGCGCCAGGTCCGTCTGCGGGTCGGTGCCGATGACGCGTGCGGCGGTGATGGTCCGGCCGTCGGCGAGGGTGACGCGAATCTCGTCGGCCTCACCGGCGACGTGGAAGTTCGTCAGCACGTACCCGTAGCCCCCCTCGGCCTCCATGATGACGCCGGAGCCGGTGCCGCGCTGGAAGAAGTCGCGCTCCTCCTGCGGGCCGCCGGGTACTTCAGGGCGCATCTCGGGGGGGATGCCTTCGCGGTCGAAGAACCGGCGGAGCATGTCGGAGCTGCCGGCCATGTTCTCGACGCGCTTGCTCACGTCCAGGTGCACCACGGACGGCTCGGTTGCCCGGCCGACGGCGCGGAACACGCCCGATAGGTTTTGAATCGTCGGGTTGTCCGCCAGCTCCTGCCGGGCGTCGGTGATCGCCTGCTTGTCGCGGGCAAAGGCCGCCTCCTGGGCCCACTGGCTGCCGACCATCGCGCCAAGACCCAGTGCGCCAATCAACCCCAGCCCGACGACAGTCTTCCTGAGTTGTGCCATCGTGATCAGACTCCTTCAGATGGTTCAAAATCTCGGTTCACGCTGTGCCTCAAGGTGTTCGAAGGCACTGAGCTGCTCGTCTTGCATCGCGTATTCGTGTTCGGGTTGCGGGTAGGTTCGCTCGGCCACCATCTTCACCCAGGCGGCGAAGGCGGCCTCGAGTGCCGCACCCGGCGTCGCGGGCGATGCCTTGTCCGCCGACGCCGGGAGTTTAGGCACGAACCTGGGCGTTTTGTCCGTCAGCCCGCAGAGGTCCTGCCACACGACCACGTGCCCGTGGCACGCCGGGCCGGCACCGCAGCCGATCACCGGCACCTTCACCCGTTTGACCACCTCGCGGCTCACCTCCGGCGGCACGGCCTCCAGCAACAGTGCCTCGGCGCCGGCGGCCTCCATCCGCTCGGCCAGTGACACGATCGCGTCGGCCTCCTCGGCCGTCCGGCCGGCGGCCTTGTACGAGCCCAGCCGCCCGATGCTCTGCGGCTTGAGCCCCAGGTGCGCCATCACCGCCACGCCCGCCTCGGCCGCGTGCGATACCAGCCCCTCGCTCCGTGGCCCGACCTCGATCTTCACCATGTCGCACGCCGACCGCTTGCACAACCGCACGATGGAGGTCATCGCATGGCTCACGCCGCCGTGCACGCTGCCGAAGGGCATGTCGGCAATAACCAGGCACTGGGGCGCTCCGCGCTTCACGGCGGCGGTGAGGTCGATCATCTGCTCGAGGGAGACGGGGACGGTCGTCTCGTGCCCGAATATCACGTTCGATGCCGAGTCGCCCACAAGGAGCATCGGCACGCCGGCGCGGCGCATCAGGCCGGCGGTGAGAAAGTCGTAGCAGGTGAGCATGGCCTGAGGCCGGCCGTCGCGAACGGCGGCACGCAGGCTGGCCAGGGTGTAGCGGGCGGGCGGTGGCGTTTCGTGCATCGTTGTAAGTCTATGCCCGATCGTGCCGCCCTTGGCCAGCCGCGGCCCGAGAGGGCCCGGCAGACACGGCCCGGATCGGCCCTGGCGTCAGGCGGGCTGTCGCTGGCAGTTCGTGCAGACGTGCGTGCCGCGCTGGGCGAGCACGAACTTCTCGACCGTCGCACGACGGCAGGTCAGGCACGGCTGCCCAGCCCGGCCGTAGACGCGGTGAAGCGCCACGCCCGCGCCGGCGACGCCGTCGGCGTCCACATAGTCCCGAATGCTGCTGCCGCCCGCGGCGATGGCGCGACGCAGCACGTACTTCACGGCACGCGAGAGCTTGCGGATGCGGTGCCCGTCGAGCCTGTCGGCCGGGGTAAGCGGGTGGATGCCGGCGCGGTGCAGGGCTTCGTCCACATAGATGTTGCCGAGCCCGGCGACGAGCTTCTGGTCGAGCAGCGCCGCCTTGACGGCCCGCCGGGTGCCGGCGAGGCGCCGGGCCAACTCGCCGGGCGGCAGGCCCAGCGGCTCCGGGCCGAGGGAGGCGTCGCGCACGCGCCGCCCGAGCCACGTGACGCCGCCGAAGCGGCGCGGGTCGATGAACCGAACCTGCCGGCCTGCGTCGAGGTGCAGCAGCAGGTGCGTGTGGGGCGGCTCGGGGGTGTCGGCGTCGGCCAGGAGCAGTCGGCCGGTCATGCCCAGGTGGACGAAGAAGCGGTTGGCGTCGTCGAGGGAGAAGACGATGCGTTTGCCGCGTCGGCGGACGTCGGCGATACGGCGGTGCTGGAGGAGGCTTGGCCAGTCGAGCTCGGGGGGCGTGAGGACGTCTCGGCGGCGTAGCGTGACATGGCTCACGCGGCGGCCCTGGCAATGCGGTCGGAGGGTGCGGACGACGGACTCGACTTCGGGCAGTTCGGGCATGGCGCGGGATAGGGGTGCGGGACACGGGTGCAGAACAATTGGTTTGAAACATCCGGCCGGGCGGAGCGTCTGATGGTAGGTGCGGGGTTGTGGCGGGCGTTGAGGGCGTTTGCGGGCCGCGTTTCCGGCCGGGCGGATTCCAGTTGTGCCACGTGGCGTGCCCGGTATCCTCGGGAAGCGGAAATGAGGGGTTGTACGTAAGAAGTTCGTGCCGCACGCCGGACGTGCGGGAATGGAGTCGCGTTGATGAAGCCGGTGAATGAACCGACGCCGTTGCAGGTCGATGAAGCGGCCGCCGTCGAAAAGTTACAGCAGGCCTACGCCCAGATGCGGGCCGAGCTGGGCAAGGTGATCGTCGGGCAGGAGAAGGTCGTCGAGGAGCTGCTCGTGGCGATGTTCTGCCGCGGCCACGCGCTGCTGGTGGGCGTGCCGGGGCTGGCCAAGACGCTGCTGATCAGCACGCTGGCCCGCACGCTGGGGCTGAGCTTCAGTCGAATCCAGTTCACCCCTGACCTGATGCCCAGCGACATCACGGGGACGGACGTGATCAAGCAGGATCAGGCCACCGGCGACCGGCAGATGGTCTTCATGAAGGGGCCGATCTTCGGGAACGTGATCCTGGCCGACGAAATCAACCGGACCCCGCCCAAAACGCAGGCGGCCCTGCTGGAGGCCATGCAGGAGCGCCAGGTGACGGCCGGCGGGCAACGTTTCCCGCTCCCGCACCCCTTCTTCGTGCTGGCGACGCAGAACCCGATCGAGCAGGAGGGTACCTACCCGCTGCCCGAGGCGCAGCTGGACCGGTTCATGTTCAACATCAACGTCGGCTACCCGACGGAGGCCGAGGAGTTTGAAATCGTCCGGCTGACGACGACGGAGCAGCGGGTCGAGCTCAGCGAGATTCTCAGCGGTGAAGAGGTCGAGCTGCTGCAGCAGATCGTGCGGAAGGTGCCGGTGGCGGACCATGTCATCAAGTACGCGATCCAGTTCAGCCGGCTGACACGCCGCGGGCCGGAGTTCGATGCCGAGGCACCGCCTTTCGTGAAGGAGTTCGTCAGCTGGGGTGCCGGCCCGCGTGCGAGCCAGAACCTGGTGCTGGCCGGCAAGGCCCGCGCGCTGCTGAAGGGCCGGTACCACGTAAGCACCGAGGACATCCGCCAGGTTGCGATCCCGGTGCTGCGGCACCGCATCGTGACGAACTTCAACGCCGACGCAGAGGGTGTGAAGAGCGACGACATCGTGCTGAAGCTGATCGAGCACATCCCACGACAGCAGTACGAAGAACTAGACGCCCAGACGGCCAAGATGATGCGGGAGGGGGCGGCCTAGCAGGTCAAAGCGAATGGACGTCGCGCCGGCAAAGCTCTACCGAGTCGTGAATGACACCGAAGCCGAGGCGGACCTCCTGGACGAAGCCAAGGAGCGGTCCTGGACACAGCGAGCCGAGCACGCGCTGTTGCTCCTGGAGGACGGTCGGCGGGTGATCATCTCCGGCGGCTTCACGGGCATCGAGCTGATGCTTGACGCGGAGCACCGGCCGGTCCTGCAGATGGATGAAGGGCCAATACGAATCCGCCGGCTCGTCTGGCATGTGCACCCGATGGTTACCGGCCCGTCAGACGCAGACATGCTGGTGCTTAGGGTGATCGGTCAGCGCAACTCGTTGCTGTATGAGATCGGTGGCGAGCGGTCCGGAACGGAGTTTTACGATCGGAAGCGGTCATGAAGGCTACGGTCAAAGACGTGTTCAGCATCAGATCCACCGCGGAGTACGGGCGGCCGGGCATTGTCATCTGCTTCGATTCGGCGGCGGATGTCGTTCCCTCGGAGGGCGAGCTTTTGTTGGTCAACCGCGCCGACGGCTGGATGCGGTGGTGCACCGCACGAGACGTGCGCCCGCTGAACGAACCATCGGCCGGCGTAACTGCCGTCGGCTTGTTTCTCGCGGACCTGGTTAAGGACGACCTGCCCGTCGGTTCGACCGTCGCCTGGAGCGACGGCCTTCCTGAGGAGTCACTGGTGAACCAATCCGTCTCGGCCGGCACCTGACGGCGAAGATCCTCGACGGCAGTAAACGCACGACACCCATCATGCCCACCTCCGCCAACGAATACCGCAAATACCTCGACCCGCGCACCCTCGCCAAGGTGTCGTCGCTGGAACTGCGTGCACGCCTCATCGTCGAAGGCATGATGACCGGCATGCACAAGAGCCCCTTCCAGGGCTCCTCCGTCGAGTTCGCACAGCACCGCGCGTACGTCGCAGGCGACGACACGCGGCACATCGACTGGAAGGTCTTCGGCCGAAGCGACCGGCTCATGGTCAAGCAGTACCAGGAGGAGACCAACCTCCCGCTGATCCTGGCCGTCGACGCCAGCCAGTCCATGTCCTTCAGCAGCCTCGAGAGCATCGACGCGCCCGGCGAAAGCTGGACGAAGTTCGACCACGCTACCGCCGTCGCCGGCACGCTGGCGTATATGGCCGTCAACCAGTCGGACGCGGTGGGGCTGGCCATATTCGACGAGTCACTCGTCCGCTACTACAAGCCGAGCAACAACCCCCGGCAGTGGCGGTTCATCTGCGGCGAGATGCAGGGCATTCCCCGCTGGAACAAGACCGGCGTCGCACAAAGCCTCGAAGCCCTGACCGAAAAACTCGGCCGGCGGTCGGTCGTCATGCTCCTGTCGGACTTCTTCGGCGACATAGATGCCATCAAACGCGGCCTGCGCACCCTCGCCTATAAAAAGCACGAGATCGTCGCCGTGCAGATCATGGACCCGCAGGAACTGACCTTCCCTTTCGAGGACGTCACGCTCTTCAAGGGCATGGAAGAGATGGGCGAACTGCTCACCGAGCCCCGCGCGCTGCGCGAGGCGTACATGGAGCAGGTCCGCCAGCACAACGAGGCGATCGACAAGCTCTGCCGGAGCATGAACATCGACTACCGCCTCTTCAACTCCGGCGACCCGCTGGACGTCGAGCTTTCATCGTTCCTGGCAAACCGCCTGGCCAGCATTCGCGCTTCCTAGACTCAACAGCACCATGCCGTTCGTGAACCCCAGTTTCCTGTTGGCCGGCCTGGCGCTCGCGTCGGTGCCCGTCATCATCCACCTGCTGAACCGCCGCCGGTACCACACGCTCGACTGGGCGGCGATGGACTTTCTCATGCGGGCCCTGCGGAAGAACCGCCGGCGGTTGCAGTTCGAGTCGTGGCTTCTGCTGGCGATGCGCTGTTTGCTGCTTGCGCTGCTGGGGCTGGCACTGGCCCGGCCGGTAGGCTGCCAGGACTCGGCCGTGGCCGGCGCACTCGCGCAGCGTACGGGGCTGCACGTCATCGTCATCGACAACAGCCTGAGCATGAATTATCAGGCCGACCGCCCGGACGCCGCGACGCACCTGGACGAGGCCCGGCGGCTCGCCGGCCGGCTCATCGGGCGGATGAACGCCGGCGGGGAGTCCGTCGCCGTCATCACCGCCGCGGCCCCGGCCGAGGCGCTGCTGGCCCGGCCCACGTTCGACCTGACCGCCGCCGCCGCCGCCGTCGAACGCGTGCAGGCAACCCACCGCGCCTCGGACCTGGCCGCCGCCCTCCGCCAGGCGATGAACGTCGCTGCCGCCGACGGGCAAACGAGGAAGACGCTTCACCTCATTACCGACGGCTCCGCCACCGCCTTCCAGACACGCCGCGCCGCCGCCCTGGCCGAGATCGGCCCGGAGCTCGCCGAGGCCTACGACGTCATCCACTACGACCTTTCTATTCAGGGCGCATGGAACCACGCCGTGACGGACCTCCGCCCGGCCGAGGCGCTGGTGCGGGCCAGCTTCAGCAACGCGTTCCTGGCGTCGGTCGTCGGCTTCGGCGAGGCACGCCAGGCCGCGGCAGCGTGGTCGCTCAACGGCCGACAGATCGACTCCCTCGACACGCTCACGCCCACCGCCAGCCCCACGACGCTCGTGCAGGGCAACGCGTCCATCGGTGCCGGCGGCGTGCACGTGCTGGGCCTGCGGCTGGCCAGCGACGACCGCCTGCGTGCCGACAACACCCGCTACGACGTCGTCGACGTCGCCAGCGAACTGCCGGTGCTCGTCGTCGAGGGGCAGCGGGGCATCGGGGCGCTGGAAAGTTCGGCGGCGTTCCTCGTACGCGCTCTGCAGCCGCCCGCCGCCGCCAGCGAGGTCGGGCGCGAAACCAACAGCTACGTGAAGGTCAACACCATCAGCGACCTTGAACTGGCCAACACCGTGCTCGGCGACTACCGCGCGGTGGTGCTGGTGGACGTCGGCGCGCTGCAGGAGCCGGCCGCCAGGCAGCTGGCCAGCTTTGTAACCGGCGGCGGGGCGTTGATGATCTTCGCCGGGGAGCAGATCTCGGCCGACAACTACAACGGCGTGCTGCTGCCGGCCGGCCTGCTGCCCGGCAGCCTCGACCGCCGCGTGGACCTGGCCGCCGGCGGCACGGGCGGGGGCGTCGGCTACGACCTGAAGCCCGCCGGCCAGAACCACCCGTTCGTCAGCGTCTTTGAGAACTACGAGAACCCCGGCCTGCGCACGGCGCAGACGTTCACCTACTTCCGCATCGACCCCAAGCCCGACGCAGAGGTCGTCCTCCGCTACCTGCCGACCGCCGCCGGCAGTGCAAGTGTCGCAAACACAACGAACAGGGGTACGAACGCCACGAACGGCACCGGCGAAGCCGCCGCAGCCCCGGCACTCGTCGGCGAGCCGGCCATCGTGGCACACCGGCTGGGCGAGGGGATGGTCATCTTCAACACCACCACGGCCAACGCGGCTTGGAGCAGTTTCCCGGCTAAACCTGCATTCTTGCCGCTCGTTCACGAGTTGCTCGCCGGTGCCGTCGGCGGCTCGGCCGGCTGGCTCAACCTGGAGGCCGGGCAGTCGCTGGTGCTGCCCGAGTCCGTCCGCCTGACACGCCCGCCCACCCTCGCCGACGAGCAGGGCACCCCCATGCCGATGCAGCAACTGCCCCAGCCCGACGGCCGGATGCGTTACGCCTCGGAGCCGATCGAGACGCCAGGCCTATACACCCTGAGCACCGGCGAGCGGAGTTGGCCGGTGGCGGTGAATACCCCGTCCGACGAGGCGGACGTCCGCCCGATCGGCGAGGCGGCCGTCCGACAGGCGCTGGGCGGCATCGAACTGCGGACGCTCGCCGGCCCGGAGGCCGCAGGCGAGCAGGCCGAGTTCACCCAGGAGGCCGGCAATGACTTCGGCTGGATCATCATGCTGCTGGTCCTAGGGCTGGCCGGCGCCGAGTGCTACGCGGCGATGCGGTTCGGGCACTTCAAGAAGAACACGGGAGGTGCGGCATGACGGCCCTCAACGCGACGACCGGCAAAAACGAGATTACGATCGACGGAAAGCGCTACATCGTGATCCCTTACGAAGAGTATCAACGCCTCAAACACGGCGTTGTTTATACGCCGGAGGAGGAGCAGCAACGGCAGCAGCGTCGGACGGACGCGCTGAAACAACTCGCCGCGGCCGGAGTCTTCAAGGACATCAGGGACCCGGTTGAGTGGCAGCGTCAGCAGCGCGGAAATCATGATGAGCTCCAGGAATGATTGTCGACAGCAACATCCTCAACTACGCCTGCAGCGGAAATCACCCCGAGCTCATCACGCTCGTCGGGCAACGTGGACTCGCTGCATCGATACTGACCTGGATCGAGGTGTTCAGCGCCCGATCGTTGGAACCTGAGTCGGAGGCGGCACTGGAACAGTTGTTCCAAGGCATGGATGTCGTTGACGTAACGCCGCCCGTCGCCGAGTTGGCTGCCAGGAGTAGACGCCGGGTTCGCATCAAGACGCCAGATGCCGTCATTGCAGCGACGGCCATCGAGCTCGGGCTCGCGTTGTTGACGCGGAATACGAAAGACTTCGTTCACATCGACCAACTCGTCGTCGTCAATCCGTTTGAAGAACCTGAAGCATGAACCGCCTCCTCGAAATCATCCTCGGCCTTGAACGCGGCTTCCTCTCCGAGCAGGGGAGCTTTCGCTTCGAGTTCAACCCGCAGTGGCCCTGGGCGCAGGCCGTCGGCAATGCCACGTGGAATGTGCTGCTCGTCGCGGCCGTCGTCGCGCTGGTGGTTTACGTCTACCGTCGCGACGGGCGTAACCGACGGGCGCGGTTCGTGCTGGCGGGCATCCGGATCGCGCTGCTCGTCTTCGTCATCGCACTATTAAACCGCCCGACACTCACGCTCGTGCAGAGCCGCACCGAGCCGAGTGTGCTCGCGGTGATGGTCGATCAGTCCCTCTCCATGCGCGTGCCGGACGCGGCAGCGGGGGACGAGCCGCCGATCAGCCGCGTGGCCGCCGCGGGTGAACTGCTCCGGACGGAAGGCCTTCTCACGGACCTGGCCAGGGAGCACCAGCTCCGCTTCTACACGTTCGACGCCGACGCCGTGCCTCTGGCCGAGTTGGCCGTGCCCCAGGGCCAGGTCGCACAGCCCGGCGACTTGCTGGCGAGGCTTGAAGACCTTGCCGCCAACGGCCAGAGCACCGACCTTGCCCGCTCCGTCGCCACCGTGCTTCAGGATTTGCAGGGCCAGCGCCTCGCCGGCGTGGTGATCCTGTCCGACGGGCGTAGCACGCCGGCCAAGCCCATCTCGCAGGTGCTTGCCCGGCTCGAAGGCTTCGGCGTGCCGTTGTTCCCGGTGGCCGTCGGCAGCAGTGAGGCACCGCGGAACCTGGAGGTCCGGCGGGTCAGTGCCGAGGAGGCGGTTTTCGTCGGCGACCTGGTGAACGTCGAGGCCGAAGTCCGCGCCACGGGCTTCCCTGGCCCGGCCGAGGCGGTGGTGAGCCTCGTCGACGCCGCGACCGGCGATCCGGTGCTCGGGCCGGACGGCCAGCCCGTCCGCCGCCGCATCGAGATCGACGCCGCCGACCCGCAGCCGCTGAACCTGACCTTCAAGGCCGACACCGAAGGCACGCTCGAACTGGCCGTGGTGGTCGAGTCCGAAATTGCTGAGGTCAACCCCGACGACAACCGCCGCAGCCTGCAGATGGACGTGCTGGACGCGCAGATCGTCGTGCTCTACGTCGACGGATACCCGCGTTGGGATTACCGCTACCTCCGCAACCAGTTGATGCGCGACCCGACCGTCGAAGTCAGCCTGCTGCTGACCAGCGCCGACCCCAGCTTCCGCCAGGAGGGCGACCGGCCGATCACACGCTTCCCCGTCAACATGGATGAGCTGCTCGCTTACGACGTCGTGCTCTTCGGGGACGTCGACCCGCGCCAGTTCACCGACCGGCAGCTGCAGTTGGTGAACGAGTTCGTCAGCACCAAGGGGGGCGGCTTCGGCATGGTGGCCGGGCCGCGGTGGTCCCCGCAGTCGTTCCGCAAGACCGCCGTCGAGCCGGTGCTGCCGGTGGACATCAGCCGTACGGAGAGCACGGCCGCCACCACCGGCACCATCGGCGAGGGGTTCCGCCCGGTGCTGACGACCGCCGGGGCACAGAGCCCGGTCTTCCGCTTCTTTGCAGACCCCGAGGCCAACCGCTCCTTCGTGCAGGAACAGCTGCAGCTTCTCTTCTGGTTCAGCCGCGGCGTAACGGTGAAGCCCGGCGTGGGCGAGGCCCTGGCCGAGCACCCGATGGAGACCGGGCCGGACGGGCGTAAGGCCCCGATCCTCGTCATCGGCCGCTACGGCGCGGGCCGAACGCTCTACTCCGCCATCGACGACTCGTGGCGGTGGCGGTTCTACACCGGCGAGAGCATCTTCGACACGTACTGGGTGCAGCAGCTTCGCTATCTGGCCCGCGGCAAGAAGCTCGGGCAGCGGCGCATCACCTTCACCGCGGACCGACCGGTGTATGAACTGGGCGACCAGGTGCGTGCAACCCTCCGCGTGCTCGACGCGCAGGTGGGGGCCAGCCTGCCCGACTCGCTGGACGTGGAACTCATCGGCCCCGACGGCCAGCTCGTCGCCCGCGAAAAACTCCGCCGCCAGGAAGGTGCCGCCGACGTCTTCACCACCAGCTTCACGGCCGCGGGCACCGGCAGCTTCACGCTGCGTACGCCGGCCCCGGCCCCCGGCCTCTCGGATTTGCGCTTGCCGCTTGAAGTCACCGTGCCCAAGCTGGAGTTGGCCGAGCCGCAGGTGGACCGCGTGGGCCTTGCCCGCCTCGCCAGTCAGACGCAAGGCCGCCCGCTGGAACTTGCCGAGGCGGCTGCCGGCCTGCGGCAGATCGAATCGGCCCGGCGGGTGATCCCCGTCCTCTCGGCCAGCCCACTCTGGGACGCGCCGCTGGCACTGGCCATCTTCGCGTTGCTCATCACGAGCGAATGGGTCGCGCGGAAACTCTGGGGCATGGTGTAGGCCGCGTGTGAGCCAGCCCCTTCAACGAACGTAACGCCACAGGCAGATTCAGAATCAACGCCGGAGACGCCATGACACCGACCAGCCTCATCGACACGCTGAACCACATGCGACGCCGCGTGAAGGTGCTGGCCGTCTTCGCCGGGCTCGGGCTCGTGCTGGCGACGCTGGCGGCGGCACTCGTCGGCACCGTGCTGCTGGACTACCTGCTGAACCTCCCGGCCTGGCCGCGGCTGGTCCTCATGCTCGGCGCACTCGGCGTGGTGGCCTACCTCAAGTGGAAGTGGGTCCTGGTGCCCCTGCGCAGCCGGCTGACCCTCGGCGACGTCGCGACACGCGTCGAGGCCAACTACCCGATCTTCGAGGACCGCCTCAGCAGCACCGTCAACTTCCTCACCGGGCACGACGCCGACGGTGCCGGCGGCTCGACGATGCTCCGCGGCCGCGTGATCGACCAGACCACCGTCCTGGCCGACCGCTACCCGATTCGCGAAGTCGTGCAGGCGACCCCGGCCGTCCGCAATCTGGCCGCGGGGCTCGGCGCGCTGGCGCTTGTCGTGCTGCTGGGCACACTTGCCGTGACGCCCGAGGCGCGCGGCATCATCGCCAGCCGGCTGTTCACGCCGTTCGAGGGGCAGGCCTGGCCGCGGGCGTATGAGATCGCGGTCGTCGGCGAAACGCCGGCGCGCGTGCCGGTCGGCCAGCGGCTGGACGTGCGCATCCGGCTGGACAAGGGGGACCCTGCGCGTGTCCGGCCTGTGCTGAACTACCGCTACGGCGACGGGCCGGTGCGGCAGGAGTTCATGACGCTCGCCGAGGACGGCTCCTTCGCCGCCAGCATCGACGCCCGCCCGCCGACCGGGCAGGAGGCCGGCACGCTCGTCAGTTGGGTCGAAGCCGGCGACGACGAGGAGCAACTGCCCCCCGTGGCCGTGGTGCCGCGGCTGGCGATCGTTGCCGTCGAACTGGAACACCGCCCGCCGCCCTACGTCACCGACCAGACCGCCCGCACCGTCGACCTGACGGAGTCGCCGGCCGTCGTCGGCGAAGGCAGCCCGGCCACGCTGCGCGTCCGCTTCAACAAGCCGCTGGGCGACGAGCCCGTGCACCTGCAACCCGTGCGGGAGGGCAGCAGCACGCCGGCGCTGTTCAACACCCGCCTGGAGGACCGCGACGCCGCCGTGGTCGGGCAGTTCACCGCGCTGTCCTCGAGCCGGTTTCGCGTGCTCGCACGGGACACCGACGGCTACACGAACAACGCGCTGGAGGAGTTCGAGCTGATCGTCCGCCCGGACCAGCCACCCGCCGTGCAGATCGAACAGCCACGCCGCAACGAAAGCCGCACCGCCGAGGCCGTCGTGCCGCTCGAAGCCGTCGCCGAGGACGATTACGGCATTCAGGACGTCACGCTGGTCGTGCGTCGTGTCGTGCTCGGCCAGGACGACGGCCGCCCGGCCGACTGGCGCATCCCGCTCGTGCAGGCGCAGCAGGCCACCGCCGACGTCGGCTTCAACCGTGTCGACAGCACCGGCGAAAACCTCCGCCACCGCATCAGCCTCGGCTGGGAGCTTGCCCGCCTCGGCGAACTGCAGCCCGGCGACGTACTCGAGTACCACCTGGAAGCGACCGACAACTTCTTCCTTAATGGCCGACGGCACGACCCCGTCTCCAGCGGCCGGCTGCGCATCACCATCGTCAGCCAGCAGCAACTGACCGCCCGGGCGATCGACGAACTCCGGCAGCTGCGCAGCGAACTTGAACAGGTCGCCGGCCGGCAGGAGCAGGTGCAGCAGGAGACACAGGACTTTGCCCGCGACACCGCCGAGCGCGAAGCCCTCGACGACGCCGACCGCAACGCCGCCGAGCGGCTTGTGGAGCAGCAGTCGACCGCGGCCAGCGCGACGAAGCGCCTCGCCGGGCGGATGGACGACGTCCGTCGCATGCTCGAGGAAAACCGTTCGGGCGCCGAAGACTTAAAGGGCCTTGCCGAGGACCTGCGTCGCCGGCTGGACCGCACGGCCGAGGAGAACATGAAGGAGGCGACCGGCAAACTCGCCGAGGCCGCCCGCCCGCAGCAGCCGGACGAGGACCGCAAGCAGGACCTGCAAGAAGCGCAAAACCAGCAGGAGCAGGCGAAGGAGAACCTCGACGCCGCGATGGAGCGGATGGAGGCGATCGGCACGCTGCAGACGTCCATCGAGCGGATGCGGGCGCTGCTGGAGCAGCAGCGGAGCACCAGCCAGAAGACCGCCGAGGCCGGCCAGGGGCAACTCGGCAAGAAGCCCGAGGAGATGGACCCGCAGCAGCGGGAGAAGCTCGAAGAGGCCGCCCGCGAACAGGAGCGGCTCGCCGACGACATCTCCGAGGCGCTCAATGAAATGCAGGAGCAGGCGCAGGAAATGAAGGAGAGCGACCCGGCCGCCGCCCAGGCGATGGAGCAGGCCGCCCGCCGCGGGCAGCAGCAGCAGTTGCAGCGCAAGGCCCGCGAGGCCGCCCAGCAAGCGCGGCAGAACCAGCAGTCCGGCGCACAAAGCGCCCAGCAGCAGGTCGAGCTGGGGCTGGAGATGGTGCTCAACGAGTTGAGAGAGGCCGAGCGGCGTAAGTTGCAACAGTTGCAGAAAGAACTACGGGAGCTGGAGGAGCAGGTCGCCGTGCTCATCCGTCGTCAGGCGGGGCACAACCTGGAGAACCTGCTGCTCCGCGGCGAGGAGGCCGTCGGCGAGGCCGGCGAGGAGGCCGTCACGCAGCTTCGGCAGCTCTCGCAGTTGCCCGAGGAGGCCGAAGCCGACGCCGCCGTGATGACCGCCGGCCAGACGCAAACCGCCCGCAACGCCCGGGACCTGGCCGAGACGGCCCGCGAGATGGAGGACGGTGCCGCCCCGGCCACGCGCATCAACCGTGCCGCCGGCCGAATGGAGCGGGCCGTGGTGCACCTGCGCGAGCGGGAGCTTTCCGAGGCCTACGCGCCGCCGCAGGCCGAGGCGCTGGCCGCACTGCTCGAGGCGCAGGAGGTCGTGCGTGAGCAGCGCGAGCAGGTGGAAGAGCAGATGGCCCAGCAGCAGCGTGAGGCCGTGCGGGACCGGTTCATCAAGCTCCGGGACGAGCAGCAGAAGCTGGCCGACGAGACAAAGCGGCTGGAAACCGCCCGCGACGCGGCCGGAAACCTGCCGCGGGCGGAGTTGATCAAGCTCGGCCAACTTCCCGGCGAGCAGGGGAAGCTCAAGGACGAGATCGACGCCTTGGGCGAGGACCTGGCCGCCGTCGGCGGCGTGGTTTACCTCTGGGCGAACAAGGACATCGCCGAGCTGATGGAGGAAGCCAAGGGCCTGCTGGCCGGGCGGAGCACCGACGAAGTCACGCAGGTGAAGCACGACCGGATCGTGAAGCAACTGGGGCTGATGATCGAGAACCTCGAGCTTGAGCAGCTTGAGGAGAAGTTCGAGCAGGCCGGCGGCGGCGGCGGCTCCGGCAACGGGCAGGGCGGCGGGCCGCGGCTGCCTTCGGAGGTCGAACTCAAGCTCCTGCAGGCCCTGCAGCTGGACGTGAACGAGGACACGAAGGCGGCCGCCGACGACCCGGTGAAGGAGGAGACGTTCGCACTCGGCAAGCGTCAGGGCGAGCTGCGAAATCTGCTGGACGAGTTGCTGCAGCAGGCCAGCCAGGGCGAGACCAAGCTCGGCCCCGAGCCGGACGCCGCGGACCTGCTGCCCGAAGAGGCCGACGAGCAGGCCGTGGAAGAAGACGAGCTGATGGGCGACCTGCTCGGCGGCGGCGAGGGGAACGAGAACGCCCAGGACCGCAAGGTGAACCTCGTGGGCGACCGCATGGCCCGCAGCCGCCAGCGGCTGGCGTTGAACAACGACCCGGGGAAGACCACGCAGATCATTCAGGAGCGGATCGTCATCGACATTCAGTCGCTGATCGAGCAGGCGCAACAACAAAGGCAAAACCCGCAAAGCCAGCAACAGCAGATGGCCGGGCAGCAGCAACAGCAACTGGACGAGCAACAGCAGCAGGCGATGCAGCAGGGCCAGCCTCAGCAGCAGCCGGGCCAGGCGGAGGCCGGACAGGAGGCGGCGCAGGAGTCGGGCCAGGGCCCGGCCGGGCAGGCCGCCGACGCCTCGGCGGACATCCGCGAGACCGCCGCGGAGTGGGGCAGCCTCTCGCCGCGTGAGCGACAGGCGATCATCGACAGCCGTGGCGAGGAGGTCGTCGAGGAGTACCGCAAGCTGATCGAAGACTACTACCGGGCACTCGCCCAGGAAGGTCAGGGACGATGACAAAGCGACTGTTCGAGACGACCCGGCGTTCGGCGAATCTGGCGGCCCACGCGGCACTGGCGTTGAGCCTGCTGGCCGCACCGGCCGTGGCGCAGGAGGCCGCCTTGCCTGAAATGCCCGCCGACGCAGGCAACGCTGCGGCCGGGGCCGTGCCGGTGGCTGCGGCACCCGCGGGCGCGAACCGCGAGAACCCCATCGCCGGGCAGGAGCGCACGCCCGAGATGGCCGCCGCGGTGGAGAAGGGCCTTGCCTACCTCGCCTCGCAGCAGCAGGCCGACGGCAGCTTCGGCGGCGGTGGCATGGGCTCGGAGGCGGCCGTCACGGCGCTGGCGGGCATCGCCTTCATGTCCGCCGGGCACATGCCGGGCCGGGGCATCTACGGCGAGAACGTGCAGCGTGCCGCCGACTACATCGTGGCCAACGCGCAGAAGTCGGGGTTGCTCGCCGGCGGGCAGTCGCACGGGCTGATGTACGCCCACGGCTTTGCGGCACTCTTCCTTGCGGAGGTCTACGGCATGACGCACGACGTGGCCGTGAAGGAGAAGCTGCAAAAGGCCATCCGCCTCATCATGAAGACGCAGAACGACGAAGGCGGCTGGCGTTACCAGCCGGCCCCGCTGGATGCCGACGTCTCCGTCACCATCTGCCAGGTCATGGCGCTGCGGGCGGCGCGTGATGCGGGCATCAAGGTCGACGCCGCCGTCATCGACAAGGCCATCGAGTACGTCAAGGCCTGCCAGAACGCCGACGGCGGCTTCAGCTACATGCTCCGCGGCGGGGGCGGGTCCAGCGCGTTTCCGCGGTCCGCGGCCGGCGTCGCCACGCTCTTCTACGCCGGCATCTACGAGGGGGAAGAGGTCGAAAACGGGCTGCAGTATGTCCGCCAGTTCATGCCGGGCGACGGCCGGCTCCGCGGGCAGCGCGGCATGAGCCACTACTTCTACGGGCACTACTATGCCGTGCAGTGCATGTTCCTGGCCGGCGGAGACCAGTGGGCCGCGTGGTACCCGGCCATCCGCGAGGAACTGCTCGCCCGCCAGAACGTGAACACGGGCAGCTGGTCCGGCGAAGTGAACGAAGCCTACTGCACCGCCATGGCACTGATCATCCTGCAGATGCCCAACCGCTACCTGCCGGTCTTCGCCGGCAAGGGTGCGGGCGGGTAGGCAGCAGTCAGCAGTCGTAAGCCGCAGGCTAAGCCGAAGGCTAAGCCGAAGGCTAAGCCGCAGGCCGAAGGCCGCGCTTTTATGCCGGGCAGAAGCGCGGCCTGCGGCCTGCGGCTTAGACGTTCTCTGCGGCGTGCTGCGTTCTTCTGGGTCCGGTTCTCCTCGGTCCGGTTCTTCCGTTCGGCCTCTGCGGGTAAGGTTGGTTCATGCGTTCACTGCTTGCATGTGTTGTGGCACTGCTGCTGGTCCCGGCCGCGTGGGGCGAGTGGGTGCTGACGGACGTGGACTTTGACACGAAGCCCGTCGAGCCGCTGCGTTTTGATGGTCAGTCGCTGACGCTCGCCGGCGGCCAGGCCGTGCCGGCCGGGCGGCTGCTGGAGATCCGCCGCGACGACGTCAGCCCGCAGACGCAGTACCGCACCAACGTGCTCTACCTTTCCGGCGGCGACCGGCTGGTGGGCAAGCCGGCCGGGTTCGAGGGGGAGCGGCTGGCGTTCGACAGCACGTCCCTGGGCCTGGTGCTCGTGCCGCTGGAGCGGTTGCTGGCACTGCAGCCTGTGGCGGAGGCGGCCCTTGGCCGCGTCTCGCCGGCCCTGCCGGACCGCGACGGGCAGGACGTGCTCCGCCTCAGCAACGGCGACGTGATTCGCGGCATCGTCGGCGACCTGTCCGGCGAGGGCGTCACGATCTCGGTCGACGGCCAACCCAGTATGGTGCCGCTGAACGCGGTGGCGTCGCTGGTCTTTGCCGACCTGGGCATGCCGGCAGACCAGCAGCAGGGCTGGGCGGTGTTGCTGCAGGACGGCACGCGGCTCACGCTGCCGGAGGTCCGCCTCGACGGCCCGCGCGTCTCGCTGGCCGGCGGCGTCCTCACGCAGCAGGTGGAGCAGCCGCTGCGGGCGTTGCTCGCGGTGGAGCAGGTGGGCGGGCCGGTGGTGTGGGCGTCGTCGCTCACGCCGGCCGAGGCCCTCTACGTGCCGTACCTCGCCGGGTCGTTCAAGCATCGCATGAACAGCAGCGTGACCGGCGAGCCGATCGTGGCGGACGGCAAGGCCTTTTCGCGGGGCATCGGCGTGCACGCCCGCAGCCGGCTTTCCTTCGACGTGCCCGAGGGGGCCAGGCGTTTCCGCACGCAGTACGCGATGGCCGGGGAGTTGCCACTGGCGGACGTGACCGTCCGCGTACTCGTCGACGGGCAGGTGAAGGCCGAGACGCAGAACGTCAAAGCCGGCACACTGTATGACGTGATTTCAGTAGATGTAACGAACGCCGGCCGCCTGACCCTCGAGGTCGACTACGGCGAAGGCCTCGACGTGCAGGACCGCCTCAACTGGATCGAGCCGGCGTTCGTCCGGTAGCCGATACGGCGGCACAGGGCCGATGCGGCGTCTTGTGCCGCAACCTTCCCGGCCCGGCGGGGGCCCGGCGGGGGCGGTCGGGGTTACTCGGTGAGTGCCATGCGTTCGCCGAGGTGGTGGCCGCTGGTCCATGCGGCTTCGACGCGGCCTTCGAGGCACCAGTCTCCGCAGAGGCCCAGGTGTCGGGCTGGGTCGAAGAGGTATGCGGAATCCTCGGGCAGTTGCAGGGGGTGTTGGGGCTGGCTGTAGCGCCACCGGTGTGCCAGGGCGAATGCCGGCCGGAGGGTCGGGCGGCCCAGGGCCCTGGTGAAGGACTCGAGCATGGGCGTGACGACCTGTTCGGCGGAGCGTTCGAGGTTTTCGCGGGAGAATTCGTAGTTGGCGTGGATGACCCAGGTCTCGGCGAATGCGCCGGGCGTTCGGCCGCGGGCGGCCCAGGAGACGCTCGGGCTTCGTATGACGGCGGCGTCGAACGGCGTGTCGAGCGGGGCGGCCAGGCCGAGCATCAGGGCCCACTGCGGGTGCATGGTTGCGGCGGCGGCGTCGCGGGCGAGCGGGTCGTCGGGGCCGAGCAACTCGCCGACCTGCCGCGGCGGCGCCGAGATGACCAGCCGCTGCGCCTGCAGCTCGTCGCCGGTGTCGAGCGTGACGGTCCATGCGCCTTTGTTGAAGCGGCAGGTGGTGACGCGGTGGTTGGCGCGGTAGTCGAGGTTTTCGGCCAGGTGTTTGCAGACGGCGGTCATGCCCGGCACGCCGACGTAGCGTTCAGCGGCCGGCAGGAGCTTGAAGCCGCCGCGGCCCAGGTCGGCGATGGTGGCGTGGTAGGGTTGGACCATTCCGCGGCGCAGCCAGGTGTCCAGTGCGATGCTGAAAGCCAGGCGTCTGGCGGTGAAGTACTGCGGGCCGTGGTCGAAGCGTGCCTCGTCGGGCCCGCGTTTGCTGGCCATTCGCCCGCCGGGGCCTTTGGCCTTGTCCAGAACGGTGACGGAAACGTGCATCTCGGCCAGTCGCTTGGCGCAGGCCAGCCCGCTTATTCCGCCGCCGATGACCAGGGTGTGCCGTTTGAGCATTACGTCAAAGGTTGGTTTGGGAGCTTGATCTTGGCAAGTCGGCTCGTGACGATCTTTATGAAAGGTGCCCGGCGTCCGTCGAGACGGGCTGCGGGCGGGTTCGGGTTTCGGGTTCGGCCTGGAGGTTTGCATGTGGCATATGCGTAGCAAAGTCGGTTCTGTCCGGTCGGGCGTGGGTGCAAGTCATACGCCATTTCTGATCGTGCTGATCCTGGCGGTGGCGGTTACACCGCTGACGATGTGGTTGATCTTCGGCGTCCAGTCGGACGCGCCGCAGAACCGCGTGCTGCAGAGCCTGCAGGAGCGTTACTCGCCCGAGGCCGTGGTGAACAACCGGCTCAACGCGCGGTACCAGGATGAGAACGTCGATCTCATCGCCGACGCGCCTGCCAGCGGCGAGGCGACGCTCGACCCGGACGTGCTGACCTTCAGCTACGTGCCGACGGACGACCCCTCGGCGTACGAGAACGTCTTCGTGGACCTCACGACGCGGCTCGCCAAGGCGACGGGGCGTGAGGTGCGGTACGTGCCGTTCACCTCGCTGGACGAGCAGCTTCGTGCCCTGGGGCGTGGCGAGTTGCACCTGGCCGGGCTGAACACCGGTGCCGTGCCGATCGCGGTAAACGAGTGCGGCTTCGTGCCGATAGCGAACCTGGGCAACGACGCCGGGACGAGCACGTACACCTCGATGATCATCGCGCGGAAGAACAGCGGGATCACGCAGCCGCGGGACCTGGAAGGCAAGGACGTGACCTTCACCAGCTACGGCTCGAACAGCGGCTTCAAGGCGCCGATGGTGCTGCTGCGGGACGACCACGGGCTGCAGGTCTTTCGTGATTACAACCCGCAGATGAGCAACGGGCACCAGCAGTCGATCCGGGGGATGGCGGCCGGGACGTACGACGTGATCGCCGTCGCCAGCGACCTTCTGGAGCGTGAGATCGCCGCCGGGACGTTGAGCCGCGACGACTTCGTGGTGGTGAAGGAGAGCTCGCCGTTCCCTGTGGCGACGATCGGTCACATTCACAACCTGGAGCCGTCGCTGGCGGCGAAGATCAAGGCGGCGTTGCTCGACTACTCGATGGCCGGCACGAGCGAGGGGACGTACTTCGCGCAAAGCGGGCAGACGCGGTTCGTGGACGTGAATTACAAGGACGAGTTCGACGCCGTGCGGCTGATCGACAACCAGGCGGGGTTCAAGCACGAGGTGAACCTGGCCGACCGCCCGGCGGATGCGAGCCCTGCCGAGCCGGCCGACGCCGAGGTCGACGCCGACGCCGACGCCGCGGCCGAGCCCGAGGCAGACCCGGCCTGAGGCGGACCCGGCCTGAGGCGACTGTGCCAATGCGACGGTCCGGACGCAAAAGCCCCATGCCCCCGGCGGCATCTGGCCGATGTTGAGCACATGACCGGCTGCGGAACCTGCACGCGGACGACGCTCAAGCGGCTGAGCCGGGCGGCGGCGAAGTACGCCTCGGCCCGCCTGCGCGACGCCGGCGCCGTCCGCACCAGCCCGCTGGTTTCATTGCGGCTGAGCGTCTGCCAGGGGTGCGAGCTACGGAAGGTGTACGGCGGGCAGGCGTACTGCGGCAAGCCGCTGCTGCGGGCACTCGACAGGCGGCCGGAGGAAGGCTGCGGCTGCCCCCTCGCGGACAAAGCCGCCGACCCGTCGGAGCATTGCCCGCTGCCGGTGCGTCAGGCGGGTGAAGCGGCCGGCGGCCAGTCCGCCGGCCAAGTCGGCGGCGAGCCCGGCGTCTGCGACTGCCGCTGGTGCCGGGAGACGGCGTACGCCACGTCAAATAGCGTGAAATAGCGACGTAAATCCGAAGGTTCGCACTGCTTGTCAGCGACGGCAGGCGAAGTAAGGTGCTCACTTGTCGCAGACGCCAGAGAGGTCCAACGTAGCGCCGGCCCGGGTCGGGCATGCCCCGGCCGCCGCCGCTCCCTCGGATGCCTCCCCCGCCCCCGCCTTGCGTGCCGAGCACGTGGCCCGTTCCGGGCTGATCGACCTGATGGCCCGCTACCCGTGGGTCATGTTCGTCGTCGGCGTGGTCGTCTACGCGTTGAGTTTTTCGGGCCGCTGGCGGCCGGGGCTCGATTCGGCGATCTATCGCGGCGTCGCCAACAGCCTGGCCACGGGGCAGGGGTACACCTTCGCCGGGGAGCCGCAGGGGCACATCTACCCGGGCCTGGCGCTGCTGCTGGCCGGGCTGGACGTGCTCTTCGGCCGGCACGCGGAGTTCGTCGCCCACCTGCTCATGACGGCCGTGGCGCTGCTGGCGTTGTGGGTCACCTACAAGCTGGTTCGGCTGCGGTTCCCGTGGTGGGTGGCGGCCGTGACGACCACGGGCGTGGCGTTCAACCAGCGGTTCATCCAGCAGAGCCAGGAGCTGATGACGGACATGCCCTTCCTCCTGGGCGTGCTGGGGACGTTCTACGGCTACGAGCGGTTTCGCGACGCGACGACACCCACGCAACGCTGGCGGGCCGGCGGCGTGCTGGCGCTGGGGCTGGTCGTCGCGGCGAGCATGCGGCCGACGTTCTGGGTGCTGGCGGTGGCGCTGACACTCACGAGCATCGTGGCGATCCTCCGCCGGCCGAAAAAGATGCACTTCGTCGTCGCCGGGCTGATGCTGGTGGTGGCGGTGGGCTTCTTCGCGCTGGACCCGCGGACGGAAGGCTTCGACCCGCTTTCCGGCGGCTACGAGGAGGAGCTGGTCCGCGTCGCCGGGAACCTGCAGGACCGCGTGGCCGGCAACTTCGGTGATGTGTTCAACCGCCACCTGAACGACGCCCTCTTCGGGGAGCCGATGAACCCGCCGGGGTTGCTGCTGGGGGCGGCCATTCTCGCGGGGCTGGTCATGGTGACGCTGCGCCAGCCGCTGTGGGGCATCACGGCGCTGGTGCTCATCGCCGTCACGCTCGTAACGAGCACCGTGCCCCGCTACTACCTGATGGTGCTGCCGGTGATGTGGGTCGGCTGGTGCCTGCTGCTGGCGGCGGTCGGCCGGCGGCTGCCGGGCGAGTGGGGCGGGTGGCTCATCATCGTCGGCGTGGCGACGGCGTGGGTCGGCAACGTCGGCGGGACGGCCAAATTCATCATCGAGCAGCGGACCAGCGACGAGAAGTTCCTCGAGGTTTACAAGAACGGCGACTACGCGCCGCTGGACATGCTCATCGAGCCGATCCGCACGCACACCACGCCGCAGGACATCGTCATCGGGCCTTATAACACGCTGCTGAGCTACTGGACTGACCGCCGCGTCATCGGTGGGCGGATGCCCGGCGTGCCGCGGAGCAAGCTGCCGGCGGAGGTCGCCCGGCAGAACCCGGCGTACATCGTGCTGCCGCGGCCGCTGTACCACAAGAAGGACCCGTGGATGCACCGGATGGTGATGCGCGGGATCTTCAAGCTGGACGAGGTCGTCTGGCAAGACGCCGAGGCGAACCTGGCCGTCGCACGGGTGCGCGTGGCCGTGACCGACGAGAACTGGCAGGACCGCCCGCAGGAGTGGATCGGCGAGGTGGAAGGCATCGCCGAAGAACCCCCCGCCGGGGAAGACGCCGCCGAGCCCCCGACGACGCAGCCGGGTGAGTGAGGTCGCCAGTCCCAACCCCGCCGCCCGCCTCCTGACTTCTAACTTCTGACTCCTGACTTCTCGGACCCCCTCCCCCGGGTTGCGTCTTTAGCGGGTTGCTTTATTGTTCTGCCAAGCCCATCCGGGCCGGTTCCGGCGGGCGAATGAGACGCATGATGCACCTATCCAGTGGAATCCCGACACGCGACGACCTGGCCAGGCTCCTGGGCAGTGCCCAGTACCGCCGGCACACCGACTACGCCCGCGATTTTCTCGCCCGCCACAACGACGCCCTGGCCGGCTACGGCAAGCACTGGGGTGCCGACCCGTTCGGCCTCTGGAGCCGCAGGTGGGAGTACCCCTACGCCATTGAAAGCGTCCTGGCCTACGCCGAGCGACGCGGCACCTCCGGCCCGCTCAAGCTCCTGGACGCCGGCAGCGGCGTGACGTTCTTCCCCTACCTCGTCTGCGACCGCGTGCCGGACGCCTCGGCCGTCTGCGTCGACTCCGACGCGACCTACCCGCCGATGTTCGCCGCCATCAACAAGCAGCAGGGCCACGACCGCGTGCAGTTCGTCCAGGCGAGCCTCCAGGCCATGCCCGTCGAGGCGGCCAGCGTCGACGTCGTCGCCTGCATCAGCGTGCTGGAGCACACCGACCGCTACGACGACATCCTGGCGGAGTTCGCCCGCGTGCTGAAGCCCGGCGGCCTGCTCGTGCTGACGTTCGACCTCTCGCTCGACGGCAAGTTCACCCTCAGCCGGCCCCAGGCGCAACGGCTGCTCGCCAAGGTCGCCGAGCTGTTCGACGCGGACGAGGCCAAGCTCCTTAACCAACTCTCGGCGATGGACGAGCCGGACGCCATCCTCACGACGCAATTCGTCAAGCAGACCAACCCCGAACTGCTGCCGTGGCGCTGGCCTTGGATCAAGGGCGTGCACGACCTGCTCCACGGCCACGGCTGGACGGGCGGGTTCCGCAGCAAGAGCGTCTTTTGCCTGAACGCCACGGCCCGGAGCCGGAACGACGCCGGCACCCCAGGCCGGGCCGGGCAGACGTCGGCGGGCGGACAGGCCGGGGCGTTCCGGGCGGGGTCTGAAGCGGGTGCGGCAGGTCACGGTGCGGCACAGGTCGGTGCCACAGGCCGGGCTCCGGGCAGTTCCTGAGCAGACGAACGCCGGGCAAACGGTTACACCGGGTTGAGGTTCTGATTCCAGGGGCGGCACGTAGGAATCCACCATGCGTTCGGGCGGGTTCAACAACGGGAAGGACGCATGAGCACGGCGACCGGCGACACGATCGGCCGCGACGACGGCAACGATAAACCGACCCCGCCGCCCGCATCGGCACCGAACCCGCACGCGCCCAACTCGCCAACGACTGACCCGCAGATGACTGACCCTGCCGCCCGCGGCACCTCGCCGGCGGGCAGCTTCATCCGCCCCCAGCGACAGGTCCGACTGCGGGAGCTGCGCGTCTTTGCCGCGGCACTTTCGGCGCTGGGGCTCATCTATGCGCTGCTGCTCAACCCGTACTGGGTGCCCTCGGGCGACGGCGAGGTCTACCTCGTCGTGGCGCGGAACCTGGTCCGCGGGCAGGGGCTGTTTTACAACGGGCTGCCGGTGGCCATCGCGCCGCCGGGCTGGCCGGTGATCCTCGCCGGGCTCATGGCGATCAGCCCGACGTTCCTGTTCCTGAAGATCTGTCAAATCGCCTTCATGCTCGCGTTTCTGGGGGTGACGTTCTTCATTTTGCGGCGGTTCGTCGGCCCGCGGACGGCGGGGCTGGGCGTCTTCCTGGCCGGCGTGCTCTGGAGCGTCTACACCCTTACCTTCTGGATGCACTCCGAGGCGGTGTTTTGCCTGATGTCCGCCGTGGCCATGCTGCTGGCGGCCCGCGTGGGCGAGCGCCGGGCCGGCTGGCTCAGTATCGCCGTGGTTGTGGTGCTGTGCGCGCTCTGCGTGACCGTCCGCTGGACGGGGATTTTGCAGGTGCTGCTCGTTGCGGCGCTGGCCCTGGGCCGGCACTTCGCCTGGCGCGACTTCCTGAAGCCCGACCCGCGCCTCATCACCGCCGTGCTGGCGTTGGCGCTCACCACCGGCAGCTTCTGGGTCACGCGGCACAGCCAGACGTTCACCAAGGAGGAGAAGAAGGCCATCATCGCCGCCGGCGGCGGCAGCGCACGCGACGACGAACGCGAGGCAGAGCGACAAACCCGCCGCACCGACGAACAGGCCGCCGCCGGGCAGCACGACGGCCTGCCCCACGACGACGACGACGACGACGACCGCCACGACGACCGTCACGGCGACCGTCACGGCGACTGGCACGACGACCCGACGTACGGCCCGGCCGGCACCGCCGGCAGCACCACCGCGCCGACACGCCCGAGCACCGGGCACGGCGGCGTTGCCGATTCGGAGATCAACGAGGAGTCGCGCGTCGTCTCGCTGCTGCCGACCGGCCCGCCGACGGACGCCGGCCCGGCGCGGATGTACGCCGACCGACTCATCTCCTCCGGCCGGTGGGTCAGCTGGCTGCTGTGGCACCCGACGCGGTTCGTGGAGCGGCTTGGCCCGCAGGCCGAGGTTGCCGTGACGCTGCTGGGTTGGGTGGTGATCGGGCTGATCGGCGTGACGGTCGTGCGGGGCGTGATGCGGCGGCAGTGGTTCTGGCCGGCCCTGATGCTCTACTGCGGTGCCCTGTGCCTGAACTGGCCCAACCCCAATGCCCGGTACCTCGTGCCGGTTGCGCCGTACCTGGTGGTGGGCGTGCTCATCGGGCTGCGGGAACTGAAGCAGTGGCCCGACTGGTATGTGTGGCGCAAGGCGGTCTCGACGGCGACAGCCACGTTTATTGTGACCGTAGTGGTCGTGAACCTGATGTTGTGGGCGGTGGACATGCGTGTGGCCCGCTCCAGTGATTTTTACGAGCGGTACGAGGGGGGCACGCACGCCGAGTTGATCGCCGCGTGCCGGTACATTTTCCAGAACGACCTTGGCGAGGACCGCGGGCTTGCGGTGAGTGAAAAGTACCAGAACATGGGCAAAAACCGGTTTTCCAAGGCCGGGCTGCGGACGACGGTGCTCCTGACCGACCGCGTGGTGCGGGCCGTGCCCGAGGGGTACAGCTTCGAGCCCGGCGGTGCGGTGGACGTGGCCGGCTGGGCCCGTCGGGAGGGGGTGCGTTACTACTTCTGGCAGGAGCCGTACCTGCTGTGGCGGGTGTGGCACTTCAAGCTCTCGCCGCAGTTGCAGGAGGACCTGACCGGCCAGCCGGTGACGCAGATCCCGGAGCGCGACCTGGCCCTGGGCGGCTGGCGGCTGTACGAACTGCACACGAGCCGCCGCGGCCAGGTGCTGCGGCGCGTGGAAGTGGACCCCGCCACCGACTGGCCCCGCCGCGTGCCGGGGTTGTGAGCCGGGAGGATTGAAGCGCAGAGGCCGCAGAGAGGAAGAGGCCGCAAAGATAAAGAAGAATGGGAAACCGGGAGGGCGAGGCTCCGGCCGAGCCGCGCTTCGGGAGGGCGAAAGCGGTCAAGGCCGAAAAACGCCTGCTGCCTGTCATCGTGAGCGAGCGCAGCGAGTCGAACGACCTCCACGCTCGAAGAAGCAAGAGCGCGTTCCCTGGACGCGGCGGCTTCGCCGCGGCGATAGGATGACGGCCGGGAGAGACTGGAGGTCCCACGACTCGCCGCACTCGCCAGGTACGACATACCGAGCTTGTATAGAACGGATCCGGTACACGAAAACATAGAATCAGCCGCCGGAACCCGAACTATAGAATGACAATTATGATTGACCCAAGACCCGTCATGATCATCCGAACGACAACCCCGCCGCGACCTCTGCGCCTCTGCGGTTCATCCGCCGACTGATGCGACCGACTACCCGACCCCCTTGCCCACCCACCGCACAACCTCCGCCGAGGTCCGCTCGATCGTCATTCCGGTCGTGGCGGGGATCGGCAACGCGCTGATGGCCGAGCCGATGGTCCGGGTGATCGGCGACGTGTTGCCCGGGGCGCAGGTGACGATCGTCGCGCGGCTGGGGGTCTATGCCGAGTGCTTCGCGCACCTGCGGCACGTGACGCGGTCGATCGTCAGCGGGCCGACGCTCCGCGGAATGCTGCGGGCGCAGCGGGAGGTCCGTCGGCTCCGGGCGGATGTTTTCTTGGTGCCGTTCCCCAGTAACCGGTGGGAGTACAGCCTCCTGGCCGCGACGAGCGGCGCCCGCCGGCGGATCTTGCACGCCTACCCGGTGGGTTACTTCAAGGCGCTGCACTTCCTGTGGACAGAACGCATCGCGGCGTGGACACATCTGCACGATGTGGAGCAAAACACTGGACTTCTGGTGGCACTTACGGGGACAAAGGAGCGACACACCGCACCTTTTTTTGGACTGAACGATGACGCCGAAGCACAAGGCCGGCAGCTCTGGCAGGAGGCGGGTTTGCCGCACGACGCGACGCCGATCGTCATGCACGCCGGCAGTGGCAAGACTCTGGTAGGGCGGGTGAAGCGCTGGCCCCCGGAGCGGTACGGGCGGCTCATCGACGCGCTACACGCCGACGGTCATGAGGTGCTGATGCTGGAGGGGCCCGACGAGGCGGGCGTGGCGCAGGAGGTGGTTCGGCACGTGGCGGGCCGGCCGCCGTACGTGCTGCGGCTTCGCGGCAAACTGGCGGCGGCGGCGGCGGTGTTGCAGCGGTGCCGGCTTTACGTCGGCACGGACAGCGGGCTGGCCCACCTGGCCGCGGCCGTGGGCACGGCACCGGTCACCTTCTTCGGCCCGGCGGACCCGAACCGCATCGCACCCTACGGGTACCGTCACCTGGTGCTCCAGGCGGACCACCCGCACGCCAACTGCCTGATGTACCCCTGGCAAAGCGCCAAGCCGAAGCTCCGCGTGCCCGAGGCGTCGGCCGTGGAGGCCATTGAGGCGCTGACGCTGCCGGAGGTGCTGACGTTCGTGCGGCGGGTGCTGGACGACCCGGACATGAGCCTGCAGCGCGTTCCGCAACCGTCGGGTGAGGGCCGGGACACGAACACGAATCTCCCGCCGGCCGAGGCAGTTCGACCCGGGTGGCACGGGGCCTCCTCGTGAACCGCCAGCTTCTGCTGAGGCTCGCCAAGTACCTGGCCCTGGCGGCGGTGCTGCTGCTGGTGGGGCGGGCGTTGGCCGGGCAGTTTCAGGCGGTGGACTGGTCGCAGGTGCGGCTAAGGCCCGGCTTCGTGGCAGGGGCGGTGCTGTGCAGCGTGGCGGTGTTCGTCAGCCAGATGCTGGCGTTGCGGTTTTTGCTCAAAGGCTTTGTAAAAACGCTTCCGCTGCGGCAGATGATGTCGGCGGCGTGGGTGCCGTTGCTGGGCAAGTACGTGCCGGGCAAGGTCGCGGCGATCGGGTCGATGGTCTACCTGCTCAAGCGGCAGGGGGTCACCGGGCCGGTGGCCTTCGCGATGGCGCTGATGCTCGACGGGCTGGCGGTGGTCACCGGGCTTCTCGCCGCCTCGCCGCTGCTGCTGGTGGAGGCGTTCGAGCAGCGTGTGCCCGGCGGCCGGCTGCTGGCGTTGGCGGTGCTGCTTGCGGGGGTGGTGACCATCTGGCCGAGCAACTACGCCCGGCTGATCGACTTCGTCCTCCGGCGGCTCAAGCGCGACCCGCTGCCCCGCCGGCCGGCCATCAGGGACTACCTCGCGCCCGCGTCCTGTGCCGTGGCCCAGTGGCTCTTCTACGGCACGGCGTTGTGGTTCATGACCAACGCCCTCACGCCCGTGCCGGCGAGCGCGTGGCTCGTTTGCGTGCCTGTTGCCGCACTGGCCATGACGGTGGGGTACCTGGCGCTGTTCGCGCCCGGGGGCATCGGGGTGCGGGACGGCATCTACCTCGTCGGCCTGACGCCACTGGTCGGGGCGAACGCGGCCGTGGTCGTCGTGGCGATGCGGGTGATGAGCATCCTGGTCGAAGTAACGCTCTCAGGTGTGGGGCTGGCGCTGCTGCGTCGGCGGGCCGAGGGCGGGACAGAAACGCCTGAAACGGCCTGAAAAGACCGCCTGAAGCCGGTGACAAGAGGCTGGCAGGCCTCTGGTTGTAGAAGGGGAAATGCGCCATCCAGGACTTGAACCTGGAACCCGCTGATTAAGAGTCAGCTGCTCTGCCAATTGAGCTAATGGCGCTTGCGACAGGAGGCATGATAGGCCCGTGGCCCCAGAGTTCAAGCCGGCGTGTTATGCCGGTTCTTCTGGCTCGCCTTCTTCAACCCGCGGGACGAAGTCGGCGCGCTCCTTGATTGCGGTCGGGGTGAACCAGTCGAGGTACAGGTTCCGCATGGTTTGCACCATGAGTGCATTTTCGACGCCCACCTTCCGCTGCAGGAGGGC
This sequence comes from Phycisphaerae bacterium, assembly GCA_050329715.1. GTDB lineage: Bacteria > Planctomycetota > Phycisphaerae > Tepidisphaerales > Tepidisphaeraceae > DAIOTR01. The sequence goes on from JBHJOM010000007.1 coordinate 62,478, forward strand.
GTCGGCGGACTGCAGGTGCGGGTCCAGGGCGGTGAGTTCGGCTGTCACGGCGAGGCGGGCGCGGGGCAGCGGGAAGGCCGTGACCGGCGTGGCGCGGCCAGGGGCTTCTTCCAGCCCGCCGAGCATGTCGTAGACGCGCTCGGCGAAGTCCTGCAGCACGGCCAGGCCCTCGGGCGTTTCCGGGTCGATGCCCGGGAGCATCTGCGGCTCGTCGGGGCGGTTCAGGTTCTCGGGGAAGTCCTCGACGTTCCGGACGCTGTCGGCGACCTGCCGCAGCCCGGAACCTGCCGCCCGCTGGGCCAATGCCTGCGCCCGTTCCAGTGCTAACTCCAGTGATGCACGGGCTTTATAGTCACGGACGAGCTGGTCCCGGGCGGCGGCCATGTCGGTGGCAGGCTCGTCGTCGGCGACTTCGCTGAGGCGGTAGATGAACCGGACGTCCGCGCCGTCGAAGGTCGGCGAGGGCTGGAAAAGCCGCAGGCCTGCGGCGTCCGTCGCGTCCGGCATGAAGGCGGCGGCGCGGGCGGTCACGTACTGCTCGAAGGGCACCTGCCCGCCACGCACGGCGGTGGCAGCCCCGGCGAAGGGGGCGAGGTCGGCCAAATCGGCGGCACCGTAGAAGCGGTCGTCAAACCGCCGGACGTCGGGGCGGATGCCGAACCGCTCGGCGATCTGCCCGGCCAGTGCGTCAAGGTAGGCCGGGGTGTTGTAGGGCGCGCCCAGGCCTGTGGTCGGGGGTGCCTCGTTCCTCCGCAGGGCCACGCGGTAGGCGTCGTAGTCCTGCTGCATGGCGTTGCGAATGCCGACGGTCATCTGGGCGAGCCGCTGTGCCGTCCGCTCGCTCAGAACGCGGTCCAGCGCCTGCCGGGCGATGGTGTCGGGGTCGGCGGGTTGGTCAGCGGGCTGGGTAGCGGGCTGGGTGGCAGGCTCGGCGGACTGGGGGTCGTCGGTCGGGGTCTCGGCGTCGCCGAAGTAGCGGGCCAGGAAGGCGATCTGCTCGGCCACGCTCATGCGGCTGGGGGGGGTGGTCGGTTGTTCGACGTCGAAATCGCGGACATTTTCGAGGAAGTACTCGGCCGCCGCGTCGAGCCAGGCTTCGCGGGTCATGGAGGCCTCGACCACGCCGCGGACGTCGCCGGGCCGGACGAGGAGTGCGTCGAACTTCACCCGCTCGGGCAGGCGGTAGCCGAAGCCCATCGGGTTGGTTTCCTGGTCGTAGCTGCCCGGGGCCAGGTCACGGAAGGCGTCAAAGAGGGTCTGGAGCTGGGCGTCGGAGGGCTCGGGGATCTCGGCGAGGTAATCGTCGGCGTCTCGGAGCGTGTAGGTGAGGTTGAGCGTCTGCACGCGCGGGTCGCGGGCCAACTGGCGGTTGACCATGGGCTCGGTGATCTTCACGAAGTTCATGTCCTGCTCGAACGCCCGACGGATGCGGATGAGCTGGGCGGCGACGAACTGAGCGTCCTGAAGCTCCTTCTGCGTGAGGGTCTGCTCGCTGATGTCGACTCGGCGGACGTTGCCCTGGCCGTCGGGCCGGGCGAACTGGACGG
>JBHJOM010000008.1:0-43383 GCA_050329715.1 Phycisphaerae bacterium
CGCAGTTACTCGACCGCCGCCGGTGCAGCCTTCGCCGGGCACCGGGTCGAGTTCACCTACTCGGACCGCTGGCAGGTCCTTGAAGAACGCCACTACACCCGCCCGGCCGGGACGGACCCTTGGGCCGTCCAGAAGACCTACCCGTACGTCTGGAACACGCCCGGGTACGTCGACGACATGATCCTGCGTGACGCATGCAGTGGCATGGCATTCAACGCCGCCGGCACGCCGGTGCGGCGGCTGTGGCCACGGCAGGACGCGAACTTTAACGTCATCGCCCTCGTCGAGGCCCGGAACCTCACCGGCGACGGCCTGGCGAACCAGGCGGCCGTCGTCGAACGGTACGTCTACGACCCTTACGGCAGCTTCACTATCCTTAACGGCGAGCACGACGACGATCAGCCTCCACCCCCACCCCCGCCGCCCCTGCCGCCGCCCCCGCCGCCAGTGCCGCCGAACGTGGACAATCCGTAAGCCTTCAACCGACGACCCCTATTGCCTCAGCTATCTGGTCGCGACGATAGCGGGATGAAGCAGCATGAGGTCAACGGGGCATCGCGGCCGCGGCGGGTCAGGCGGGATGCGCGGCAGTGGCGGGCGTTGCTCGCCGAGCACGACGGCTGCGGGCTCCCGACGGCCGAGTTCTGCCGCACGCGGGACGTGGCGGCGGCGAGCTTCTACCACTGGCGCCGGTTGTTGCGTGCCGGCGATGACCGCGGCGGCGACGCTCCGCAGGCCGGCGGGGTCGGGCGGTCGCCACAGGCGGTGCCGCGGGCGGTGCCGCAGGTGGTCCGGTTGGAAGCGGACACCGTGGACGTCGATGACACAGCGGTGGACCCTGCGGTGGTCGTGGCGGTCGTCGTGGCGGAGCTGCCCGGCGGGGTGCGGGTGACGGCGCCGGCGCGTTGTCTGCGTGAACTGCTCGACGGGCTCCTGGGCAGAGGTGCCGGGGGCGAAGCGTCGTGTTGAACGTCACGCCGCAGGCGTTGGGCGTGACGCCGTCGGCGGCGACGCCGATCTACTTCTACACCACGCCGACCGACATGCGCAAGGGGTTCGACGGCTTGTGCGGCCTGGTCGAGCAGGCGTCGGACCTGTCGGTGACCGGCGGCGGCCTGTTCGTGTTCGTCAACCGCCGGCGGGACCGGATGAAGCTCTTGTGCTTCGACGGCGACGGGCTGGTGTTGTGGTACAAGCTGCTTCAACGCGGGACGTGGCAGGTGCCGGCCGGGACGGCCGGGACGGCCGGGACGGCCCAAGGGGGCCGGTTGAAGGTCGACGCCAGGCAGTTGCGGCTGATCCTCGACGGCGTGGACCTGGCGAGCGTGAAGCGGCGCAAGCGGTTCGTGCCCCAATGACCCGCCCCGAATGACCCGCTTCGAATGACCCGCTTCGGCCTTGCGCCCCGGCCGGCGGGGCGGCTGCGCCCGCCAGGTGAAGCGCGGCCTGCGGCCTGCGGCGTATGTCAGGCTTCAGCTCAAACCGGGCGATGAAGCGGGGTCGGCCTGCCACCGGGCCGGGCCGACCGTTGCTCGGCACCGGCGGCACCGCCCACGCAGGTCGGACACGCTCCGCAGCCCCGCAACCCGCACGCAGCCGGGCCGGTGGCGAGGGTGCCCGCACGGCGGCAGGAGGAGGGGGCGATGTCAACCCCGGCGGGTGAAGCGCGGCCTGCGGCCTGCGGCGTAACGGGCTCAGGCTGCGACACGGCGATCCCGCAGGGTCGCGGTGGTGCCGTGCCGGCTCGGCGCCGGCTGCACGTCCACCCGACGCGGCGGCCGAGGGCAACCGCCTTGCTGCCGCCGAGCCGCAGCCCCACACCCCTGGCCCGTCCAACGCCAAACCCAACGTCGGCACGTTTGCCGGCCAACTACTTCACGCGGGCCGCCCGTTCGGGCGGCGTCGTGCGGGGCGAGGGGCCGGGCTTACGCCTCGGCGGCGGCTACCGGTACCTCTCGCCGCGGTCGACGCCGCCGCTGTTGCCGGCGCGGGTCGGGGCGGTGTTGTTGCGCATGCGTTCGCTGCGCTGGAAGTTCGCGTCGTGCACGCGGCGGAAGCTATCGGCGTTGTCGGCGTCGCGGAAGCCCGGGCGTATCCCGGCCGGCGGCGTGACCCGCGGGTTCTCACGGATGACCACCGGGCGGCTGTGCTCGCGGACGATCACCGGGCGGTGCCGCTCCGTGACGATGACGGGCCGGCCGTGGTCTTTGTGGCCGTAGTTTTTGTGGCCGTAGTCCCGGCGGTCGTGCTTGAAGCCGCCGCCGATGTGGGCGTCGATGACGACTCGGTCGCGGACGATCACCTGCGGGCGGTACGCCAGGGCGTCGCGTGCCTGGGCGTACTCGATCTGCGCGACCCGCAGGCCGTCCTGAGCGCGGTTCAGGTCCCGTTCCACCGCGGCCAGTTGATTGCAGGTGCCGTCGAAGGCGGATTGGGTCGAGGCGAGTTGGGCCTTGAGCCGGTCGCACGCCTGCAGCAGGTGCGCCGGCGGGCGGGCGAGCCATTCCAGGGCGGCGAGACGGTGCTCGCGGTCGCGCTCCAAGCTCGACAATCGGCTCTCGACCAGCGCGATGCGCCGGTCGCCGGCGATCGCGGCGGCTTCCAGCTCGGCCAGGTCGCGCTCCAGCAGGTCCACGAGCCGGCGGGCGTTGTCCACATCGGCGCGGGTGCTCCAGCGGGCGTCCCTCACGTCGGCGAGCCGGCGGCGGGCGTCGGTCAGCTCGTCCAGCGTGCGGCGGTAGGCGTTGCTGCGTTGCAGGTCGGCCAAGGCCTGCTCCTGCAGGCGGCCCAGGTCGCGCTGTTCCTCGGCGAGGGCGTTTTCGATCGCCCGGAGCTGGCCGTCGCGGGCCGGGTCGCCTTCGAGGCGGTGGCGGGCGATGACCTTGTCGAGTTCCTCGATGCGGCAGCGGAGGTCTTCGATCTGCTCGGCGAGGTCGGCCTTCTGGCCCAGCAGGCCGTGGCGGGCGTCGGTGAGCTTGGCGACGTCGTGCCGGGCGGCGTCCAGGCGGTTTTCGGCGACCTCGACGCGTTGGGCCAGGGGGTCGTAGCCGTACCCGTAGCCGGCGAACGCGTCCGATACGCAGCCGGTCCCGACGAGCAGGCAGGCACTGACGAGCAAGGTCTTGAGCGTGTGCATGAGAGACTCCTTCGCTGAACGAGACACCGCCCGGCGGAGGGGGTTTGCAAATTGCATGCTCCGGCGGGGTGAAGGGCGGGGCTGGGAGCAGCGGCGATCGCGGGCAGGGCTGCTTTGTGGCGTTCGCGGGTGTGTGGCGTTTGCCGGGCGGCACACTACGATCTGCCTCCCATGCCCCGAGCCCCCGTCTGGTATGAGCCGATTGCGACTGACGGCCGAGCGCGCCTCGGCCGCGTGCACACGCCCCACGGGCCGATGGAGACGCCGGCGTTCATGCCCGTCGGCACGCAGGGGACGGTCAAAGGCCTGACGCCGCGAATGCTGCGGGACGTGGGCAGCCAGTGCATCCTGGGGAATACGTACCATTTGATGTTACGCCCCGGGGAGCGGACGGTGGCGGCGCTGGGGGACCTGCACGGGTTCATGGCGTGGGACGGGCCGATTTTGACGGATTCCGGCGGGTTTCAGGTCTTTTCGCTGGCGGACATCAGCCGCATTGACGACGCCGGGGTCGACTTCCGCAGTCACCTGGACGGCGCGACCGTCCGGCTGGACGCGGCCCGTAGCATGCAGGTGCAGAACGCGCTGGGGGCGGACATCATCATGGCGTTCGACCACTGCCCGCCCGGCGATGCGCCAATGTCGCTGCAGCACGAGGCGATGGATCGCACCCTCCGCTGGGCGAAAGAGTGCGTCAAGGCCCACGAGCGGCCGGGCGAGCAGGGGTTGTTCGGCATCGTGCAGGGGGGGACAGATTTGGCGATGCGCGCCCGCTGCGCGAACGAACTGGCCGAGCTGGACCTGCCCGGCTACGCCCTTGGCGGGCTGGCGGTGGGGGAGGGCTTTGAAAACATGCGGCGGGTGCTGGAGGCGACGACGCCGCTGCTGCCGTCCGATAAGCCGCGGTACCTCATGGGTGTGGGTTATCCGCGGGACATTGTGGAGGCGGTGGCGAACGGCGTGGACATGTTCGACTGTGTACTGCCGACCCGCAGCGGGCGGAGTGGGGCGGCGTTCACGCGGGGTGGCATCCTGAAAATGCGCAACGCCTGCCACCGGGAAGACGCCGGGCCGATCGAGGCGGATTCGCCCGAGGAGGTGCGTCGGTTTACGCGTGGTGCGTTGCGTCACTTCCTGTTGGCGGGGGAGATGCTTGGCCCGGTGCTGATCAGCCTGCATAATGTCGGGTTCTACCAGCGGCTGATGTCCGACATTCGGTCGGCGATCAGAGAGGGGCGTTTTGACGCCTTCCGCCGGGAGGACCCGCGGTGTGCCATTGGCCCCTCGGACGCGACCGGCGGGCTACGCCCGACCGGGGCCGTTGCATTCAAGCCTCGGACGGGCCAGAAGCCCGCCGCGGCGGACGTGCCGGCCGGGCCGGGCGGCGAACCGCCCGAACCTTACGACCGCGACGACGAACTAATCGAAGAGAACCCGTGACAGACCTGCTCCAGACCACCACCGACGCACTGAGCCTGAGCCTTAGCCTGCTGGCCCAGGTCGCGACCGCCGCCCCCGCCGCCCCCGGCCAGGGCCAGGAACTGCCCACTTGGCTCGCCCAGTTGCTCAGCTTCGCGCCGTTCATCCTGATCATCGTGATCTTTTACGTCTTCGTGTTCGGCGCGCGGCGTAAGGAGCAGAAGCAGAAGCAGCAGATGCTGTCGGGCATGAAGAAGAACGACCGGATCCAGACGATCGGCGGGTTGTTCGGCACGGTGTTCGAGGTCCGCGACGACCGCGTGCAGATTAAGGTCGACGAATCGACGAACACCAAGGTCTGGGTCGCACGCAGTGCCGTGCACCAGGTGCTTGACGCCGAGAAGGCCGAGAAGAAGTAACGGGCCGGACGAACGATTCGAACCCGCCCCGACCGGCAAGGGCCGCCCCCGGCCCGCCGCTTCCAATGGGCAACTGCCTGACTGAGGCGGAATGAAGGAACGACTATGCCAGAGAATTTAAGCGGCCGACTGACGCTCATCTTTATCGTGCTCTGGGTCGCGCTCTCGGCGCTCTTCCCGACGGTGCCGGGCACCCTTTTCTGGGGCATCAGCGGCCTGCAGACGGCGATGGACGACGAGAAGTCCATGCCCGCCGTCACCTTCATGCCGAACCTGAACCCCGGCATCGACATGGCCGGCGGCATCAGCCTGCTGTACGAGATCCAGCAGCCCGAGGGCGGCGAGTACGACCCGGCGCTTGCCGAGCGGGTCGCCGAGGCGCTCAAGCGCCGCGTCGACCCGCAGGGCGTGAAGAACCTGATCTGGCGGCCCAGCGGTGCCAACCGGCTGGAGGTGCAAAAGGCCCTCTCCGGCGATACCGAGGTCGCCGCGGCGCTCCGCGAGACCTACACGCAGGCCCAGCGTCAACTGGAGGAGATCAACGTCTCCCCGGCGGGTTTGCGGTCGCTGGTGATGCGTGTGGCCAACAGCCCGGCCGGCTCGCCGGCCGCTCAGGCCGCGGTGGATGAGGTGCAGCGACTCGCCTTCGACTCGCCCGCGCGTCAGCAGCTGGTGACCGAGTTGCTCGACGCCGCCGCCCGCCTGCGCGACGCCACGGGCCGGCCCGAGCGTATCGCGCTGTCCAACACCATCGAACGCCTCGCCGGGCAGGTTACGGAGACGAACCTCCCCTCGGCGCAGCTCGAAGCGATACTGGAAGCCGAGGCCGCCGAGCGCGAGACCGGGCTCGGCGAAATTGAAGGTCGCTTCGCCGAGTTCCCCGAGGCCAGGCAGCGGCTTCAGGCGTACGTCGCTGCCTATGACGCCTTCGCCGCCGTGCGCGACCAGGTGGACGACGCGGCCAGCCTGAAGGCCCTTCTCCGCGGCTCGGGCGTGCTCGAGTTTCACATGCTGGCGACCGTCTCGACGCCGAGCGGTTATGCGCCGGCACCGGGCATCACCAGCGAAGAGATCCAGCAGTACCGCCAGCGGCTGCAGGAGGAGGGCCCGCGGTTCAAGGCCGGCGACCGGCTCCGCTGGTTCGAGATCTCCCCCTCTGCGACCGTCGGCGGGGAGGTGCAGGAGTACGCCGGCAAGCTGTATGCCCTGACGCAGGTCACGCCCGAGAAGAGCATGGTCAACCGCCCGGGCGATGCCGCCTGGGGCCTGCAGGGTGCCAACGCCGTGATGCGCGAAGGCTCCTGGCAGATCGATTTCACCTTCGACGCCGCCGGCGGCGAGCGGTTCAGCAGCCTCACCGCCCGCCACCTGCCTGACGGCGGGGCGTTTCACCACCTGGCCGTCGTGCTCGACGACGAACTCATCAGCGCCCCGCGCATCCAGAGCCAGATCGGCTCGCGCGGGCAGATCACCGGCGACTTCACCGCGGACGAAGCCAACTTCGTCGCCCGCACACTCAACGCCGGCAGCGCCCCGGCCCGGCTCAGCGACGAACCCATCCGCGAACGAAACGTCGGCCCGCAGCTCGGTGAGGACAACCTCCGCTCCGGCCTGATCGCCTGCGTGCTGGGGCTCTTCTTCGTGCTGCTCTTCATGACCGGCTACTACTTCATCGCAGGTGCCGTCGCCGGCATCGCGGTGCTGATCAACATCGTGATCATCCTCGGCATGATGGCCGCTTTGGACGCGACGTTCACGCTCCCGGCCGTCGCGGGCATCGTGCTGACCATCGGCATGAGCGTCGACGCGAACGTGCTCATCTTCGAGCGCTACCGCGAGGAGAAAGGCCGCGGGCTCTCCACGCGCGTCGCCATGAAGAACGCCTACGACAAGGCATTTTCCGCCATCGTCGACGGCTCGATCACCACGGCCATCACCAGCATCTTCCTCTACTGGCTCGGCAACGTGGAGGTGAAGGGCTTCGGCCTGACGCTGATTATCGGCCTGGCGAGCAGCCTGTTCACGTCGCTGTTCGTGACGAAAACGATCTTCGCGTTTCTCATCGACCGGCTCGGGTGGGAGACGTTCAACCACGTGCCGGACATCTCGCCGCGCTGGAACAAGATTCTCAACCCCTCCATCGACTGGGTGCGCCTCTCCCGGCCCATTGCCATCAGCAGCGGGCTCGTCATCGTCATCGGGCTTACGCTCTTTGGCATCCGCTTCAGCCAGGGCAAGGTGCTGGACATCGAGTTCACCAGCGGCGTCTCGGCGCAGTTCCGGCTGACCGAACCGATGCCGCTGCCGGAGGTGCGGCGTCTGGTGGACGAGGTCGCCTCAGAGAGGCCGCTGGACCTGCCCTCGCCGAGTGTCGTGAGCGTCGGGGAGGACAACCTTACGTACGAAGTGGTCACGCCGAGCAAGGACGCGAGCAAGGTCGCCGCGGCCGTGGTCGATGCGCTGGAAGGCAGGCTCGCCATTCGGTCCGCCGCGGTCTTCACGGGGTTTGAGCAGTCGTTCGTCGAGGCCCGGCGTGCCGAGATCGTCATGCCGATAACCGAGGAGACGGACAGCATCGCCGGGTTCACGCCGGCCCGGATGGAGAACTTCATCGGCGGGACGGCGGTGGTGCTGCGTGACCTGGAGCTGGCGCTGAGCCCGGACGACATCCGTAGCCGGGTGGACCAGGCGCGCCTGGAGGCCGACCCCAACGACAGGACGAAGGTGGACGTCGTCCCGCTGGACCCGACGCTCGGCGGCGGGGGGAACACGGCGGTGCGGAACGCCGTCGTCTACCTCTACAACAACAACCTCGTTTACAGCGGCACCGACGCGCTGGCCGTGCAGCAGTGGGCCGACGAGTTTGCCGCTCCCAAGTGGTCGCTTGTGGCCAGTGCCGTGGCAACGCCGACGCAGCTCGAGAGCGTCAACCGGTTCGACGCCCAGGTGGCCCAGGAAGCCCAGCGGGACGGCATGGGCGCGCTGCTGCTGTCTTTGTTGGGCATTGTGCTGTACGTGTGGGTGCGGTTCGGCAACCTGCGGTTCGGCATGGGGGCGATCGTGGCGTTGCTGCACGACGCGGCGTTTGTGCTGGCGGCCGTCGGCTTTGCTCACTACCTCTCGATGATTCCGTTCATCGCGAATACGTTCGCGCTGGAGCCGTTCCGCCTGAACCTTACGCTCCTGGCGGCACTGCTGACGACGATCGGTTACTCGGTGAACGACACGGTGGTCGTGTTCGACCGAATTCGCGAAAACCGCGGCAAATTCGGGCATCTGGACCGCGCCGTGATCAACATCAGCATCAACCAGACGCTGAGCCGGACGCTGCTTACCGGCGGTACGACGTTCCTCACGCTTATCGTCATGTATATTTTTGGCGGACCGGGCATCCACGGCTTTACTTACGCGATGTTGATCGGCATTATCGTCGGCACTTACTCCTCGATCGCGATCGCCGCACCGATCACCCTGATCGGTTACAAGGGCGAGCGGGTTCAGGAGCGAGCGTTGGCCACCTCCGAAGCGTCGCCGCTGCAGGAGGCTGGCACGTAGGACCGCAGGACGGGTCGATTGCCGGGGCATTGGACGCCTCGGCACGTCCTGGCATATCGAACGGCTCGTAGGGAAGGGACTCCCGCCATGGGCATGCTGAGAAAAGACGTCAAAATTGGTCTGGCCGTCGGGTCAGTGGTCGCCGCGGGCTTTGCGATCTACATCCTGGTCAGCGCCGGCGACGCCGGGCCGGGCATTGCGCTCGAAGACGGCAACGGGGCGATCGTCAACGACGGTGCCCGCGCCCGCACGGATTCGCCTGCGAATCTCAACGCGGACATGCCGCCGCAGGCGATGGCCGTCGAAACCCGCTCGACCGACGCCGCCTCCACGCCGAGCCGCACCGTCTGGGCCCCGCCGGCCCGCACCGAGGTGATTCCGCCCGATCCGTCCATGCTGACGGAGCGCGAGGTCCCCGGCGGGGGCACCGACCCCTGGGCCGCCAAGCTCGGCGAAGACCCGCAGTTCGAGACGACGGTCACGCCCTCGGCCCCGGGCCTGGCCGAGTTCGCCGTCAACCCCAATGCGGCCCGCGCCGCCTCCTTCGACTCCCCCGACCGCAGGCTGCTCAACAGCAGCTACGCCGGCAGCACGCCGCTGGTCGCAGACGCCACGACGGCCGGCTCCGCACGCCCGGGCTACGCCAGCTACGTCGTTCAGCCGGGAGACAACTACTCGCGCATCGCCCGCAAGCTCTACGGGAATGCGGACCTGTTCTACGAGGTGCAAAAGGCCAACCCGAACGTCAACCCGCGCGCCCTGCAGGCGGGCCAGGTGCTCCTTGTGCCGGACCGCAACACCATCGGGTCGCGAACCGCCTCGGCCGCAGCCGGCTCCACGGTCGCCGAAGCCGCCCCGGCCGTGCTCGGCACCAACGAGTACCGCATCCGCCAGAACGACAGCCTGTGGATCATCGCCCAGCGCGAGCTCGGCGACGGCACCCGCCACGACGAGATCTACCAGCTGAACAAAGCCGCCATCGGCCCCGACCCGACGCGCCTGCGGGTAGGCACCGTCATTCGGCTTCCGAAGTAAAGCTGGCCCGCCCCGGCATAAGCCCGTCCTGGCGTAGGCCCGTCGCGCCGTAGGCAAGACGTGTCTACGGCAGGCGCGTCGTGTTCCGTCCGGCGCAGTCACTTCACCTGCACGACACCTTCGTCGCCGACGCCTTCACGTAGCTTGGCCTCGCGGAAGGCCGCGATCGCGGCGGGGTCGTTCGCCTTGAGGTAAGCGTCAAGGAAGTCGAGGGTTATCCGGCGAATGACGGCGTGGTGGGGGGCGTCGCGAGGCTGGTTTCGTTCGCCCATCATGCCCGCCTCCCGGCCGGCGAAGACCATGTGGTCGGCATCCTCGAGCACCACCAGGTGCTGTGCACCCGCCGGCGAGAGTTGGTAGGGCATCGTTCGCATCTCGGGGGTCAGGCCGGGGTTCAGTTCGCCTCCGGTGTCCCGTGTGCCGGTGATGTGGAGCGTGGGGACTGTTATCGCGGCATAGTTGGAGGCGTCGTTCCGGGCGTTGAACGGGCTGCTCATCGGGATGCCGACCTTGAGCCGCGCGTCGGCCACCTTCATGCCGTTCCGGCCGCCCATCGACAGCCCGGTCGATGCCAGCACGGTCCACGCGCCGTAGGAGTGTCCGGCTATGCCGATGCGTTCCGGGTCGACAAGTCGGCCAAGGTCCGACTGCAGTGCGCGCTCCGCCATGAGCTTGTCGATGACGAAGCGCACGTCATGTGCCCGGTCGAGGGCGGCCCCGGGCTTGCGGGTTGCCTGCTGCATGGCCCGCATCCGTTCCCGCCGAGGCACGCCCTCCCATACGCTCGAATCGCTGCCGTGGTGCTGCAGGTGCACCACCAGGTACCCATTGGCCGCCCAGTGCTCGCCGACGTAGCTGAGCCCGTCGCGCGTGCCGCCCAGGCCGTGCGAGACCAGGACGACGGGCACCGGGGAATCATGCTCCTTCGCCGGAAAGCGGATCAGCACGGGTACGGTCCGCTGTCGGCGTGGGTCCACCCAGTCGAGCCGCTCCACCCGCGACTTTGCATCAGGCTCCGCATTGGAGGCCGCCGGGCTGGAGGCCGCCGCCCGGGCCCCCGGAGGCAAGAGCCACAGGACGAGCACGGCTACGACGGCAAGTGAGAACAGTTGACGCGTCATGAAGTCTCCGGCGAGGGCTTACACCACGGACGGGCCCGAACCCGTTGTTGAAGATGAAACGTCGTTCAAGCCGCGGTATTGCCGGGCGGTTGAAAATGGCCGAACCGCGTGGTCAGTCTGGCCGGCGGCGCGGGAGTGCTGGCGCTCAGTACGTGCCGGGCGGAGTCGCCGGCGGGCTTGCGGGTTGGCCTCGGTAGACTGCCCAGACGCCGAACCCGGCGACGGTCAGGCCCAGCAGGTCCGTCAGGAGCAGCGCGTCGCGGAACGCGAGCCAGGCCATGAGCATGGTCACCGGCGGGCTGAGGTAAAAGAGGCTGGCGACCCGCGTCGCCTCCTGCCGGGCCAGCAGACGCCACATGACCCCATAGGCCCCGAGCGACACGGCCAGCACCAGCCAGGACATCGTCGCGACGAACGGAATCGTCCAGCGGGTGGCGAACCCCTCGACCCACCAGGCGGGCCAAAGCAACACGCCGGCCGTGGCGAGGCTCTGCACGAACAGCGTGGCGTCCAGCGGCAGGGGCGGCATCATGGCCTGGCGGTTCCAACGGCGCTGCATCAGGCTGGCCGCCGTTATGCCGACGACTGAGCCGAACGGCAGCAGGTAACCCAGTACCGGCGTCCGGGTGTCGATGGAGAGGCGTGCCCCGACGGCGATGGCCACGCCGCAGAAGCCCAGGATCAGGCCGAGCCACTGCCGGGCGCCGGTCCGCTCGCCGACGACAAGGCCGGAGAGTGCCCCGGTAAGCAGCGGCTGCAGCGCCGTGACGAGCGCGATGATCCCGACCGGGACCTGCATGTCGATCGCGACGAGCACCAGCCCGAGCCAGACCCCGTGGGCCAGCACGCCGACGAGTGCCGTCCGCCCGATCGTCGTGCGGTCGGGCAAGGTCCATCGCCCGGTCGCGGCGAGCCACAGCCCGAGCAGCCCGCTGAGCGCGACATACCGCCAGAAGAGCAGGGTCCACGGGCCGGTGAAGGGCAGGCCGTATTCCGCCCCGATGAAGCCCGAGTTCCACAGCAGGACGAAAAGCAGTTCGAGCCCGAGCACGCCCCCGATCAAGCGTCTGTGAGGCATGAAAGGCTCCCGGGCGAGGCATAGCGGGTTGACTTGACGGCTGTGCACAGACTGCAGGCTCGGGCCGACGGCAAAGCATAACGGGCCAAGGCCGCGATTCCCCTGCGGGGCGTCGCGGCCTTGGGCCTCTGGGTCGATATGGCGGCCACGAAAGGGCGTTACCGCTTCGAGAACTGGAAGCGACGGCGTGCACCGCGCTGGCCGTACTTCTTGCGTTCCTTCATGCGGGCGTCGCGGGTGAGGAAGCCGTTCTGGCGGAGGGCCGGCTCGAAGGCGGTGTCGTAGACCATCAGAGCGCGGGCCAGGCCCATGACGATGGCCCCGGCCTGGCCGGTGAGGCCGCCGCCGTCGGCGTTCACGTAGATGTCCAGCTTGCCGCCGATATTGGCGGCTTCCAGCGGCGCGAAGATCGACTTACGGTCGCGCTCGTTGGTGAAGTAGTCGTTGAGTTCGCGGCCGTTGACGGCGATTTTGCCGCTGCCCGGGCAGATGCGAACACGGGCCACACTCGACTTGCGTCGCCCGACGCCCCAGGTGAAGACGGGCTTCACCGAGTTGTCGTCCGGGGTGGGGGCTTCGATCACGTGCGTTTCAACGTCCTGCGTCATGGCGATGATTCGGTGTGGGGGCGTGGGGGGTGCGTCTGGGGATTAGAGTTCGAGCTTGACCGGCCGCTGGGCGGCGTGCGGGTGGCTCTCGCCGGCGTAGATCTTCAGCTTGGTGAGCATGTTCCGGCCGAGCTTGTTCTTGGGAAGCATGCGCTTCACGGCCAGTTCGATGATGCGCTCCGGGCTGTTGTCCATCATCTGCTCGAAGGTGTAGACGCGCCGGCCGCCGGGGTAGCGGCTGTAGGTGTCGTAGGTCACATGCTCGGCCTTACGGCCTGTGACCTTCACCTTGTCGGCGTTGACGATGACGACAAAATCGCCAGTGTCCACGTGCGGGGTGTAAGTCGGCTTGTGCTTGCCCTGGAGGATCGTGGCGACCCTGGTGGCGAGGCGGCCAAGGACCAGCCCGCTGGCGTCTACAACGTGCCACTCGGCGGTCAGTTCACCCGGTTTGGCGAGGTACGTGCTCATGTCTGTCAACGTCGGCCGCTGTTCAGCGCCGCGGCGCCTTTCGGTACAGGTCAATCAACGAGTCGATGAAAAAACGCCACCAAGGCGGCAAGCCGCCGGCGGCGAGAAGGGCATACTAACCAGCCACCCTACGTTGTCAACCGCGGCTGACGCATTCCTGACAACCCAAACTCCCCCGGCCGCATAGATGCCGAATAGAAGCCGGATGTATACCCGGCCGCCGGCCAGAAGAAACGCCTTTACCAGCCGGACCCGACGGGCAGAAGCTACGCCCCGGCCACCCAACCGCGGCTCAATCAAGGCCTCGGCTCGACCCACGCCGCGCGTACCGCCCCAGAACTCTGACCGCCGCGACGGTTGACACATCGCCCGGGGAACGTAATCTTCTCTGAACGGCCCCGGAAAGGGCCTTTGTTCCCCCCACGGGGCTATAGTGAAATGGGATCACGCCACCATGGCATGGTGGAATTTGGGGTTCGAATCCCCATAGCTCCATTCCTGTGAAGCACGCTTTCGAGGGGGTTGTATCAAAGCTGTCGGCAGGGTTTGTCGATAGTTGTCAGGTAACAACCTCCGCTTCTGATGGCCTGGGAGTGCCGGTCGGCACGATAGGACGAAAGTCCTTCCCGGGCCTCCTTTTTGCCCGGACTTCACGTGTTTCTCCTCTACCTGGACGCCTCCGGCACCGTTCAACCGACGGATTCCACGCTGCACTACGTGCTCGTCGGTGCCGCCGTACATGAGAACACCTGGGTCGCGTTGAACAAGCGAATCCGAGGGCTCAAGGACAAGTACGCGTTCCCCGGCGAGGACTTTGAGCTTCATGTAAAGGACTTTTGCACCGGCATTACCGAGCAGTATCAGATTCCGGGTTTCGAGCAGATGAGTATTGGCGACCGGCGCGAGAAGGTGCTTGCGCTGTGGCAGCAAAAGCTCTCGGGCGATCTGACGACGCGTAAGCGCGCCTCTCGGATCAAGGCGCACCGCCGGACTCGCCCGTTCGTTCACCTCACCCGCTCGCAGCGATCACAGCTCTACGAGGATGCACTTGATCTCGCCGGCGGCCATACCGGGCTGGTACTCTTCGCCGAAGCCATCGAGAAGAGGCACCCCGGCGTTCTGAATGGCTCAGTCGACTGCACCCGGCAGGCGTTCGAGCAGGTCATCACCCGCTTCGATGCCTTTCTCCGGCGAAAGGCAAGGTGGAAGGGGTTGTCCACAAACCGCCGGGTGCATGGCGACAAAGGCCTGATTGTGATGGATCGTGACCTGGAGACGGAGAAAGACATCGAGCGTCAGTTCGCCGATTACCAGAGCCAGGGGCATCCCTGGGGACAACTCGAGTACGTGATGGACGCCCCGTTCTTTGTCGACAGCATGAAGTTTCCGGGCACTCAACTTGGTGACGTATGTGCCTATGCGGTCAGACGCTATCTGGACAAGGGAGCAGTGGCCGGAAGCCATGAGAAGAAGCAGTTCGTACGGATTCTTCAGCGGTTCGACCGCGCCGACGGCAAACTGCACGGTTTACGACATTACACGCAGAGCGGCAGGTGCAAGTGCCTGATTTGTACCGAACGGGGTCACGGCTAGCTTGCCTCCGTGTGGATAAAGGCGAATGGAAACGTGATGCGGCAGTCAGTACGGGTGTTTCTTCGAGAACTCTGTGGACTTTCGGTGGTCGTGCTTTGCCTGCCGCAGTCCGCTTCGGCTCAGGTTGATGACCCGCGTACCGTTTTTCCCGCCGGCCCGGCGGCCGTCACGTCGCACCGGGCCGAGCCAGCTTTGCAGCTTGACCTCTCGCTCGAACTGGCGACCGACTTCGTCTTCCGCGGCACGGAGCTGCCCGAACCCGCCGGCCAGGAGGATGCGCTACACCACACCGCCGACGCCAAATTGACGTTCAATAGCCTGACCATGACCGGCCCGACGACCGTTCGCCCGTTCCTCGGGCTGCTCATCGACCTTGCCGACGACGAGAACCGCAGCGCCTTTCAACGTGCCTGGCCGAGTGCTGGCCTGATCTTCGAAACCGAAGACCTGGGCCGGCTCGAACTGGGGCACACCACCTTCATCTACCCCGACCGCAGCCGGTTGAACACCAACGAGCTGTACCTACGTGCCGAGCCGACCCCGCTACGTGCTGACGTGGGCGGACTCGGCACCGTGCTGCTTCGGCCGGGCGTGCTCCTCGCGTGGGACTACGACGCTTACGACGGCGTCTACGCCGAGGCCACGCTCGCGGCGGACCGGCCTTTCGAGACCATCGGGCTCACCCTCGGCCTGGACGCGACCCTCGCCGCCGCGACGGGCCTGGCGGAGCGGTACGGCACCGACGCCGGCGGGGCGGCTTTCTACGAGCTGGGCGTGCGGGGCGACTACCAGCTCAACACGCTGCTGAACATCCCACGCGGCCGCGGCGACTGGTCGGCGTACGCGCGCCTGGCCTACACGGACGGGCTGGACGGCCGGTTCGACGTCGAGTCGCAGCTGTGGGGCGTCGTGGGGCTCTCGCTGGCGTACTGATCGGGTCGCGAATCTGGCGGAGGTACGGCCGTTGCTACGCCTGCGCTGTATGTCGTACGAAACACGCAACAGCCCTAAAAGCTTCACCGGCCGCGACCCTGATGAGCCGCTGAACGACGCGACGAAGGCCATGCCCAAAACGGCCGCCCCCGGCGGCGGGGTGGGCGGTTACGAGGGTGCCACCAAGGACCCGGCCTCGGCCACGACGGCCCCGACGAACCCGCAGGACGACCCGACCCGCTCGATACGCAACGACAACCTGCCGGAGGATGTCGCCCGCTCTGCCCAGCACTCGCCGTACCCGGACGTCAATGCGCTGCCGACGGACCGCACCCTCCCAACGAGCCTGCCCGTGATGGTGCTGGTGGCCGTGTTCGCCCTCGGGCTGCTGGTGCTGGGGATTGTGCTGTTCGCATCACTCGCCGGCTCCGCGGACGATGCCGCGAGCGATGACGCAGCCCAGGGCGGGCAGGACGTGACCTCCAGAGAACTCGTGGAGGAGCCGACACGCGCCCTTGAGTTCGGCCGGACCGACACGACCAACGACTGAGCCTCACCTGCAATCCAAGACGTTTGAAACCCCGGCAATCGCGGCGTTCACACCCAAATGCTTGCCGCTTACGGTCACAACCATGGCACAGCACCCCACAACGCCGCAAACCACAGAACGCGACACCGCCCGCCCGGAGCGACGGCGGAAGCTCAACCCGCTGACGATCGTCGTAGGGGCGGCACTGGCGCTTGTCCTGTTCGGGCTGCTGCTGACGATCGTGCTGATGGACCACACCGGCAGAAACCAGGACGGCATTCCCACCCGCCAGGCCGAGCCGAACGAACAAGGCCTGCCCGACCCCCAACGCCAGGGCGGGGCTGCACCGGGGTATTGAGGCCGTTCATTTGGAATAGCACTGAGGGCACAGAGGCAAGGAGGTCACAGAGAATCAGAATTGGTTGGAATGGCCGTCTGCGGGCTCGGACGGCTTGCTCGCGGCTGGGAGCTAAGTCCCGGCGCGTGCTCATTATCTCTGCGTTATCTGCGGCTCTGCGGTGCCATCAGCATTCTGTGCAAGCCCGGCGACGTGCCCTCTACCGCCGGCGTTTGCGCGACACGTGGAAGAAGGCCGGTTTGCCGAAGACGGTCGCGAACAGGTCCGCCTTCTGGTTCGCGCCCCAGACTTCAAGCTGTGCGTCCGAGCGGGCGGTGAGGTCGACTTTCACCCGCTTCGGCTCGTCGGTCACGCGGAGGTCTTCGATGAGGTTGTCGTGGCTGCGGTCCAGCCCGTCGGCGATGCGTAGCACGGCCGCACACACGTCCACCACCCGGCGTGCCGGGGGCTTGAGACTCATGTAGGCCTGGTGCTTGGGCTTGGGCAGCCCCTTCCGGTGATAGCGTGCGATGTTGGCGATGACGGCGACCTCCTCCGGCTCGAAAGCCTTCAATTCCCCATTCTCAATCAGGTACTGGCTGTGCTTGTGGTGGCTCTTCTTGGCGATGTGCCAGCCGATGTCGTGCAGCAACGCGGCGTACTCCAGCAGCTCCCGCTCGCCTCCGCCCAGGCCGTGGAGCCCGCGCAGTTCGTCGAACAGCCGAAGCGCCAGGTAGGTGACCTGCTCGGAGTGGGTCTTGTGCCAGTTGCATCTTCTGGCAAGGTCAATCACGCTGCGTCGGCGGGGGTCGGGCACCTCGCGGCGGACGGCAAGGTCCGGCACGTGGCGCTGCAGGTAGTCGATCACGATGCCCTCGCGTAACGCCGCGTTGCACAACACGATCTCGTTCATCGGCAGCTTCTCGAACAACTCGCCGATGAGCACTGCCGCGGCGACGATCTGGTCCCGGCGGGCCTCGTCCAGCCCGGCCATGCGGCTGCGTGCCTCGGAGTTGCTCATGAGCAGTTGTGTGTGCAGCTTCTGGAATGTCTCCCTGCGGATGACCCGGCCGCCGGACTCGTCGATGGCACCACACATCGCCGCGACGTTCTCCAGCGTGCCACTGGTGCCGACGGCACGCACCGGCCGCGCCTGGGCGATGTCCCGGACGACTTTTTCGATCTGTTTATCGATGTGCTTCCGCAGGGCGGCCAGGTTCGGCTGACTGATCGGGTCGGACTTGACGAACCGCGCCGTAAGCCGGGCGGCACCCAGCTTACGGCTCTCCAGCAGCAGGGCCTGCTCCTCGTTGGCGACGCAGAACTCCACGCTTCCGCCGCCGATGTCGATGATGAGGTTCGGCTCCATCCCCAGGTGCATGGCGTGCCGTACGCCCAGGTAAATGAGCCGCGCCTCCTCCGGGGCGTTGACGATCTTCACCCAGAGTTTGCACTCCTGCTTCACACGCTCGATGAGTTCGCCGCCGTTGACGGCCTCACGAACGGCGCTGGTGGCCACGGCGGAGATCTTTTCGGCTCCGCGTTGAATGGCCGCCCGCTTGAACCGGGCCAGCACGCTCACAACGCGTTCGATCATCTCGCGGGAGAGGCGGTTGGAGTTGAAGCTGCCCCGGCCCAGGCCCACCGGCTCCTTCATGCGCCACAGGTTGGTGACGGCACCGTCCGGGTCGATCTGCGCGACGATCATGTGAATGGAATTCGAGCCGACGTCGATCGCCGCGAGCCGCAGCGGCTGCGGGGTGTTCTTCTGGCCGTTGGTCGTGAGGGTGGGCAGGCGCTGCGTCGTCATAAGCATGAGTGTCGGATCGGCGGGCGGGGCGTCAAACCTGCAATTTAAGATACGGCTTGGCCGGGCCGTTACGGATGATGCTGCGGCGCACGTCGTCGAGGCTCACACGCTCGCTGGCCCACATGAAGGCGGTTTCGACGTCCGCCTCGTCGATCCAGCGGGAGGCGTCGTTTTCCTCGTCGAGCAGAATTTCCGCGTCGTGCGGCACCACGGCGCAGAAGCTGGGGCAGTGCCAGACCGTCTCGGCGGCCGGGTCGCGGCTGGGGATGTAGAACACCTCGCAAGCGCCCAGGCGGTAGAACTCCGCGGGTACCAGGCCGGTTTCCTCGCGCAGCTCGCGTAATGCTGCCGCGGGGGCGGTCTCGCCCGGCTCGATGCCGCCGCGGACGGTCTGCCACGTGCCGCCGAGGTAGTCGTCCGCGACGCGGCGAAGCTGCAGGAACTGCCAGCCACGCGCCGGGTGTAGCCGGATGACGAAAATCGCCACCATGTCCGAGCGATGCCTCACGCGTTGCTCCTGACGAACGTCTGCCCGTCCACCCGCTTGACCCGGCCCTTGAGTGTGAGTGTCGTGAGGGCCGAGAGCACCTCGTGCGGCGCTCGGCCGCTGCGGCCCGTGATGGCGTCCGTGTGCAGCGGCTTGCCGTCCAACGCGGCGAGCACCTGCGACTCCAGCTCACTCAGCGGTGCCGCCGGCGGGCGGACGGGCGGTGCAGTGGCCGGTGCATCGGCCGGCGGGAAGAGCGTCGGCGTCGCTTTCGAAGCCGGCTTCGTCGTCGCAGGTTGCACGGCAGCAAGCGGGCGGCTGCCGGGCGTTTGCGCCAGTGCCGCCAGGATGTCCTCCAGCGACGTCACCAGCACCGCACCGCGGCGGATCAGTGCGTGCGGCCCGGCCGAGCAGGGGTTGTCCACCCGCCCCGGCAGCGCCATCACGACCCGCCCCTGCGCCTCGGCGGTCTTGGCGGTGATGAGCGCCCCGCCGCGCTCGTCCGCCTCCACCACCAGCACGCCGCCGGCCATGCCGCTGATGATGCGGTTGCGCCTTGGGAAGTTCTCCGCCGCCGGCTGTACGCCCATTGGCAATTCACTCACCACCGCGCCGCGCCCGGCGATTCTGTCGAACAGCTTCGCGTTCTCCCGCGGGTAGGCGATGTCCACGCCGCAGCCCAGCACCGCGACCGTACGCCCGGCCGGGTGACGCAAACACCCCTCGTGCGCGTGCGTGTCGATCCCCCGCGCGCCGCCGGACACCACGGCGTACCCCGCGCCCGCCAGCAGCGCGCCCAGACGCTCGGCCTGCTCCATGCCGTAGTGGCTGCACTTGCGGCTGCCGACCATCGCCACGGCCGGCAGGTCGCTGGGCAACGCCCCGCGGACGAACAACACCCGCGGCGGGTCGGCGATCCCACGCAGCGCAGCCGGGTAGGCCGCCTCGTCCCATGTGACCACGCACGCACCACACGCGGCCATGCGGCGTTGCTGTTCCTCCACGGCCGCCTCGGCCTCACGCAGTGCGACCAGCAGCTTGGTGGCCGTCGCCTCGCCCACGCCTTCGAGGCTCCTGAGCAGCGCCACGTCGGCACGGCAGGCGGCTTCGACGTCGCCGTCGGTCGCGGCAAGCAGCCGGCCGAGCGTCACCGGGCCAAGCCCGCGGGCCAGCGTCAACTTAAGCCAGTGCTCAGCCGCCATCAGGCGCACCGCCCACGCAGCGTTTCCAGGACGGCCTCCTCGGGCACGTCGGCGCGAATCGTCACGCGGCCCAGGCCTTCCAGCAGCACCAGCCGAAGGCGGCCGGCCTCCACCTTCTTATCCGACCGCATCGCCGCCAGCACCCGCTCGGGCTCGGCCCGCATCGCTTCAGGCAGGCCGGTTTCGGTAAGCAGCGCGTCGATACGCTGCTTGTCTTGCGACGGTAGCATGCCCAACCGCCCGGCCAGGTCGTTGG
The DNA here is from genome assembly GCA_050329715.1 of Phycisphaerae bacterium. Lineage (GTDB taxonomy): Bacteria > Planctomycetota > Phycisphaerae > Tepidisphaerales > Tepidisphaeraceae > DAIOTR01. The sequence goes on from JBHJOM010000008.1 coordinate 19,990, forward strand.
CGCAACGGATGCCCACGCCCACGGCCGCGCCGTGGGGCTCGCGGTGGTCCGTCGCGCTCTCGAAGCCGTGGGCGAACGTGTGGCCGAAGTTCAGGTGCGCCCGCTCGCCGGTTTCGCGCTCGTCCGCCTCGACGACGCGCGCCTTGATCGCCACGTTCGCGGCGACGAGGTCGGTGAGAAACGCCATGTCCGGCTCGAACACCCGCCCCAGGTTCGCCTCGAGCTTCTCGAACAGCGCCGCGTCGCGAATGCACGCGTGCTTGATGACCTCCGCCATGCCGCCGACGACCTCGGCCCGCGGCAGGGTGGCGAGCACGTGCGGGTCGATGAGCACGGCCGCGGGCTGGTGGAAGCTGCCGACGAGGTTCTTGCCCATGGCGTGGTTCACGCCGGTCTTGCCGCCGACGGAGGCGTCGACCATCGCCAGGAGCGTGGTGGGGATGTTGACGAACGGCACGCCACGGAGCAGCACGGCCGCGGCGAAGCCGGCCATGTCCCCGACGATGCCGCCGCCGAGCGCCACGACGGGCGTGTGCCGGTCCACCCGGGCCTGGAGCAGCGCATCGAGCATGGGCGTCAGGCCGGCGAGGGTCTTGTTCGCCTCCGAGGCGGGCAGGGGCACGACGAGCGGCTCAACCCCCGCGGCTTTGAGCGACGCCGTGAGCGTCGGCAAGTGCGTCTCGAGCAGCATCGCATCCGCCACCACGCCGACGCGCCCGGAGCGTGCCAGCGGCCCGACCACCTCCCCGGCTTTGGCAAGCAGGCCGGCCTCGACGCGCACGTCGTACGCTCCGGCAGGCAGATTGACGGTGACCGTCGGCATGGCCGGGCAGTGTAGCCGAACGGGCAGGCGTTGCATCCTTCGCACTGGCACCGGAGCCGCAGCGATGAGCGCTCTGTCGCACCGCCGCGGCATACGGCTCGCTACCATCTCACATGCTTCATAACGCCCGACGTCAACTCCCTGAGAGGTTTGATGCGATCGACCGCCGCGTCGTCGGCTTTCTTCACCGTTACGGCGACCGGGCGGCGCGGTGGGCGTTGGCCGTGGTCTTCATCTGGTTCGGGCTGCTTAAGCCGTTGGGCGTGAGCCCGGCGGCCGGGCTGCTTATGGCGACGGTCGATTGGGTGCCCTTCATCGCGCCGGAGACGATGCTGCACCTGATCGGGTGGTGGGAGGTGGCGATTGGTATTTGCCTGGCGGCCGGGGGTTGGTCGCGGGTGCTCGTGCGGGTGGGGCTGTTGCTGTTGGCGTTGCAGATGGTGGGCACGTTCATGCCGCTGTTCGTCATCCCGGGGGCATGCTTTCAGGAGGGGCGGGTGCCCTGGGCACCGACGACGGAAGGGCAGTATATCTTTAAGAACCTGGTGATCATCGCCGCGGCGATGGTGGTGGGCGGCAACGTGCGGCGGGACCGGCCGGAGGCGGAACTGCGTTAGCGTGCGGGCTTTGCCTGACAAATCCAGACGCGGTTGCAACATCCTTCGTTAGACTTCCGGCATGTCCACACTACTGAAGCTGGCGGTGTTGCCCTTGTTGCTGGCGGTTGCAGGCTGCACGACGGCCACGTACACCCTGCCTCAAAGTCGCGTGATGATGCGGGCGATGCAGGACGTGACGCCGACCGGCGTCGCGCCCGGAACGGGGGCGTACTACCTCGTGGAGAAGGGGACCGACGGGAACCGGGTCGAACTGGTTCAGACGCGGCGGCTGATTTACGGCGGCCGGCCGATGGGCTTCCGCCGGGAGGCAGGGCGACTGGTGGCATTCGGTGGGGAGGGCGACGTGACGCTGCACGAGCCGCCGCCGGGCGGCTACATCGCCTGGGCCCGGGAGGAGCAGCGGGAATATGTCTTCCTGGCGGTGGACTCGGATGAAGTCGCTGAGTTTGGCGTCTCGGCGTTGAAGAACGCCGTCGGCTGCAACGACGAGAAATAGGGTTGATTGAGCGTCAGCCGCCGCCCATGGCCTGCCCGGCCGGAGTGCGGTCGGTTGCGGCCTGTTTCATTGGTGCTATAGTAGCACCAGTGTTGCCCGCCCAGCCGAACGCTTCGCTCGCAGAAGGCCTGCAGTTGCTGCAGGCGTTGGCCGTCGCCGGCGGGCCGGTGGGCAGTCGGGAGCTGGCGCGTCGGCTCGGCGTCGAGCCGACGCGTGCCAACCGGCTCCTCAAGACGCTGGCGGCGGCGGGTTACACGCAGCAGGATGCGAAGCGGCGTTACCTGCCCGGCCCGGGGATGATGGTGCTGGCCGTGCAGGCGCTGCAGGCCTCGCCACTGATCCGGGCGGCGTTGCCAGTGCTGGCACCGATGCGTCGGCGGGGGTTGGCGCTGGGTATGGGCGTCTTGTGGAGACGCCATAGTTGTTACGTCTACTTCGCCGAGTACGACACGCCGACGGAAGCGGCACTGGGCCGCATGCGGGTGGACGCGGCCGAGACGACCGGCGTGGGGGTGGCGCTTCTGGCGACGCTGTCGGGCGACCCGTTGGCCGCCCGGTTCGTCGACGGCCCGCCCGTCGGCGGCATGGCGGCGTTGCGCAGGCGGCTGGTGGCAGCCCGGCGGCTCGGCCACGCGCTGGTGGAGCGGCCCGACGGCACGCGCAGCGTCGCCGTGGTCGTGGGCAAGCCGCCGGGCCTGGCACTGGCCTGGGGCGGACGATTTCCCCCGGCCGGGGCACCCGCGCTCGTCGAGCAACTGCAGGCGGCGGCCCGGCGGATCGAACAGCACGCGGCGGATGAACAAGGTTCAACCACGAAGGGATAACGAGGATCACCATGCACACGAACATCTCCGGCGTCTTTCCCCACACCGCCGTGAAGGCGGCGCACTCCCCCGCCAGGACCGAGACGGGAATCGGGGCGCTGATGCCCTGGGCCGACCGGCTCTGGTTCATCACCTACGTGGCGCACAAGTCGCGCAGCGGCGGCGGCACCGGCCTCTTCTGGCTGGATGACGAGATGACCCTCCATAAGCACCCTGCCAGCGTCGTGGGAACCTACGCCAACCGCATCATTCACAAGGAGTCGAGCCAGTTGTTCATCGGCCCGCACGCGATCGACACCGAGGGGAACGTCCGGACGATCGATGCGCTGGTCAACATCCGCATCACCGCCACCTGCCGGCACCTGACAGACCCTGCGAACAAGGTCTACTGCCTTGGCATGGAGGGCGAACTGTTCGAGGTGGACGTTCACAGTCTGGCGGCGAACCAGATCGCCGAGCTGACCCACGAACTGGCCACCAGCGGCAAGGGCGATGCGCACTTCAAGGACGCCTACTGCGACGGCAACCGACTGGTCGTGGCCAACAACAGCTACTACGACAGGGACTTCCCCCGCAACGACGCCTGCGACGGCCGGCTGGCGGAGTTCGACGGTACGCGCTGGAACGTTCTGGAACGCACGCAGTTCAACACGGTCAACGGCGTGACGGCCGGCAAGGTCGGCAGCAGCATCTACGCCTTCGGGCAGGACGCCGCCAGCGCACTGATGAAGCTCTGGCTCCCGCGTACCGGGTGGCAGACGTACCGCCTGCCCAAGGCGACGCACACACAGGACCACGCCTGGTACACCGAGTGGCCGCGAATCCGCGAGGTCGAAAGCGAGCGTTGGCTGCTCAACGCCAGCGGCATGTTCTACGAGGTGCCGCTGATGAGCTACGCCGACAGGCCCAGGGGCATCAGGCCGGTGTGCAGTCATCTTCGGATCGTGGGGGACTTTTGCAGCTGGAACGGACTGCTGGTGATGGCCGGCGACCAGACGACGCCGATCAGCGACAGCAACCCGCACGCCGGGCAGCCGCAGGCGAACCTGTGGTTCGGCAAGACCGACGACCTGTGGGGCTGGGGCAAGCCCGCCGGCTGGGGCGGCCCGTTCTACGAAACTCCGGTAACCGCCGGCCGGCCGAGCGACCCGTACCTGATGACCGGCTTCGAACACAAGTGCCTGCACGCTGCAACGGACCGGCCGATGGGCGTTCACGTCGAGGTCGATATCACCGGCGCCGGACACTGGGTCACCGCGGCGAGGCTGAAGTGCCCGGGCGGCGAGGGCGTCAGCCACGTGTTCCCCACCGGCTACTCGGCGCACTGGCTGCGCCTCACGCCGGACGCCGACGGCGTGGCGACGGCCGTGTGCCATTACACCTGAGGGCAAGGGCAAGCAGGCGGCCCGCGGCGACGTTGGGGCGAACGACTGCGGCTGTGCGAAGACGGCTGTAAGACACCGGCCGGCGTCACATCGGCTTTCGTGGGTCCGGCGGCGACGTCTGCTGCTGGGCGACGGCCGGCTGCTCCGCCAGCGGCACGACGTCCATCGCAATGACGGTGTCCGTCGGGTCCGGCAGGGGGAAGGTGTGGGGCACTGGCTTGTGGACGTTGAGGAACACGTCGTCAGGCCGGCCGAACTGCTGAATCGGCTTGTTCCAGTAGTCGGAAAGGAAACACTCGGCCCCGGTGGCGAGCAGGCGGGGGTTGCGGACCTTGCCGCGAAGGCCGCGGAGGGTCAGGTGGCCCATCGGCTGCTCGGTGACGTGGGCGAAGAGGGTCTTTCCGTCGTTGCTGAGGGTGTACCGGCCGAAGTCCGGGCGGGGCAGGTCGGCCATGGTGCAGCCGCGGACGGAGTCGGCGTTGAGGCTCATCCACCGGGCGATGTCGTGGAGGTCCGCCTCGCTGCGCGGGTGGAGGCGGCCGCGGGCGTCAGGGCCCATGTTGAACGTGAGGTTGCCGGCCTTGCTGACGCAGTTGGCCAGCGTGCGGATGACGTCTGCGGGTTGCTTGAAGTCGTGGTCGTTCGAGCCATAGCCCCAGCTGTTGTTGTGCGTGATCCACAGTTCCCACGGCAGGATGCGGCCTTGTGCGTCGACGGGCGGGTCGTGGGGGGTGTTCAGTTCGCAGGTGTCAAAGTCGCCGGCCCATTCGGGCGGGTTTGTGTCCTTGAGTGAGCCGCCTTCGCCGTTGCCGAGTCGGTCGTTCAGGACGATGTTCGGCTGCAGGTCGCGGATCATCTTCATCAGGTCGGTAGCGCCCCAGGCTTCGCCGGTGTACTGCCAGTAGCTGAAGTCGAACACGAGCAGGTCGATCGTGCCGTAGTTGGTCATAAGTTCGCGCACCTGGCCGTGCATGAAACGGCGGTAGGCGGCAAAGTCGTGGGCGACGTCCTTCATCGAGGCGTCATTGCGCCTGGGGTGCTGGCGGTCGCCGAAGGCGGGGTACTCCGGGTGGTTCCAGTCGACGAGGGAGTAGTACAGCCCGACGCGGAGGCCCTCCTCGCGAAAGGCGTCGACGTACTGCCGCACCAGGTCGCGGCCGGCGGGGGCGCGGGCGGCGTTGAAGTCGGTCAGCTTCGAGTCGAAGAGGCAAAAGCCGTCGTGGTGCTTGGTGGTAAGGATGGCGTAGCCGGCTCCGGCACGCTTGGCCAGTCGGGCCCAGTGGCGGGGGTCGAAGTTGACGGGGTCGAAGGTGTCGAAGTACCGGCGGTAGGCTTCGGGGGAGAGTTGCTCGGCGGCCCGAACCCACTCGCCCCGGCCGCCGGCGGCGTACAGGCCCCAGTGGTACGACACGCCGAACCGCGCGTCGAGCCACCACTCGAGGCGTGCGGGCGTCGGCCGGAGGGCGGGCGGGGTGACGGCAATCGGTGTGATGGCGGACTGAATCACGGCGGATGGCATGCGGGCGTTCTATACGAAACGCTGCGGTTTCACACGCTCATGCCGTTCTCTTCGTCGATCGCCTGCTGGGCCTTCATCGCGTCCCATTCCTCGAGGCTGATGGTCGCTTCGCGTGCCTGTGAGCCCTTGTACTCGCCGACGAGGCCCGCCTCGGCCATCTGCTCGATCAGGCGGCTGGCGCGGCTGTACCCGATCGTCAGCCGCCGCTGCAGCAGGCTGACGCTGCCGCGTTTGGTCTCCAGCACCACGCGTACCGCGTCGTCGAACAGCTCGTCGCGCTCCATGTCGCCGTCCATGCCCGGCGCCTTGATCTGCACCAGGTCTGGCTCGTACTGCGCCTCGGCCTTGCTCTTGACGAGCTTGACCGACCGGCTGATCTCCTTGTCGCTGATGTACGTGCCCTGGCTCCGCACGGGCTTGCTGGCCCCCGGCGGCAGGAAGAGCATGTCGCCCTGGCCCAGCAGCAACTCGGCACCGTTCTGGTCCAGCACGATGCGGCTGTCCATCTTGCTGGAGACGCGGAAGGCGATCTTGCTCGGCAGATTGCTTTTGATCAGGCCGGTGACGACGGTCGCCTGCGGCCGCTGCGTCGCCACGATGAGGTGGATGCCCACCGCGCGGGCCTTTTGCGCGATGCGGACGATGTAGTTCTCGACTTCCTTGCCGGCCGTCATCATCAGGTCCGCCAGCTCGTCGATGATGATGACGATGTACGGCAGCTTCTTGGGGATGCGGGCCTCTTCCTCGGGCGTCTGCGGGTTGTACCGCTCGAGGAGTTCCTCCTGGGTGAGGTTGTTGTAGTCCTTGATGTTGCGCACGCCGGCCTCGGCGAGCAGGTTGTAGCGTTCGTCCATCTTCTCGCAGGCCCAGTCGAGCACGCTCTGGGCTTTGCCGGTCTCGGTGATGACCGGGGCCATGAGGTGCGGGATGTCCTTGAAAGGGGCCATCTCGACGACCTTGGGGTCGATGAGGATGAGCTTCACGCGGTCCGGCCGCTGCGTGTACATGATCGACAGGATGATCGTGTTGATGCAGACGCTCTTGCCGCTACCGGTGGTGCCGGCGATGAGGCAGTGGGGCATCGCGGCCAGGTCGGTGATGAGCGGCTCGCCGCTGGCGTCTTTGCCCAGAAACAGCGGAATCGCCATCTTCTGGACCTTCTCGGGTGCAAGCTGCATCAGCTCCTTGATGCGCACCTTCTCCTTCTGCGCGTTGGGGCTTTCGATGCCCACGGTGTTCTTGCCCGGCACCGGCGCGACGATGCGAACGCCCTCGGCCTTGAGCGCGCGGGCGATGTCGTTGGAGAGCCCCGTGATCGCACTCACCTTCACGCCCGTGCCCAGCGACAGCTCGTACATCGTGATGACCGGCCCCGTGTCGATCTCGACGACGTGGGCGTCGATGCCGAACTCCTGCAGCGTCGCCTGGAGCACGGCCGCCTTCTCGCGGACGAACTCCTCCTGCTGCTCGGCGAAGCTGTACTCGGCGTCTTCGAGGTCGTCCCAGGCGGGCATCTCGTAGTCACCGAGCTCCTTGGGCGGCGGCGGGGCGGTCTGCCGCGGCTTGAGCATGCTCGGCAGCTTCACCTTGATCTCCGGCCGGGCCACCGTCGCGGGGATGTCCGGCTCCTCTACCTCCTCTTCCTCTTCTTCGACCTCTTCCACGTCGTCCGTCTCGGCGTCGAGGGTGTCGTCCTCGCTCGGCCAGTCCACCTCGGGCACGTCTTCCTCCGGGGCCTCATCGTCAGCGGCTTCGGCGGGTTTGGTCGGCTTTTTCTTCGGTTTCGTCGCGGCCGGGCGGGCGGCGGGGTGCTTGACGCCTTCGATCGCGGCCGCGTCCTTCGTCACGAAGCCCGGGAGGCTCGGCAGCCTCGGCAGCGGCGGGAGCTTGAAGCCCTTGAGCGTCGGCACGCGGTCCTGTGCCCGCTTCACCCCGGCCACGGCGGCGCCGGGCACGCGCAGCACCAGGTCGTCGGCGGTCAGCAGCAGGCCTACCAGCGTCGCCACCGCCAGCACCAGCAGGCTGCCCACGCTGTTGAAGTGCTCCGCCAGGAAGTGGCTCGCCCCGATGCCCACGATCCCCCCGTTGCCCTCCGGCAGGCTGCGGATGCCGCCCGGCCAGAAGTGGCTCACGAACGTCCCGGCGACCACCGTCAGCACCAGCAGGCCGATGACACGCAGCCAAAGGTCCGTCACACGGGCCCGGGCGATGAGTGCGATGAGGTACAGCCCCGTGAAGAACAGCAGCGGGTAGACGCCCGCGCCGAAGATGACGTAGCAGTGGTACGCCACGAACGCCCCGGCCAGGCCGCAGAGGTTCTGCGTCGGCGGGTAGGGCCAGACGGCGTGGCTCGGCCAGTCGGTGATGGAGAAGCTGGCCAGCGCCAGCATCCAGAAGGCCCACGCCCCGCAGGCGAGGAAGACGGCGATGTTTCTGGGCAGGTTGGTGCGTTCCATGTCGCCAGGGGGAAGTTCGGCTAGCTCCGCCGCCGAGGGCGCAACTGTTGCGCTGTCACGGCATTCTCTCCGAAGCAACATCGGCAGGATCGGCCGTCGGGCGTGAGGCGACTGTGCCGCCGGTTCGCCTTCGCAGGTTCTGGTATACTTTCGCCCATGACGCTAGCCGACACCCCCCTCGCCGAGTTCGACTGGACCCCCCAGCCCGCCGCCGAGGCCTGGGTGAAGCGACTCGTGGACCGCACCCTCGCCGCCAACGCCTGGGCCCGCACCTTCGCCGACCGCCTTGCCGCCGAGAGCGGCAACCGGTTCATTGATTTGCTCGACTTCGTCATCGTGCCGGACGACCGCGCGACGCTCCAGGAGCTCGAGTCGGCCGGCTTTGTCGCGTTCGACGCCGGCCACAACCCGCCGTGCCCCGCCTACCGGCACCCGGGGGGCCTCTTCCCCACCGTGCTGCTGGCCGATCACCCGGAGACCGACGTGGGCATCAAGGTTGAGAACGTCATCGACTTTGCCGTCGTCCACAGCCTGCCCGAGCCCCCGGCCGGCAAGCCGGCCAGCACGCTGCGGTGGCAGTTGGCCGCCCGCGAGAACGGCGTGAACGTCTACGCGGTGGAACGCCGCGGCAGCGACGCCTGCGACCTGCCGATGGACTTCCCCGACCTGGACGCCCAGGCCGCCGTGTACGAGCGCTTCCGCACCCGCCGCCGGAATTTTGAAGACGACGCCGCCGGCTTCGACCACCTCGAGGCGATCATAGACGAGGCCGTCGCCCAACTCGGCCCGCACGTGGCCTGCCACTACTTCTTCGCCGCCGAGCGCGAGTACTGGCAGCAACGCAACACAGCCGCGAAGGTGCAGAAGGCCCGGCAGGACCGGCTGGGCATCGGCTGGGCCAACCACGACCACCACACTTACCGCAGCAGCCGCGTGCACTTCGCCCGCCTTGTGCGGCTGTGGGAGAAGCTGGGCCTGACGTGCCGCGAGCGGTTTTACGCCGGCAAGGAGGCCGGGTGGGGCGCGCAGGTGATGGAGAGCCCGGTCACCGGCATCGTCACGTTCAATGACGTGGACCTCTCGCCCGAGGAACTCATGGGGGACTTCAGCCACGACGGCCTGAGCCCGCGGGAAGAGCTGGGCACCATCGGCCTGTGGTGCGGCCTCCACGGCGAGGCGGTCCTGCAGGCCGGCATGCACCACCTGGAATGCACCTTCGACTTCGCCGGCCTGAGCGAGCAACTGGAGAAGGACGCCGGCATCCGCTGCATGAAGCCGTTCACGAACTTCCCCCACCTGAAACAGGCCTTCACCGAAGGCGAAGTCTGGCCCGTGGCCGAGGGCCGGCTCCAAAAGCTGCTGTCCGGCGGCTACATCACCCCCGAACAGGCCGAGACGTTCCGCAAGAACGGCGCACTGGGCAGCCACCTTGAAAACCTGGAACGCAACGCGGGGTTCAAGGGGTTCAACCAGAAGGGCGTGAGCGAAATCATCGCGGACACCGACCCGCGGAAGCGGGCGACGGTGTGAGGGTGTCTGGCCGGGGCTGCCGGCCTGCTCCAGTCGATGAACCGCGCGCAGGCATGCGGCAACTCGCCGCGATGTTGCGTCCGGGCCTTTTGGCCACACAATGGCGGGCCATTGATTTGTCAGGTGGCCCGGACAGTACCAGGCCGCGGCAGAGTGTAGGACAGACCGGAGGGCGGCATGATCATCGGTGTTCCCAGGGAGTTGGCTCGCGGCGAGCGACGTGTCGCCGCGACACCCGCCAGCGCCCAGGCACTTTTGAAGCTCGGGCATAAGCTGCGTATTGAAGCCGGTGCGGGGCTGGAAGCGGGCTTCACCGACGAGGCGTACCGCGAGGCGGGCGTCGACATTGTCGAATCCCGTGAGGCGCTGTTTCAGGACGCCGAGTTGATCCTTCAGGTCCGCACGCCCGGTGCCGCACGGAGCGTTGAAGCCACCGACGGTTACCGGCACGGGCAGGTCGTGCTGGGCTTCGCCGAGCCGCTGACGGCCCACGACCAGACCCGCCGCCTGTGCGACGCGGGCGTGACGCTGCTTGCACTCGAGATGCTTCCGCGGATCACACGGGCCCAGAGCATGGACGCCCTGAGCAGCCAGGCGAACCTGGCCGGCTACCAGGCCGTGCTGACCGCCGCGACACACATCCCGCGTGTGCTGCCGATGATGATGACCGCCGCCGGGACCGTGAAGCCCGCCCGCGTGCTCGTGGTTGGTGCCGGCGTGGCGGGGCTGCAGGCCATCGCCACGGCCAAGCGGCTGGGCGCGATGGTCAGCGCGTACGACGTTCGCCCGGCGGTGAAGGAGCAGGTGCAGAGCCTGGCCGCGAAGTTTGTCGAACTGGACATCGGCCCGAGCGAAGAAAAAGGCGGCTACGCCGGGCAGCTTTCCGAGGCGCAGCTTGAAAGGCAGCGCGAACAACTGGTGCGGGTCGTGGGGGACTCGGACGTGGTCATCACCACAGCCGCCGTGCCGGGGAAGAGAGCGCCCGTCATCGTCACGGCGGACATGGTCCGGGCGATGTCGCCCGGCTCTGTCATCGTCGACCTGGCAGCCGAGCGGGGCGGCAACTGCGAGCTGACCCGCCCCGATGAGGACGTAGTAGAAAACGGCATCACCATCATCGGTGACACAAACCTCGTTTCGCAGGTGGCCTACCACGCCAGCCAGCTTTATGCACAGAACCTGGTGAACCTCATCAAGCACCTGTCGGACAAGGACGGCTCGCTGAAACTGGCGGCCGACGACGAAATCACCCGCGGCGTGCTGGTCTGCCGTGACGAAGACATCACCAGCGAGCCGGTCCGCTCGGCAATGGGCCTTGCAACGCCAGAAGCCTCGGAAGCCAAGGAGAACTAAATGTCGGTGCTGATAACGGACCTCATTCCGGCCCTCGCGGCGACAGGAATGAGCAGTTTCAAGTTCTATATGTTCGTGATGCTGCTGACGGTCTTCGTCCTCGCGCTGTTCGTCGGCGTTGAGATCATCACGAAGGTGCCCCCCACACTGCATACGCCCCTGATGAGCGGCTCGAACGCCATCAGCGGGATCACCGTCGTCGGCGCGCTCATGCTCGCGGCGTTCAGTACCGGGATCATGGCGAATATTCTGGCCTTCTTCGCAATCACGTTCGCGACGATCAACGTCGTGGGCGGCTACGCCGTGACGAACCGTATGTTGCGAATGTTTAAGAAAAAAGCTTAGGAGGAGCGATTAGGCATCAGCGATTAGCGATTCCTCGGCCGACACCGCCATATCGCTTTCCACTAATGCCTAATCGCCAATGCCTAATGCCTTCTCCCAATCCCTAATCCCGACCCCCACCATCATGTCACTCGCCTGGGAAAACCTCATTTACCTCGTCGCCGCGGTGCTGTTCATTCTTGGCATCAAGGGGATGACGCACCCGCGGACTGCCGTGCGCGGCAACCTCATGTCCGCCGTGGCGATGGGGCTGGCCGTCGTCGCGACGCTGGCGTTGGGTGCCCCGGCCGCCGGTACGGGGTTCAACTGGTGGGTGATCTTCGCCGGCCTGATTGTCGGCTCTGCCGTCGGGCTCTTTCTTGCGCTGCGCGTGCAGATGACGCAGATGCCGGAGATGGTCGCGCTGCTTAACGGCTCGGGCGGTATCGCCTCGGTGCTCGTGGCGTGGACGGCGATGATCGTGGTCTTCATGGCGGACGTGCAGACGTCGGCCGCCTCCGCCCTGACGGTGCTCATCGGTGCCGTGACCTGCTCCGGCAGTCTCATCGCCTTCGGCAAGCTGGCCGAGTTCAAGACGTTCAAGAAGGACTGGGCACTCCCGGCCAACCAGGCCATCAACGCCGCGTTGCTGGCGCTCAGCCTGATGATGGCGGTGTTCATCATGATCTGGCCCGGGCAGGCACCCTGGATGATCGCCATCCTCGTGCTGCTGAGCCTGGCCCTGGGCGTGACGCTGGTGATTCCCATAGGCGGGGCGGACATGCCGGTGGTCATCGCACTTCTGAACAGCTACTCAGGCCTGGCCGCGGCGATGAGCGGGTTCGTCATCAACAACACGGTGCTGATCATCGCCGGCTCGCTCGTGGGGGCGTCGGGGCTGATTCTCACGGCCATCATGTGCCGGGCGATGAACCGCAGCCTGCCCAACGTCCTCTTCGGCAAGATGGCCGCCGGCGGCATCAAGATGACCGACGACGAGGTCTACGGCGGCAAGGTCAAAAGCACCACCGCCGAGGAAGTGGCCATGCTGCTGGACGACGCGCAGCGGGTCGTCATCGTGCCCGGTTACGGCATGGCCGTGAGCCAGGCGCAGCACGCGGTGCGCGACTTGTATCGCGAACTGAGTGAAAAGGGAAAAGACGTGGAGTTCGCCATCCACCCCGTCGCAGGCCGCATGCCAGGGCACATGAACGTGCTGCTGGCCGAGGTGGACATCCCCTACGACAAACTGAAGGAAGCCGAGGAGATCAACCGGACGATCGAGACGGCCGACGTGGTGATCGTGCTCGGCGCGAATGACGTGGTAAACCCCGACGCCCGCACGAACCCGAACAGCCCGATTGCCGGCATGCCCATCATCGACGTGGACAAGGCCCGGACGGTCGTGGTCATCAAGCGGTCGCTCTCGCCGGGCTTCGCCGGCATCCCCAACCCGCTGTTCGCGGCCGACAACGCACTGATGTTCTTCGGCGACGGCAAAAAGGCCGTGGTGGACATGCTGGCCGAAGTGAAGGCGCTTTAACGCACGCCCGGGCTTAACCCGCTTGAACCGAAGCCGCCCTCGCCGCGCTCTGTCGGCGGCAGGTCGAGCACTTCCGTCATCGTCACATCCGGCACGGGCAGCACCAGCATCTGCGCGATGCGCATGCCGCGTTCCACCACGAACGCCGCCCGGCCGAGGTTGATCAACGGCACTTTCACCTCGCCGCGATAGTCCGCGTCGATGGTGCCGGGCGCGTTGGGCATGGAGATGCCGAATCGCGTAGCCAGCCCGCTCCGCGGGCGGACCTGTGCCTCGTACCCAGGTGGCACGGCCATCGCAAAACCGCACGGAATCAGTGCGATGTCCCCCGGCTGCAGTGTCACCGGTGCCTCGGCCGGCACGGCCGCGTGGAGGTCAAAGCCGGCGGCGTGCGCGCTCATGCGGCACGGCAGCGGTACGTCCTCGTGCCCGGGCAGACGCTTAATTTGAACCTGAACCGTTTCCACGCCGCGGATGATGCCCCAAACCCGGCGGCTTGTCATGCCGGCACGGGCCGGGCCAGCGTCTCGGCTTCTGTCAGGTAGCAGCTCGGGTCCATGCCAAGCCAGTCCCCCGTGGCGGCCTCGGCGCGGGTGCGGAGGTTGCCGTTGCACACGCCCACGTACCGGCAGGCCTGGCACCGTGCCGGCAGGTGCGCACGGCGGTCTCGCAGCACGGCCAGGCGCGGGTCGGCCGCCTCGCTCCAGATTCGGCTGAACGGCTGCTGGCGCACATTCCCGCAGGCGTGGTGCCAACTGAACTGGTCGTAGTGCACGTCGCCCGAGGGGTCGATGCTGGCAATGTTGCACCCGCTTCGGTTGCCGCCGGTGCCTTCGAGTCGCTTCCGCACGGACGCGGCGCGGGCCGGGTCGGTGGCTTCCAGTTCTATCAGCATAAACGCCGCGTCGGCGTGGTTGCCTACGGTCAGCACCTCCAACGGCGTGCCGGCCTCGTGCAGCGCGCGGGTCCGGGCGAACAGGTGCCTCACCACGTTGCGCGTCTGCCGGCCGGTGAGGTCCACCTTCTGCATCTTGCCGCCCCGGCCGGCATAGGCCAGGTGGTAAACGCACAGCCGCTCCACGCCGTGCTCGATGCACGTGTCGATCATCGCGTCGCAGTCGGCGTAGTTCAGCGCGTGTACTGTGAACCGCAGGCCCACCTTGATGCCACGTGCCCGGCACCGGTCGATGCCCGCCAGCGCCCCGTCATAAGCGCCAGCAGCGCCGCGGAGCTTGTCGTGCGTCGGCTGCGTGCCGTCGAGGCTGATGCCGACGTACGTCAGCCCCACCCCGGCGAGGCGGTCCGCCATCGCGTCGTCGATGAGCATGCCGTTGGTGCTGAGCGTCGCCGAGAGCCCGATGGACCGGGCGTGTGCGATGAGCTGGGGCGTGTCCGGACGCACGAGCGGCTCGCCGCCGGAAAAGAGCACCGCTGGCACGCCGAAGCCCTTGAGGTCGTCCAGCAGGCGGGTTCCCTCGTCGAAGGAGAGTTCGTCGGGTGCCGGCTCGGCGCAGGCCGAGGCGTAGCAGTGCACGCACCGCAGGTTGCAGGCCTTGGTGACGTGCCAGACGGTGACGGGCCGGGGCACGCCGTCGGCCTCGGCCACCGGCCGCCGGCGGTGGCCGACGGCCTGCGTGTGCCCGTAGCGGAGGCGTTCGTTACCCGACTGGTGGTCGCAGAGAAGGTTGCTGAGGCTCAACATGACGGTCTTTCTGGCAATTGAAGAATGAGCAACGGGCAGGAAACCAATGACCAACCAAGGCTAGCCGCCGTCTGCATTACGTTTGGTCATCGGTTCCCTGCGTATTGGTCATTCCGCCGTACCCGGCGGGCGTGTAGCTGCAGTCCGGCTCGGGGGCGAGGGGGTCGCCGGTGAGGGCGAAGGCCCTGGCGCGGCTGCCGCCGCAGACGCAGCGAAACTCGCACACGCCGCACTTACCGCCGATGGCCCCGGGGTCGCGAAGCTGCTTGAACAGCGTCGCGTTCTGGTAGACGTGCTTGAGGTTGTCCCGCGGGAACCGCCCGCACTCGATCGGCAGGAAGCCGGACGGGAAAATCTCGCCGACGTGGCTCACGAACATGACGCCCCGCCCGTCGTTGGTGCCGGGCAGCCGCGGCCGCATGGAGAGCGTGGCGGCAGTTGCGGGGGCGGAACTCTGCCCGCGGCAGGAGCCGTCCCCCCGGCCGCAGCAGGTGTGGCCGGGTTCGTGGGTGTCGGCATGTTCGTGGGCGTGACTTTCGCCGTGACCATGGCCGCCCCCGCCGCCACAGGCACATGCTTGGCCGGTAGGAGCCGCGCGCTTCGCCTGCGTCTCCTGCTGGAGCACAAACCGCCGGTAGTGGGGGGCTTCGGTCGTTTTGATCGGGAATCGGCGGATCGCTGACTGCCGGTAAAGCTCGGTGAAGGCCGCCTTCACCTCCGGCCCCTGCAGCCGCTGCTGGGCCTGGGCTCGGCCGGTCGGCACGAGGAAGAAGACGGACCACATCGCGATGCCGTACGGCTCGAGCAACTCGGCGATTCTGCCAAGCTGGTGCAGATTGGCCCGGCTGACGGTGGTGTTCACCTGCACGCTCAGGCCCAGGGCCCGGGCGTCGGTCAGGATTTCCAGCGTGCGGGCAAAGCTGCCGGGCGTCCGCCGCCAGTGGTCGTGCGTGAAGGCGTCGGCACCGTCGAGGCTCACGGCAAGCCGGTGCAGCCCGGCCGCTTTGAGGCGCACGAGCGTCTGGCTCGTCACCAGCGGCGTGGGTGAGGGCGTCAGGGCCGTGGTGATGCCGCGGGAGACGCTGTGGTCGATCAGCTCGAAGATGTCCGCCCGCTTGATCGGGTCGCCGCCGGTGAAGACGAGCATCGGCCGCTTCGGGAAGTCGAGCAACTGGTCGATCAGGCGTCTGGCGGAGGTGGTGTTCAGCTCGTCCGGGTGGCAGGTCTTTTGTGCGTCCGCGCGGCAGTGCTTGCAGACCATGTCGCACGCGCGGGTGACCTCGTAGAAGACGAGCATCGGGCTGTACGAAAAGTCTTCGCGGGTGAAGGGCGTCGGCTGTTGCGCGAGGAGCATGATGACCGGATCGTAGCGGGCCGGAGGTCAGCCGCACTGGCTCTGGTCGAACTGTCGCATACCCCCATCCGCCCGGATAAACTGCCTGCCGGCCGCACGCGCATGCGTGCGTGCATTGCGAGTCGGAGGATATAAAGATGTCGAATGAAGTGAATCACGAGAAAGCAGTTCACGCCGCCCTGGACCAGTTTCGGATCGAGCTTCCCAGTTGGGGATTTGCCGACACCGGCACGCGGTTTGGCAAGTTCCCCCAGGCGGCTGCCGCCTCTACCCCACAGGAGAAGTTTCATGACGCCGGCCTTGTGCACCAGCTGACCGGCTGCTGCCCGAGCGTTGCCGTCCACGTGCTATGGGACTTTGACCTTTCGCTCCCCTCAGACGAGGCCGGGAAGCAGGCGCACCAGCTTGCTGCGGCCAATGGCATCCGTATCGGCAGCGTGAACCCGAACTTGTTCCAGGACGCGGTATACAAGCTCGGCAGCTTCTGCTCCCCGTCGGCCGAGGCACGCCAGGCTGCCATGGCGCACGCGGCCTACTGCGTCCAACTGATGCCGCATGCCGGGAGCCGCGTGCTGAGCCTCTGGCTGGCCGACGGCACGAACTACCCGGGCCAGGACGACATTCGCGGCCGGAAGCGCCGGCTCGAGTCGGCTCTTTCAGACCTTGCGGCGCTCATGCGGCGCGGGACGTCCGACGGGCTGCTGCTGGTGGAGTACAAACCCTTCGAGCCGGCATTTTACCACACGGACGTTGCCGACTGGGGCATGGCCGCCGCCTTCTGCCGGGCGGCCGGGGAGAATGCCAAGGTGCTGGTGGATACCGGCCACCACCTGCCGGGCCAGAACGTGGAGCACATCGTCGCCTTCCTCCTGGATGAGGGCTTGCTGGGCGGCTTCCATTTCAATGATCGTAAATACGCCGACGACGACCTGACCCTTGGCAGCATCGACCCGTACGCCGCCTTCCGCATCTTCGACCAGATTCACGACTACGCCTTCGACCACGGCGGCGTGCTTCCGTCGATCGAGTACATGGTCGACCAGTCGCACAACCTCAAGCCCAAGCTCGAAGCCATGGTGCAGACCGTTTGCGAGGCGCAAAAGCTCTTCGCCCGCGCCGCGACAGTGGACCGCAAGCGGTTGCGCGAGGCGCAGGCGGGCGGCGACATTGTCGCTGCCGAAAGCTGCCTGAAAGAAGCCTTCGACCGCGACGTCTCCGGCCTGGTGGCCTCCTGGCGCAAGTCCCGCAACCTCGCCGATGACCCGCTGCACGCCTTGCGCGGCAGTGGCGTCATCGAACGCCTCGGCAACGAGCGTGAGGCGGCCCGCAAAGAGCGCGGGGTGGTCGCGACGTCCGCATTCGCATAGCAGGACGTGCGATTTCGGCGAGGACGGTCTTTGTCGCCCTGAAGTGGCGGCGCTGCGCAAATTCAAGCTCGGCTCAGGCTGTTAGCAATGCCCGCCGGAACCTGCGAACAGGGCAAAACCTGCTCATCTACTGGGGAGCGGGTTGTTGAGAGGGTTGATTTATCTAGTATTTGTTTCAGTTTGGCGATACTAAACCAGAGTCGTTTGCGTTGCCTGCCTTCGTGGTCCATCCGGGTGAGGCGGGTGTTACGACGGCCGTCCATATGACGTTGGCGAGTATGGCAGTTTGGGTATGGCCGTCGCCGGGTTGTCGCGTCCTGAGGCGGTGGTTAAGGTTCTCGGGCACGAACAAGCCGTTTAGGATCGCCGCATTGGCACACGAACGAACGAAGGTCATTACGCATGCGCATTGCCCTGTTCGTTCCCTGGTTCGGTAGCCCTTCGGCGACGTTCGTCGTGAGGCACGTCGCAGGCCTGACCGATGCCGGTCATGAGGTCCGGATTTTCACTCGCGGCATTGACGCGGACCATGCGGTACACGATGCCGTTGCGCGATGTGGGATGCTCGATTTTGTAACGGTCGTGCCCGTCGGGCCGGCCATGGCGCATCATCGTATTCGGGCCGTCTTCGCCTGTCTGCTGAAGCTGTTTTGCAGAAGTCCACGTCTTGCAGTGGCTGCGATCAACCCGTTCCGGCACGGCTTGCGAGACTTTGACTTTTCTATTCTCTTCGACACAAGTTTTGCCTCGTATGGCCGGTTCGATGCGGTGCTGTGCCATTTCGCCGATGCCGGTCGGCATGCCGCGGCGATGCGGCGCGTCGGCGCATTGCAGGGCCCCATCGCGACGATTTTCCACGGGGTGGACGTCAATGACCTGGCGCGGCAGCCGCACGCCCCCGGCCGGCGGATCCTGCTGAGCGAAGGCGACCTCTTCCTGCCCGTCAGCAACTACTTTGCCGGCATCCTGCGCGGCCTCGGGTGCGACTGGCGGCGTATTCTCGTGCATCGTATGGGCGTTTGCACCGGGCAATTCCGCTTCACGCCGAGGCGGCTCGAGCCCGGAGGCACAGCTCGGCTCGTCTCCGTCTCCCGCCTTGTGGAGAAGAAGGGGCTGGTCTACGCCATCGAGGCCGTGGCGATGCTTCGAGACCGTGGAACCGTGCTGGACTACCGGATCATCGGCGACGGACCTTTGCGCGACGACCTCCAACGCCGCATTGATGAGCTTGGCGTCGCCGACTGCGTGCACATCGAAGGCTGGCTGCCGCATCGGCAGGTTGAGCAGGTACTTGCGGCGGCACACGTGTTCGTCTCGCCGAGCGTGACCGCAGGGGACGGTAACACCGAGGGCGTGCCCGTAGCGTTGATGGAGGCGATGGCCGTAGGCCTGCCGGTGCTCGCGACGGAGCACGCCGGCGTGCCGGAGCTGGTGCACGACCCGACGACCGGCCGGTGCGTGCCCGAACGAAACGCCGAGGCCCTTGCCGCCGGTCTCAGTGACCTGCTGGCCCGCGCCGACGATTTTGAAGCCATGGGCCGTGCCGGGCGGGAGGTCGTACTCAAGCAGTTCAACGCCGACACGTTGGGGGCGGAGCTGGAACGGCTTTTATTTGAGCTTGCAGGCATCTTACCATCGGTTGAAGCTCGCCCGGAGGCCGACGTCGTGCCTGTCGGACAAGCGGCCCGCGAGCACGGCGTGACCGTAGTCCGCACCTGACGAGATCCTTCAGCACTGACGCGAAGTGTGACCGTCGAAGACTCGACACCGACCTGAAGCGAATGCGTCTTGCCTATTACTACGACCTCGCGCTGCCGTTTCAGGCGGCGGCCCCGCTGCAGATCCTGAAGACTGCCAGCCAGATCGCGGCGCAGGGCGTGGCGGTGGACGTGCTGGTCCGGCACTTGGACGAGCCGCCGCAGGCGGTGTTAGCGCATTACGGCGTCGCCGCTTCCCCTGGGTTTCGACTTCTGGCCGCAGGCCGTCCGAAGGACGCCGCGGCGAAGCTGACGCCTTACGACGTGGTGATGTCCCGCGGCGAGGCGGGCGTGCGGCTGTTCCGGGCGTTCGGGGGCAGCAGGCCGCCGTTCATCTACGAGGCGCACCGGCGCTGTCGGCCGGACCGCGGGCGCCTGCCGAGCCTGCCGATCATTGCCGGCCGTCGCATGGCGGCAATGGAACGTGCGGCGGTGGAGGGGTGCGACGGGCTGGTTTGTGTCTCGGGGGGTATACGAGATGAACTGCAACGCGTCTTCGCCGTAAAGGCACCGCTGCTGGTCTTGCCCAGCGGCACGGAGCTGCCCGACTGCGGCCCGTACGTTCACGATGACGTCCGGCACGACATCGACCTGATCTACGTCGGAAAATTCGAAGAACGCAAGGGGCTGGATGTGGCGCTCGCAGCGCTTCGGCTGATGCCGGAGGTGTCGATGACACTCGTCGGCGGCGAGCCGGAGCAGGTGAGGCGTGCACGCGCTCGCGCCGGTCCGTCGGGCCGGCAGCTTACGCTCACCGGCTATGTGCACCCGCCGGAGGTGAAGGCGTACCTCGGCCGGGCACGCGTGGGCATTTGCCCGCTGCCGACGGGCGTCAGCGCGGTGAGCGAGCGGTTCACGAGCCCGATGAAGCTGCTGGAGCTGATGTCCCACGGCGTGCCGGCGATCGCGTCGGATGTACCCAGCGTTCGCGAGCTGATCGCCGACGCGCCTGAGCCCCCGGTGATGCTCGTCCCGCCGAACGACCCGGCGGCGCTGGCCAGCGCCGTACGCCGCATTCTCTCGGACGGCGAACTGGCCGCCCGGCTCTCCTCGGCCGGCCTGGGTTACGTCAAGCGTTTCGGCTGGGCCGAGCGAGCCCGGCGACTTGCTGCATTTGCGGCAGACGTATTACACGCCGCGCACCGGCCGGAGGCAAACTCATGAGCCGGCAAGCCTATGCTTCGCTCTGGCACCGGCTGTGTACGGGTAACTTCACCCGACGGCGCCTGAGCCGTGCCGCACTCGAATGCTTCGCCGCGGAGTTTGCCAGCCGGGAGCGGGCACTGGTCGTTCACTGCGTCGATATCGACCACCGCCGGCACTTTCCCAACAGCTTCGTCGTCTCCTCCCGTGCCGGCACGGAACCGGACCTCCGTGCGGACCCCGCGTACGCATGCCTGGGTTCAATCGAGGAGGGCAGCTTCGGGCTGATCGTCTGCACGGGTCTGCTGGAGCACATCGCCGAGCCGGCCAAGCTCGTCGCGCAGTTTGCCCGCATCCTCCGGCCCGGCGGGCGGCTCGTTCTGTCGGCCAGCGCCGTTTTCCCGTTCCACGGCGCACCGGACAATTTCTATCATTACACGCCCAACGGCTTCCGTTACCTTTTTCGGGATTGGCGGGACATATCGGTGCTTCGCGGCTCAAGCGGGCCCTTCCTCACGGTGGCGATCCTGCTTCAGCGAATCAACCTGCAGTGCGAAGTCTTCCCGGCGGTGCGTCTGCTCAACGAGGTGTTGTTCAGGCTTCTGCCGCCGCTGGACAGGCTGGTGTACCGCCAGTTCGACAGCATGCGAACAGGCCCGGGCCGGAGCGAAGTGGATTCGATGATGCCGGCGATGCTACATGCCGTCATCGTTCGTTGACGGACTGGGTTTATGGCAGACGGGAGACGTAATTTTGATCGTGGACATTGACGACATTGAAGACGCGACAGAACTTCGCGCCGATGTTGCCGTCGTGGGCGCCGGCATCGCCGGGATCGACCTTTGCCGCGACCTGGCGCGTCGGGACATGAGCGTCGTGCTGCTCGAGAGCGGCAGGCGATCGTTCGACCCGGAAGTTCAGGCACTTGCGCGAGTGCAAAGCGCCGGCCGGCCCGTGCGCGTGCCTTCGCCGGACAGCCCGTTCACGCCCTACCTGCCGGAGATCTTTCGTGGCGAGTTTCGCCTCCGGCAGTTCGGCGGCACTGCGAACATCTGGACGGGCAAGTGGCGCACCTTCGACGACCTGGACTTTTCCAGGCGCGACTGGATCCCGTTCAGTGGCTGGCCGATCTGCCGCAGGGACCTCAAGCCGTACTACGACGCCGTCGCCCGCGACTACAGGCTGGGTGACTTTGAAGCCTTCGAAGCCTCGCCCGACGTGCAAGCCGCCCGGGCCGAGTTGGCGAAGCACGGCCTGAAACTGTCGTTCCATTACTGGGAGGCGTCGGCCACGCGTCCCGCCGCCCGCTTCGGGCCGGAGCTGGAGCAGGCACCCGGCGTGCAGGTGGTCCTTGGGGCCAACGCCACGCGGATCGTGGAGGACGCCGAGGGCAGGGTGTCTCACGTCGAGTTCAAGTCGCTCAAGGGCAAGGCCGGCCGCGTGGCCGCCGGGCAGTTCGTGCTCGCGACCGGCGGGCTGGAGGGCGCGCGGCTCATGCTCGCCTCGGACGCGGCCCGGGCCGAGGGCGTCGGAAACGCCAACGGCCTTGTCGGCCGATTCCACATGGACCACCCGAAGAACAAGAAGGCAATCCTCCACCCTGGCCCGGCCATGCGGATGCTCCACCGCTGGACGCACACGCAGCCCCGGCCTTGCTTCCACGTGAGCCTCTCGCTCGCCGACGACGTGCAGCGCGAACTCAAGCTGCTGGACCACGCCGTCTATCTCAGCCCGGTTTACGACTACGCCGTCGATTACGCGAGGCACCTGACCGAACCGATCAAGGCCGCTTTGGCGAAGAAGCAGTTCGGCTCGGCGGCCGGGGGGTTGCTTCGCCTGCTCGCCTCGCCGAAGGAGGCGTGGAAGGTGCTCCGCCGCGTCTGCCTGAAGGACCGCCGGGGAAAGGTCGCGCACTACCTGGCCGGGATGTACGTGGAGCAGGCGCCCAACCGCCAGAGCCGTGTGCGCCTCGGCGACGAGGCGGACGTGCTGGGCCTGCCGAACCTCGTGCTCGACTGGCAGTTGAACGAAGAGGATTACCGCTCGTTCGATGCCACGCTGGCGGAGCTAGCCCGGCGGTTCGAGCTGGCCGGCCTTGGCCGCCTCGACTTCGGGCAAAAGCCCCCGAGCCTCGACGACTGGGCGGACGCCGCCCATCACATGGGGGCGACGCGCATGGCCGAGACACCCGAGACCGGCGTGGTGGACAAGCAGTGCCGTGTCTTCGGTACGCAGAACCTCTACGTGGCGAGCAGCAGCGTCTTCCCGACGGGCCACAGCGCCGCGCCGACGATGACGATCCTGGCGATGGCCCGGCGGCTCAGCGAGCACCTCGCCGGCGGCCACGCTAAGCCCGCCGACCTGCAGCCGTCGGCCGCCGGGAAAGCTTCGAGTGTCGAGGCGTCGAAATAACGTAAGCGTTTCGCTCGCGGCTCAGTCGTGCCCCTGTTCCTGCACGGCCGTCGGCAGGGGGGGCTTCTCGCGCATGCTGCGCACGAGGTCGATCGCCTCGCCGGCCGCCCGCCGGCCGCCCGGCAGCGCGAGCCACACAGTCGCATACACGATGCCGAACACCAACGCCGTCGCCGGCAGCTCCACGAAGTGCGGCTGGTCGATCGTATGACCGAGCAACGAGGCGGCGGCGGCAGCAACGGCGGCGGCGAAGAACGGTCGGGCAAGCAGCAGCAGATACCCCCGAAGACTCAGCGGCGAGCCTCGGAGGCAGATTGCTAGGTCCGGCAGCACCATCGCCCAGTGCGCCGCTGCGAAAGCGACGGCCACGCCAAAGGCACCCCACGGCGCCGCCGCCAGAATCGCCGCGGCCAGGAACGGGCTTGAAGCCATCGCCCACCAGAACTGCTTTTTCGTCTTGCCGAGCGAGATGTAGAACCACTTGGTCGTCTTCAGCACGGCCATTGCGACCACACCCAGACAGAGCGCGCGGAACAGCGGAATGGCCTCTGCCCATTGCCCGCCCATCAGCAGCAGAATCACGGCGTCCGCCTCTACTGCGAGGTAGACGAGCACCGGCACGGTGACGGCGAACACCGGGTTGAGTATGGCACGGGCCGCACGTCGAAAGGCGGCGGGGTCGTCGCGCGTGGGGCTCAACGCCGCGACTGCCGGGCCGAGAAGCGGTGTGAAGACCTGTGCTATCGGCTGGCGCGCCCAGCGATAGGCGGCCTCGTAGAGGCCGAG
>JBHJOM010000009.1:0-15169 GCA_050329715.1 Phycisphaerae bacterium
CCCGGCCAGCTCGAAGGCGTGGGCGGTCTCGACGTCGCAGTTGGTGCCGGCGGTACGAAGGATAAGGGCGGCGGGTCGCATGACGTATACGATACGCCGCGGCGGGCGTGGCGTCAGGTTTCATCTCGTGAGGTTCAGTGCCGTCAGGAGGGAGGGCGATTCAACCGGCCGGCCGGCGGGGCCTTGCGGCTTCCAGCGTGTCGTCGTGACCGAGCGCAGCGAGTGGAACGATCTCGACGATTGATCAAGAAGAAGCGTGTTCCCTGGCGCTGAGCGTGTAGCCGCGGCATGGTCTTCAAGTCCAGGGAACGCCAACTGGCTTTGTCGCCTCGGGAGGTCCTTCGACTCGCTGCGCTCGCTCAGGATGACATTTTTATTGCGCTCGGGTCGGCGGACAAAACCCGGGCACGCCCCATCCAACCCTGCACTTCCCCTCTGTGATCTCCCAATCTCTGCGGCCTCTGTGTTACACCCCCCCCCGTTTCGACCGCCGCGACTCAGCTCGTGTGTTCGACGAACTGCTCGTACAGCCGCGCGTATCGGCCGTCGGTCGCCAGCAGTTCCTGGTGGCTGCCCCGTTCGACGATGCGGCCGTGGTCCAGCACGAGGATGCAGTCGGCCCGCATGACGGTGCTGAGGCGGTGGGCGACGATGAAGGTGGTTCGGCTGGCGGTGAGGCGTTCCATGGCCCGCTGGATGAGCAGTTCGGTGGCGGTGTCGATGGCGCTGGTCGCCTCGTCGAGCATGAGGATTTTCGGGTCTGCCAGGAACGCGCGGGTGAAGCAGATGAGCTGCCGCTGCCCGAGGCTCATGTTGCCGCCGCGTTCGCCGACGTCGGTCTGGTAGCCGTGCTGAAGCTGCAGGATGGCCGCGTGGGTGCCCAGCGCCTCGGCGGCGGCGTAGATGGCCTGCTCGTCGGCCTCGGGGCGGGCGTAGCGGATGTTGTCCATCACGGTGCCGCTGAAGAGGAAGTTGGTCTGCAGGACGAGCCCCGTCTGGCGGCGGAGGCTGTGGGACGTCACGCGGGTGATGTCATGCCCGTCGATGAGAATCCGCCCGCCCTGCGGCTGGTAGAAGCGGTTGATGAGGTTGATGATGCTGCTCTTGCCGCTGCCGGTCGCGCCGACCAGCGCGAACGTCTGCCCGGCGCGGCATTCGAAGCTCACCTCGTGCAGCACCGGCACGTCGGGCTTGTAGCCGAAGGTGACGTTCTGGAAGCGCACCTCGCCCTTGAGCGTCGGCAGGTCGTAGGCGTCGGGCGTGTCGGCGTTGTCCGGCTGCGTGTCCAGCAGGTTGAAGACGCGTTCGGCGCCGGACATGGCCATGAGCATCTGGTTGTAGAACATGCCCAGTTGCAGCGTGGGGTTGACGATGAAGTCCCAGTACAAAAACGCCGCGAGCACCGACCCGACGCCGACGGTGCCGTCCGTCGCGTCCGCCAGTTTGCCGGTGGCGACGAGGTACGCGCCGTAGAGCAGGATGATGACCTTCCCGGCGAAGCCCAGTGCCTGGAGCGTCGGCTGGTAGAGCCCGTTGAGCCGGGCGACGCGGATGTTGTTGGCCGTGTTCTCCTGCTGGAGCGAGTTGAACGTGTGCAGGTTGGTGCCCTGGCGGTTGTACGCGGTGACGACGCGGACGCCGGTGATGTTCTCCGCCAGGTTCGTGCTGACGCGGGTGAAGCCTTCGCGCACGACCTGCCAGCCGCGGCCGATTCGCTTCAGGAAGTAGCTGTTGACGATAAAGAGCACCGGCCCGAGCCACGCCACCGCGGCGAACAGCCGCCAGTCCGTCAGGGTGACCATGAGGAGGCTGGCGATGAGGATCGTCATCGTGTTGACGAGAATGTGGTTCACGCCCCAGACGTTGACCTCGCGCAGGCTCGACAGGTCGCTGGTGCCGCGGCTGATGATCCGGCCGAGCTTGTTGCGGTCGAAGTAGCTCATCGACAGCTTCTGCAGGTGGGCGAAGATCTTGTTGCGGAGTGCGAACTGCACGTTTTCGCCGGCGTTGACCATGATCTTGATCGCCAGCCGCTGCATGAGGATGGCCACGCCGATGGTGAGGGACCAGACGCCCACGAGGACGAGCACGTCGCGTGTCGCCTCGCCGGAGGTGCCCGAGTCGGCCACGCCGCGGGCGTAAAGCTCCACCCGCTCGGTGATCCACTTGAGGAACATCGGGCCGAGCAGTTCGAGCCCGGCCAGTACGGCGGCGCAGAGCACGCCCAGCACGTACCGGCCGCGCCAGGGGCGCATCTCGCCCAGCAGGCGTTTGATGAGCCGCAGGTCCAGGGGGCGTTGCTTGTCCTCCTCCTCGGGGCGCACGACGGCAACGGGCACGGCCGCGTTGGTCTTGCGGGCGATCGGGGAGACGGCCGAGGCAAGGCGGTTCATACCTGCTGCTCCTTGACCGGGTCGTCGGCGTCGTTGTGCGGTTCTTCCTCGCGGCGGTAGCGGCGCATGCGGTCCATGTGGCTGGGGTGCTCCTCGGGCGTGTCGCCGTAGAGTTGCACCTCGACGATGTCCTTGTAGTGCCCGCCCTCGGCGACGAGTTGGTCGTGCGTCCCCTGCTGCGTGATCCGCCCGTGCTCGATGACCAGCACCAGGTCCGCGGCCCGCACGCTGGAGATGCGGTGGGCGATGACGAAGACCGTCCGCCCGTGCATCACGGCCCGCAGCCCCCGGCGGATGAGGTCCTCGGTCTCCGGGTCGATGGCGGCGGTGGCGTCGTCGAGCACGAGCACGCGCGCATCGGCGAGGATCGCCCGGGCGATGGCCAGCCGCTGGCGCTGCCCGCCGGAGAGGCTGCTGCCCCGCTCCCCGATGACGGTCCAGTAGCCGTCGGGCATCTCGCTGATGAAGTCGTGGGCCTGGGCCAGGCGCGAGGCGGACTCGATCTCGCCGGGGATGGTGCCGCTGCGGTGCATCTGGCGGATCAGGTCCGGGCGGCCGT
This sequence comes from Phycisphaerae bacterium, assembly GCA_050329715.1. Classification (GTDB taxonomy): domain Bacteria; phylum Planctomycetota; class Phycisphaerae; order Tepidisphaerales; family Tepidisphaeraceae; genus DAIOTR01. The sequence continues at coordinate 2,953 of JBHJOM010000009.1, forward strand.
AGGCGATATTCGCGGCGATGCTGTCGGAGAAGAGGAACGTCTCCTGGAAGACATAGCTGACGGCCCGGCGGAGCGGCCCGAGCTGGATGCGGGAAAGCTCCACGCCGTCGAGCAGGATGCGGCCCTGCTGCGGGTCGTAGAAGCGGGCCAGCAGGCCGACGAGCGTGCTCTTGCCGGCGCCGGTCGGCCCGACGAGTGCGATGAGCTTCCCGCCGGGCGAGGTGAAGCTGACGTCGTGCAGGACCGGGCGTTGCGGGTCGTAGCCGAAGGAGACGTTTTCGAAGGCGATGTCGCCGGTGCCGGCCGGCAGGGGGGCGGCTTCGGGGTCCTGCTTGACGTTCGGCTCGGCGTGGAGCACCTCGTAGAGCCGGCGGGCCGAGACGATCGCGTTCTGGTACTGCTCGCTGATGACGTTCACCTGCTGCAGCCGCCCGAGGATGCTGCCCATCGCGCTGCCGAGGATGAGAAAGTCGCCGACGTTCATCCGCCCGTGGATGATGAACAGCGCCGTGGCCGCGAAGAGCGAAAGGTGGCTGGCGGCACCGATGAGCCGCAGCACGGGCACGAAGTCGGCGAAGAGGTCGATGCGTCGGCGGACGCGCTCGTGGTAGTCGTCGGTGCGGGCCTGGTACTTGCTGATTTCGTTGGCCTCGGTGGCGAAGGCCCGCACCACGTGAACGCCGGCGATATTCTCGGAGAGGTTGGTGACGTTGCGGTCCTCGGCCTCGAAGACCTCCTTGCTGCTGGGCTGGATCTTTCGGCCGAACCGCCGGACGTACCAGAGCCAGACCGGCAGCGGCGCCAGGCTCAGCAGGGCGACCCACGGCTGCCGCGAGCCGATGAGCAGGATGTACCCGCCGACGACCAGCAGAATCTCGAAGGTGGTGAGGACGGCCGTCTGGACGAACATGCGGACGTTCTGCAGGTCCCCTAGCGCGCGGTTGATGAGCTGCCCGGAGGGGACGCGGTCGTGGAAGCTGAAGCCGACAGTCTGCAGCTTCTGGTAGACGGCCTCGCGGATGCCAAAGACCATCCACATCGACAGGGTGATGTTCACGACCTCGCGGACGAACCGCAGCAGGCACATGAGCACGACCACGGCGGCCAGCACCAGGATGACGCCGCGGACCGCCGAGGCGTTCACCGAGGCCGAGAAGAGCCACTGGAAGAAGCCGGGCGACTGCTCGTAGACCGCCGAGTCGAACCGCTTGATGCGGTCGATGGCCATGGCCGTCTGCCGGACCGCGATGATTTCCGTAGCGACCCACGCCGCCAGCGCCAGGCAAGCCAGGGCCGCGGTGCCCTTCACCGGCATGAGGAACCGGAACATCCAGCGCAGCAGTTGATAGTTGGTGATGCCCGCCGAGACGGAAGGCTGCGGCGGCGGCGACGCCGGTGTCGGCGATGATGGTGTCGGCGATGACGGCGGCGGCTGAGATGCCGAGGGCGCGGGGGAGTCGGCGGGGGACTGCCCGTTGGCGGCGGTGTCCGCCGCGGCAGCCGTCGAACGCTTCGTGTTGGGTTCTCGAACGCGAGACAAGGCAGGACCGGCCAATCTGGCTAAAGCTCTAAGCCAGACGGCCGAAGTTACCCACGACGCCGCCGGATGCAACGGGGGTTTTGAATAATTACCCGCGCGCCATCGGACGGCCGGGCCTTCACGCGAAGCCGCCGTGCCGCAGGATCGCCTGCACGTACCGGTTCGTGGCCCGCTCCTGCCCGAGCGTGCCCGGCTCGCCGTGGCCGGGGAGCAGTTCGGTGTCGTCCGGCAGGGCCATGACGCGGCGGACGGAGTCGATCATCTGCCGCTCGTCGCTGCCGGGCAGGTCGGTTCGGCCGACGGCGCCGCCGATGATCAGGTCCCCGCCGATCAGCAGTTTGTTCGCCTCGAAGTGGAACATGACGTGCCCCGGGGCGTGCCCCGGCGTGTGCAGCACCGTGGCCGTCAGGTTGCCTAATTGGAGCGTCTGGCCGTCCTCGATGGTCCGGGTCGGCTCCCTCGGCGGGATGACGAACGGCAGGGGGAACATGCTGCTGCCGGGCTTGCGCAGGCGGTCGGCGTCGAACCGGTGGATGAGCACCTCGGCGTTCGGGAAGCGGTCCGTGACGTGCTGGTGGTCGGCCAGGTGGTCAAAGTGCCCGTGCGTGAGCCACAAGCCGATGAGCTCGAGGCCCTCGCGTTCGACGGCGTCGAGGAGGGGGGCGACGGTGTGGTCCGGCGCGTCGAAGAGGACGGCTTTGGAGGTGTCGTCGTCGATGACGAGGTAGGCGTTCGTGCCGGCCAGGCCGCCGGTGGCTCGGAGGTAGCGCATGGGCATGTTATCGACGAGGCGAGGCCTCGGGGGCAAGCGGGTCGGCCGTGGGGTGAGGCTCGGCGGTGCCGTTTCCGCCGGCCCGGTCTTCGGCGAACTGCCGGCGGAGGTTCTCGACTTGCCGGGCGGCGTCCGGCCCCGGGGCGAACAGGAACGGCCGGCCGATGAGCCGCTCGAGCCGCGCCTTCGCCAGCCGGCGGAGGGCGTCGTCGTCGATGAGCAGCACGCGGGCCAGGAAGTCCGGGTCGTCGGCCAGCGCCTGGGCCTCGGCGGGCGGCAGCGGGCGGTGTTCGGCCAGCAGGGCGTCCAGGGCCGAGGCCTGCTCCGCAGAGAGCGACGCCGGGTCCTGCCGCATGAGCACCACGGCCGCATCGCGCCCGGCATCAGCGAGGGCGGCGGCCAAGGCGTCGGCGGCCTGGCGGCGGACGTCGAACGCGTCGGCGTCCAGGTCCCGCAGGAGGCGCAGCACGCGGTCGGCCGTCGCCGGGTCGGGCTCGGCGTAAGGGGCCAATACCTGCCACGCGGCCGCGGGCGTCGGGCGGTCCAGCCCCAGCAGCAGGCCCATCTCCGCGAGCATCGGCTCGGCGTACTCGGCGAAGGGCTCGGCGTGCGTGGTACGCAGGGCGTGGAACGACTCCGCGGAGAACTCCTGTCGGCGCGTCGGCCCGCCGTCCGAGTGGCGGATCACCCGCAGCGTCCGGATCGGTTCGCCGGTGATGTCGTTCAGCAGCAGGTTTGTCTGGAGCTGGTACACCGGGGTCGTGAGCATGCGGTCGACCTGAAACATCCACGGCGAGTCGATCAGGTGGGTGTAGGTCTGACGGCCGGTGACGAGATCGACCTCAAGGCGGCGCAGGTCGACGTGCAGGGATTTTTCGTTGCCGGCGTATGCGATCTGCAGGCGGAACAACCCGGCCTCGTCCTCGGGCTTGAGCCAGTAGCTGCCGGCGGCCAGCGGCTCGCGGAGACGTAGGCGCAGGTTGCCCTCTTCGTCGGGCTCGAGCATGAGGCAGGCATCGACCCGGTCGGCCTCGAGGGTGGGCAGGGCGCTCAACTCGGCATGAAAGCTGACACTGAATGCCATCGCCTCGTTGAGGAACTGCTCGTCGCGGTCGGCCTGCTCGTCGCGGTCGGCCTGGGCCTGTGGGTCGGCGGGTTCGGCGTGCGGCTGTTGTGCTGCGGCGGGGAGAAGGCCCGGGCCGTGCCAGAAGCAGAGGCTGGCGAGAAGAATGCAGGGTAGCGTTCGGCGTCGCGTCGGCACGGGAGGATTGTAGAACGCCCGGACGCGGGCGGCGCAAAACGCCGTCGGCCGGCCTGCTTCCGCCGGACCGGCCCGTCAGCGGCCCGTCAGCGGCGTCGCCGCCGCACCACGGCCAGGGCCGCCAGTCCCGTCGCGCCCAACGCCGGCTCGGGAATGGCTGCCGGGTCGACGGTAACGACGAACCGCTGGTACCGGGTCAAAGGCACCTGGCCGGCTTCGGGGGTGTCGGTCACTTCCAGGATCAGGTGGAGTGTGACGATATCGGTGACGTCAGGCGTCAACAGGGTCAGGAGGGCTTCGGTGCCCAGGAGGTTCAACTCGGCCGCGTCGCCATTGAAACTCGACGGGTCTGCGTAGTACCACCAGCTGTAGTTGAGCGGGTCGCCGTCCGGGTCGGTCCAGCCGTCGGCAGAAAGCTCGACAGGCCTGTCCGGCGGGGCCACGACAGAGGTGTATTCGAACGCCCCCAGCGGCGATACCGGGGCGCGGTTGCCCTGGGCGCCGGCGACGTTCCAGTCCATGCGGGCCTGGAAGTCACGCTGGAAGGCTTCGCGCCAACGCGCGACGGTGTAAACCTGACCCAGGGAACGGTCCGTCGCCCGCGATGGGTGGGCGTCGGTGTCGGGGATGAACAGCGCGGTAGCCGTCGGCTTGAACCGGCCGCCCCAGCCGCCGAAGCCCGGTTCGTCTGGAATGTTCAGGCCGTTGTTGAGGAAGTAGAACCAGCTTGGGGTATCGCCTTCTTTGACGCCGTGGGCGTTGAAGGCGCTGTTGCCGGGAAAGGCGCTGCCGGTCGGGCCACGCCACACGTTGGTCGGATAAATCGCCCCGAGCGGGCCGTGGTTGTTGACGACGTTCGCGTCGGCCCACGGTTTTTCGACGAGCCCGAACAGCGAACTGGGGACGACGTTTATGGCTGTGCCGGTGTTGTTCTGGCGGCGGGTCTGGTTCTGGTACATGCCACGGAACGGCGCGCTTTGGCCGATGCCCGTGGCGTCGCGGGATTCGATGTACCAGAGGCCCGGAAACTCCGCCTGAATCCAGTTGCCGGTGCCGCGCTGCGTGCTCGTGGCGTCCTGGTCGGCGATAGCGTGAACTCGCATCCGGCCGAGGAATTCGGCGGTCTGGTCCGGCGTGCGGGTGGCCCGCACGTCGTGCAGGGCCTGGGCCAACTCCGTCGCGCCGCCCCAGATGCTGATGTTCACCGGGTCGTCCGGCGACGCTGCGTCGACGGCCGAGATAATCAGGTTGGACCCGGCAGTGCTCTTGCCCGTCCCGATGTTCGGCAGCCCGCGCAAGCGGTTGCCCGCGGCAATGACGCCCGACAACTCCGAGGCGGTCGGATAACTCGCCGAATAGTTGACCAGGTTCGGCCGGACCTGGCCGTAGGCGTTCACAATCTGCTGGATCAGGTCTGTGCGGGGGGTCGGGTCGGGGAGATTGTCGCCCGGGGTGCCGGCGGAGGTGGCCACGAGGCCGACGATGCGGAACTCGTCGGCGTAGTTCATCAGGCGAATCATCGACTGCTGGTCGTCCGGGTCGCCGCCGATGTCGGTCATGATGAGCAGGCGGGGACGGGCCGGGTCGGCGTAAGCGGGCATCGGCAGAGAGGTTACCGCCAACAGAGAAACGACCGGCAGGCACAAGCGAAGTACCGACAGCATATCTCTCCTCCAGAAAGCGGACGGTCGGCAGGGGGGTAAAGCGTGAACCGCTTCAAACGCTGACCAACCGTTTAGTTAAAAACTAATCTGCTTCTGGCGGCTGTCAAGCGCGATGTGCATTCTCCATTAACAGAACGTCAGCCGGCTGACAGGCAGCCGGCTGACGCTGATGAGACCATCGTGCCCTGATTGTGCGGCCTGACGGCGGCGGCCTCAGGCCGCCTTGCGTACCTCGTCCTCGCCTTCGATGTCGGCGACGTCGGCGGGCTTGAACATCTCCCCGCAGAGGCCTTCGACCTTCCGGGCGGTGTGGCACACGCCAAAGAGCTTGCCGGCGCGGTTGCCCATCGTCTTGCCGAGGGTGGCAGCGAAAGCCCTGTCGCGAATCAGGTCGTTGATCTGCCGGACCAAGTCCATCGGGCGGGTCCCGGCGATGAGGTTCTCCTCGCCGACGAACTCCCCGGCCTGGTGGAGTCGGCCTTCGCCGGCAAGGATCGCCACGGGCTTCTCGATCGCCATCGCCTGCAGGACGCCGGTGGCCGTCGGGCGGGGGCTCTCGGCGACGTACACGTCCGCCATCCGCAGGAAGCTGGTCGCGTCGCGACGCTTGCCCACGAAGCCGATCCGCTTGGCCACCCCGGCCGCCTCGAAGCGACGCTTCTGCCAGCTCAGCTCGCCCGGGCCCACCAGCAGCCAGACGGCCTGGGGGTTGTCCCGCAGCACCGTGATGATCGCCTCGACCATCGCCTCACTGATGCCGGCGTCCAGGTCCTCGCCGCTGGTGGCGAGCACCGCGGCCTGGTCCGGGATGCCGTACTGCCCACGCCGGGCCGACTCCGCCGGGATGTCCGACGCGTCGATGCCCTCGTAAACAAAGTGCGTGGCGACGTCGCGGCTCTCCAGGTTGTAACGGTGCGTCTCCTGCACCTGCCGGTCCGTGAACCAGACCTGCTGGATGCCACGGTTGAGCATCGGCGTGCGGCGGCACAGGTTGACCTTCGCGGCGGCCACGGGCCAGGCTGCCAACATCGCGGCAATCGCGTCGGCGGGCGTCGTGTCGAAGATCACGATGTCCGCCTGGTCCTCGATCAGTTTCTCGGCGAGCTGCTTCGCAGCGGCGGTCGTTTCCACATCCGTCGGGGCCAGCCAGCTGTCGATCTTCGCGGCCGAGAGCTGCTCGAGCGTCCCGGAGCCGCGCCGGCGGCTGCTGGAGACGTACGACGCCTGCGGGAACTGCTGCTTGTCTCGGCGGACGCCGGCCTCTGTGCTGTAGACGGTGAGCTTGACCTTCTTCGGGTCGATGTGCCGCGCCCAGCCGATGACCGTGCGGGCCGTCGGCTCGTCGTCGGCGATCGCGCTGGCGAGGTACGCGACGCGAGGGATCTTGTGGTTCCAGCTTTGTGCGGCCGGGCGGAAGTCGATCATGCCGGCGGCCCGGTCGTACTCCATCGCGACCTGCTCGGCGTCGGCGGCGCTGTTGATGAAGTCGCCCCCGGCGGCCAGGTCCAGAGCTATGCCGTTCTGAATCGCCTCGAGGCCCAGCGAGATCTCGCGCCGGCCGATGGCACTGGCACCGAACTTCACCATCGGGGCCGTCCGGTGCTCGTCGAGCCCGAGGAAGCCGGAGACGGCGATGAACTGGCTGAGCACCTTCTGGTCGGCGTAGTCCATGGCTTCCATGGCGGTGAGCATGTGCCGGTGGCACTGGCGAAGGTCGAGCATGGCCCGTGCGTGGTGGGCCAGGAACTTCTCGGCGGCGTTGTTGCTTTCGAGGTAGACCTCGAGCTTCTCGGCGTCGACCCAGTCGCCGCGGCTGACGCGTTCGACGATTTCAATCAGTGAGGGCATGGTGTGGCCTTTCCGGTTGGTGTGCAGTCGGGACTCAGAAGTCAGAACTCAGAAGTCGGACGTGTGCTCACGTTGCCGACGCTAACAACTTCGACCCGACCGCCGGGCGACCTGAATGCCGCCGCGGCCGGCCCGACTTGAGTACCGAAACCGGAAAGTGCCTATTCCTGTAATGTCGCCACGGCCTGCTCAAGCAGGTCGAGCACGAGCCCGCCGTGGATGGCCCCGAAAGCCGGCTCAATGCCGCCTGCACCGCCGGCGGCGAGCTTATCGGCCTTCGTTTTGACGGCAGAATCCGACGATTTTACCGTGCTTAGCAGCGCACGCCCGCACGTCCGGGCCGTGTGGGGCCAGTCGGCGGGCCAGCAGTCCACCAGCGCCGATGCCTCGGCCAGCAGGCGATTGAACTCGGCGGCGTTCTGCACCCGCGGCCCGGCGGCCTCGGCGAGCTTCCCGGCGAAATCCTCCGGCACGCACGCATCAAGCTCCAGCCACCCCGCCCCGCGGATCGTAACGGGTACGCCCAGCCGCAGCAGCTTCAACGCCACACCCTGCGCGTACGCCGGGACGATGAGCCGCTGCACGAACAGGTCTTTGGGCAGCCGCTCGGCAGGGAGGTCGAGTTTTGCGAGCCGCTCGGCTAGGTAGCGTTCGATGCCGACGTCCATGGCCGAGGGCGTCTGTCGGAGTTCCTGCCCGATCGCCTCCCACAGCCACACAAGGCTGCTGAAACTGGCGATCTGCTCGGGTACGGGCGTCGGGGCGGTGTCGCACAGCAGCAGCAGCGGCCCGGCGGGGGCGGCGGGCAGGTCGACGGTCGGCCAGCCGGCCTGACGGATGCGCATCGCAGGCCAGCCGACGGCAAGGGCCGCCTGGTACACCTGCGGGCTGGCGGCAATCAGCCCGTCATACGCCGTGGCTGTACTGAATGCCGGCACCCGGTCGGTTGTGGCCCAGGTGATCCAGGGTACGAAGTCGGGGAGGAGCTCCGGGCTGTCGGCACGGAACAAGTCGGCGGCCACGACGGCGTCGGCGCGGTGGGCGGCATGGATCATCGCCAGCGGCGACAGCTCGGTGGCCCGGTCGGTCCTTACGCGTCGGACGTCCACCTGACGCGCGCCGGTCTCGCGGGCGTCGGGGCCGAAGAGAGAGCCGAGGACCCGCCCGGTGTCGCGCCAGAGCCGGAAGCCGCCGGGGCCGACCACGCAGATCCCGCGACGGTCGATCGGCGCACCCGCGTGCCACGCACCCTTGATCGCCTCGATCTGCCGACGCCGTTCCTGCGTAACCTGCACGGCCAGACGCTGTAGTTCCTGCGTGACTTCGCCAACGCGGGCCAACTGGGCGTCGTCTTCGCTCAGGGTGACACGGATGACCTGGGCCGGCGGCGGCAGGCCCGGGTTGTCCGCCAGGACGGCAAGAAACGCTCTCGGCCAGCTCTCGCCGACTAGGAGAAAGAGCCGGCCCGAGGAGATCGCCTCGGAGAAGTCCTCGCACGAAAGTATCACCGCAGCGTCCGACGTCCGCGGTACGACGACGAGCGCCGCCTGCGCATCATGCAGGTGCCAGAGGAGTGCCGAAACGTGTGCCGCGTGCGGCGGGCAGGCCATCGCCACCACCGCCGCGTCATGACGAAGCTGATCCAGCTGCCCGGAGGCGACGCGGGTCGGCATGGAGCAGCCGGCCCACCAGCGGCCCTCGGCGGTGCGGGCGGTGAGCTGCCCGTCACGCCCGAAGACCCACTCGAGCATGCGCGGCCGGTCCAGATCTGTCCAGCCGGCCTGGGGCTGGGTCGCGGCCAACGCGCCGATGTTCACGGCAAAGTTGCGCTCCGCCGCCTGCCCGGCCTCGGTGGTCTTCGAGGTGGAAAAGTCGCCCGCGTCGGCACCCATGGCCTGGGCGGCCTGCTCAGTCACGGCGGACATCTGGTCAAGAAAGCTCATGGTCAATTTATCGGACATTCCGACTCCCGGCGGACAGCAGAGGGTTAACAAGGACAAGACCAATGACCGCAAGCAAGGCCCGCGCCTTCGTCACCGACTTCACCAGACGCCGCACCGGCGCATCGCCGTGACCAACCGGCGGCGTATGCTCTGCATCATGCGCTTCGTGAAAATGCACGGCATCGGAAATGACTACGTCTACGTCGACGGCTTTTACCAGCAGGTCCCGGACCCGCAGCGGCTGGCCGTGGCCGTGGCGGACCGGCACTTCGGTGTCGGAGCCGACGGACTGATCCTGGTGCTGCCGCCCTCCGAGGGCATCGACGCCCACGTGCGGATGCGAATGTTCAACGCCGACGGCTCCGAAGGCGAAATGTGCGGCAACGGCGTGCGGTGCGTCGCGAAGTTCGCCTACGACCGCAACCTGGCCCGGGCCAACCCGATGCGCGTGGAGACCGGCCGGGGCGTCCTCTCACTCGACCTGCACCTCGTCGGCGGGCGCGTGGACCGCGTGACCGTCGACATGGACGAGCCGATCCTGGCCGGCCGACGCATCCCGACGACCTACGACACGGACCAGGTCGTGAACGTGCCGCTGGCCGAGGCGTGGCTGCTGGCGGACATGCCCTGGTTCGAGGCGGCCGGCATGCAGAAGCAGATGACGTGCGTCTCGATGGGCAACCCGCACGTGATCGTCTTTTGCGACGACGTGGCGAAGGTGCCGCTCGAGCAGGCCGGGCCCGCCATGGAGCACGCGCCGCAGTTCCCCAACCGCATCAACGTGCACGTGGTGCAGGTGGTAAGCAGGTCGGAGCTGAAGATGCGGACGTGGGAGCGTGGCAGCGGGATCACACTCGCGTGCGGAACCGGGGCGTGCGCGGTGGCCGTGGCCGGGGTGCTGGCCGGGCGGTCGGACAGAAACGTGCTTGTGCGCCTGCCCGGCGGGGACCTGGAAATTGCCTGGCGTGACGACAACCACGTGCTGATGACAGGCCCGGCGACGGAAGTCTTCTCAGGCGACTGGCCGGGGCCTTCGGCGGATGCGTGAGCACATCGCGTCGTCGCCAACGCGGCTGGCGGGCGAAGATCTTCCTCGGCCGGCGTGTTTCAGGCGGCCATGGGCAGGCGGTCGAACTCCACGCCGACGTGGTAGCCTTCGCGGGCCGGGCTGCAGCGGCGGACGTAGCCCACGGCGTCCCAGCCGGGTTGATCGCCTTGCGGCGGGAAGAAGAGGACGACGCGCTCCCCGGAGGCCAGCGGTGCCTGGCTGATGCCGCCGCAGCCGCCGATGCTGACGTCCTGCAGGCGGAGGTTGAGGTACGGCTCGCGTCGTGCGGCGAGGTTGTGGTCGGTCCGTCGCCCGGTGATGCGCATGTCGACCTGAGCGCGTTGGAAGATGCGTCGCTCGACGCCGATCTCCTGTGCCTCCTCGGCCGGGACGAGTCGCATGCGGCTACGTGTTGCGTGTGTAAGTGCTACCATCTTCGTTACCCCGAAAACCCGTTTCGCCGGCAAGCCTCGGCCGGCTGTCACACTTGTCATCGGCATGCGGGCCGCCAAACTTCCCCCATTTTCACGGGAGCAACCTTGAAATCGGACGTGACCCACCCTCCCAAAGGCACTGTCTACCTCGTGGGTGCCGGCCCGGGCGACCCGGGCCTGCTCACCGTTCGCGGTGCGCAACTGCTTGGCAGAGCAGAGGTTGTGTTCTATGACGCCCTGGCCTCCCCCGCGTTATTGGCCCATTGCAGGCAGGCACGCCTTGTTTACGTCGGCAAGCGGGCGCAGAAGCACGACGTCGCCCAGCCGGACACCAACCGCATGCTCATTGACGAGGCCCTGGCCGGGCGGACGGTCGTGCGGCTCAAGGGGGGGGACCCGTTCGTCTTCGGGCGCGGCGGGGAGGAGTGTGCCGAGCTGGCCGCGGCCGGCGTGCCGTTCGAGGTGGTGCCCGGCGTCACTGCCGCCCTGGCGGCCACGGCGTACGCGGGCATCCCCATCACGCACCGGGACTTCAACAGCGGCTTTGCCATCATCACAGGCCACGAGAAGGAGCCCGACAAACAACTGGACGAAGCCCGGCAGCGCCAGACCGGCCGAACCCCCGACCGCCTCGACTACGCCGCCCTCGCCCGTCTGCAGACGCTGTGCGTCTATATGGGCGTCCGCACGCTTGGCGAACTCACCGGGCGGCTGATCGAGGCGGGCATGCGCCCCGACACCCCGGCCGCGACGATTCAATGGGGCACCACCCCGCGGCAGCGCACGGCCGTGGGCACCCTGGCGAGCATCGCCGAGGTCTGCCGGGCGGAAGGCATCGGCTCGCCGGCGATCACGGTCATCGGCGAGGTGGTGAAGCTGCGCGGGACGATCGACTGGTTCGAGAACCGCCCGCTCTTCGGCCGGCGTGTCGTCGTCACCCGCACCCGCCAGCAGGCCAGTGACCTGGCCGAGATGCTCGCCGAGTTGGGTGCGGAGGTGATCGAAGCGCCGATGATCCGCCTGGAGCCCGCCGGCGACCTGGTCGCGGTGGAGGATGCGCTTCGCAACGCCGGCGGTTACGACTGGCTGGTCTTCACGAGTGCGAACGGTGCCTCGGCCGCGGGGGAACGGATGACGAGGCTCGGGCTCGACGCCCGCGCGCTGGCCGGGGTGAAGGTCGCGGCCGTGGGCCAGGCCACGGCCGAGGCGGTGAAGCGGGCGCTGGGCATCCTGCCGGACCTGGTGCCTGAGCGAGCTTTGGCCGAGGCCCTGGCCGACGCGCTGGCCGAGGCCGGCGAGGTGGCCGATCGGCGGTTCCTGCTGCTGCGGGCGGACATCGCGCGGCCCGCGCTGGCCGAGCGACTCAAAGCCGGCGGGGCGGCGTGCGTGGCGGACGTGCCGATCTACGAAACCCGCCCGGCCGAGGCCCTGCCCGAGGGCCTGAAGGACGCCATGCTCGCCGGCGATGTGGACTGGGTGACCTTCACCAGCAGCAGCACAGCTCGGGCTTTCATCGACCTGCTGGGCGAAGACGCGACCGCCGCGATGGCAAAGGTAAAGATCGCCAGCATCGGCCCGCAAACCACAAAAACCCTGACAGACCTTGGCCATCCCCCGACGAAAGAAGCCAGTACGAGTGACCTGGCAGGTGTGGTGGAAGTGGTGGCCTCAGGCATTAGGCATTAGGCATTAGGCATTAGGCATTAG